>NZ_JBFRXP010000001.1:97151-366986 GCF_041146875.1 Acidithiobacillus sp. IBUN Pt1247-S3 | reverse complement strand
TTGCGGAGCACCTCGGGGTATCCTTGCCGACGCTCTATCGCTGGATTCCAGGAGCATCGCGCCCTTAACGGGTTTTATATTCCGTTTTCTGAGGGGACCCCTATATAGTCAGTTTTCTGCGGGGCTGGAAGGCACGCAACTTCCCCTGACATTGCTGCTTTTCTTTGTAGCCGGTCTCGGGCTCGCATTTACACCGTGTATTTTCCCGATGATTCCCATCCTGTCTTCTTTGGTCGTGGGGCGTGGCAATGCCCAGTTGACTGCGCGCGAATCCCGCATGCGGTCTTTCTGGATTTCTGTCGCCTACGTCTTGGGAATGTCCATCGTCTATGCGGCAGCCGGCGTAATCGCCGCGATCACCGGTTCCTATCTTCAGGCATTCTTTCAGAACCCCTGGGTCTTGGGCGGCTTCAGTGCATTATTTGTGTTGCTGGCGCTGTCGATGTTCGGGTTCTATGAGTTGCAGATGCCAACCGCCCTGCAGACCCGGCTCTCCCAGTATGGCAAAGGCGGACATGCGCTTGGCGCCTTTATCATGGGCATGCTTTCGGCACTGATCGTCGGCCCTTGCGTATCCGCGCCTTTGGCAGGGGCGCTACTGTTCATCGCCCACACAGGCAATCTGGCCCTGGGGGCTTTGGCATTGTTCCTTTTGGGATTGGGGATGGGCACGCCCCTGTTAATCATTGGCACATCAGCCGGTCATTTTTTGCCCCGAGCAGGCGCATGGATGAACGCCGTCAAGGCAGTGTTTGGCGTAGTCCTGCTGGGTGTGGCGATCTGGTTTTTATCGCGGATTTTGCCTGGCCCGGTAACGTTAGCTCTGTGGGCGATTCTTGCGATAGTTTCGAGCGTCTTCCTTGGGGCATTTTCTCCTAGCACTCGTCCTGCCACACATTTTTTTCGGGGGCTGGGGCTGGTGATATTCCTGTATGGCGTGCTGTTGGGTATCGGTGCAGCATCCGGCGCTTCACAGGTATTACAACCATTGGCACCGCTAGTTGCTCAAAGGGACAAGCAACGAGTGATTCCATCGGCGCAGACCGCCAATCAACGTTTTGAACAACACATGGTCACCAGCCTGACGCAACTCCATCACGCGCTACTGGCAGCCAAAGGCCACCCCGTTCTGGTGGACTTCTGGGCAAGATGGTGCGTGGAATGTCAGCGCATAAATGTCGAAACCTATGAAAATCCGCAGGTGGATATGGGGTTGCGCCATGTGACTCTCATTCGCGTCAATGTGACGGCTAGCGATGCAGCATCCCGGAATTTGCTACACCACTTTCAACTTTTTGGCCCGCCCGCCATCCTGCTGATAGGCGCTTCCGGACACCTGATCGCGCAATATGAAGGGTACGAGGGGCCTCACACCCTTCTGCATCACGTACAGCAAAAACTTGGAGCAACAGCAGCGCATTGAGGAGATACCACATATGAACGCCATTGAAGGAAGTCACCTAAAGCAGTGGATCGTTACCGCTGGTTTTCTGACGGCTGTCACCGTCGCAGGATCGGCGCTGGCCACTACGTCGCCTTTACCAAAAATGTCACAACCAAGTTACTGGTCAGCTATTGGACACAAGCTGACTTACATTCAGGAGGGTCACAAAGGTCCGATCATTTATGACTTCTTTGATCCCAATTGCCCCTATTGCCACAGCATGTACGAAGAAGAACAATCCTTGGTACAAACTGGGAAAGTCACGATTCGATATGTTCCCGTGGCTTATTTACTGCCCAGCAGCCAACCGGAAGCAGCGGCAATTCTGCAGACATCGCATCCTCTCGCCGCCCTTGGCCACTTCGAGGTGTTGGCGGGAAAAAGTTTTGCGGCGCCTATCGGCCCCAACGGTCCCGTTGGATTGCCGCGTGTCAAAGCGTCAGCGCACACGATACAAGCATTGTCGATGAACATGGCGGTTCTACAAAGCACGCACTCCATGGGGGTTCCGGCGATTTTGTATCTGCGCAAAGACGGCCAAACTGCTTTGTTACCTGGCATGGTATCTCGTGGAGAACTGCTGACTCTGCTTCCCAATCTTGCGCGATCGTAAGGACAACGTCATGAACGGAAAATCTGCAAACGTGGTGGCGAAATGGCTTGTCGTTGGCGCTGTAGGGTGTAGTCTGGCCATAGTCGGCACCGCGCCGGCCATTGCCGCACAAACACCCACGCATCCCCCAAAGATGACCGCCAGTATTCTATGGAATGATATTCTGGCTCATCATATCACCTATATCCAAGATGGCCATGGCGGACCCATCATTTATGATTTTCAGGATCCCAATTGCCCCTATTGCCATGTGATGTATAAGGAGGAAGCAACCTTTATTCGGGAGGGAAAATTGACGGTGCGCTATGTGCCCGTCGCATTCCTGACTCCGCAGAGTCCAGCAGAGGCCGCCGCATGGTTGCAATCTCCCAATCCGCTGGCAGCCCTTCAGCATTTTGAAAAAATCGTTGGCCCGGCATTGCGCCGTGGCAGTTATCGTCACCTGCCAAAAGCGAAGCCTACGGCCAAGACCACCAAGGAACTGACGCGCAACCTTGGCCTGATGAGTGCATTAGGTTTTGAAGGCACACCTGCTATTCTCTACCGAGTAAAAAGTGGTGAGCTCGGACGCATTCCCGGATTGATCGCCCAGAAACAGTTGGGAGAATTGCTACCGCACCTGCAGCAATCGTAGTAGTGAGCATGCGCGTTCCTAGACTTCCAGCCGCGCTCCTATTGGGGTGTCTCTGGCCGCTAGCTTTTGCGCCATTTGCGCAATGGTACCTTGCGCCATTATTGCTGACCGCAGTTTTCGGGATGGCGGTGCAGGCTCCATCCGCTAAGCATGCAGCGCTTCTAGGA
Source organism: Acidithiobacillus sp. IBUN Pt1247-S3 (assembly GCF_041146875.1). Lineage (NCBI taxonomy): Bacteria > Pseudomonadati > Pseudomonadota > Acidithiobacillia > Acidithiobacillales > Acidithiobacillaceae > Acidithiobacillus > Acidithiobacillus sp. IBUN Pt1247-S3. The sequence goes on along the minus strand of NZ_JBFRXP010000001.1, from coordinate 364,128 downwards.
TATCTTTTTGGGTTCGGAGCATTTGCCACTGGTATTTACTGGGTGGCGATTCCTCTTCACCAGTATGCTCATATGATCTGGGGGCTTGCAGCCATCCCAACCGCGCTGCTCGCGGGTTATTGTGCACTATATCCAGCTCTGGCTTTGGGTATTCCGCGGCGCTTCTTTTCTATCCGCGCCCGTTGGCTGCTCCTTCCGATCTTATGGATTCTTGGCGAATATTTACGGGCTCGGGTGGCCACTGGTTTCCCCTGGTTGGCTACCGGGTATTCACAAACTTGGACGACCCTCGGCGGATATGCCTCATGGCTCGGACAGCCGTTGGCCCACCATTGCTGTTTCAACGTCTGCCTCAGCACAGGCTTCCTCGGTACCAAACCGTTTCGGCCACTGCAGCAAATTCATCGCTTCGGCTTTCATCTCTGCCCCTCCAACAGCCTGATTCATAAGAAATCTGACCTTAATGCCGAAAATAGTTCATAGGCATGATGGGGGAAGATCTCCGGAGAAACATCGACGCCGCAAGGAGAGAATGTCATTCGTTTCCCCGGCCGCCGGTCTCGCTAACGGTCGGGGCGATCGCCGCTTCCCAATCCAGATTTCGCTTAGAGTAAGGGGCGAGGACGGTTCTGGGTCTCGATTTGCTGATGTGCGGCATAGATGGCGGGATGCACGAGTCCTTCCCAGTTCCAGAGGTTGCCAAGGAATAGTAGAGAAGTAAGCAGCAGGATGCCCGCTAGGGACAGGCCCAGGATGACCAGAATGATTGCCTCTTCCGCATCCGGGTTACGGCGTCGCCATCGCCAGAGCAGCCACGACGCCAGGAACAGTAGCAAACCCAGGCCTATCAGGATACCTCCGGTGATCAGGTTCTGCAGCGCATCCACATGAGCCACCTGGGCCAGTTCTACGGAAATGTTCATAGTGCGTTGTCCTTGTCGTGGGATGCCGTTTTAATCGGATCAGACCATTCCTCTAATAAGGTTTTGCGGATCTGATCATCTATGGAAATGGCTTTCGCGTTTTCTTCCAGATACCAGGAGGGTGGTGCTGTTCCCGGCAAATCCAGCGATTCCCAGTCGGGCAATCCCTCCGGCAGTGCCTGCTGGAAACGAAGATCCATCTGGGCTCGGAATTGCAGGAGCTCCCCCAGAGACTCAGGCCCTGCTCCCTGGGGGAGGTGAAGTTCCCCGCCCACACGGGCCGTTTCTTCGGCGAGAAAGTTTGGGTCATAGGTGTCCCAGGAGCGAAACAGCTTTCGGGTGCAGGCTTCCCAACTCATGCCGGAAGCCTGGAGAAACTGCAGATAATGCAGGGTGGTATCGTTTTCGAAATTTCGCATCAAATCTTCGATGACCGTCTTGTCTTCCACGTTCATAAAACACCTTTCATGTTTTGCAGGATTGCCTCTTCATTATACCAAGGGCAATTTTCCTGAAATTTGCTGCCTCATGGGCTAAAGATCTATTATTTTCCCCCCATGGAAAGTGATAACGATGACGCCATCAAAACTCCACATAGAGGCGTCCGGCCCCGGATGCACCAGGATGCCTGCGCATTCTACGCAAATCGACCACCCGGAGTGCGGCTGCGGCGACTTGGGGGGTGGTGGATGTTTGCTCCGAGATGGCCTCGGGAGTCAATTTTGGGGTGAGCTTGCGCAGGGTTTTACCCGCCAAATTCTGGGAATGGGCCTGGTGGACGACCCGATCCAGAATGGGATCCGCCACCAAGGTCGGATCTCCCAGGAAATTGTTCCAGTGAGGCACGGGGACCTGCCTGCGGAAGTCCGACTTGAAAGGGCAGTTGATCCGGCCTGGTCAGTTCTATGCACAAAAGTTGTATGACCGGCTTTACCAACAGGGCTTTGTGGTAAGAATTCTCCTACCCAAGGTAGTGATCCGAGCCGGAAAGAAATCCGTCGATTGGAATGATGTCCTGCTGGAATCCGGGCCAGAAGCTGTATGTGCTTACAGCCAACCCGCAATCCAGAAACCTCGATTGACCGTTAAAAAGCAGAAGCCAGACTCTGAGCGTCAGAACGCTGCCGTTCGAGTACCCGACCAACTACTTCAGTCCTGCACTGTCAACACAGCGCAGCAGGCCGAGTCGGCGCCATCCGGATCCATCCATTCTGTCCTTAGCGACATTTGGAGAAAATCCAGTCGGCAGTCCAGCACTTGACCCATTGTGAGATCTATCGCCCCATGCCATTGCGCGCATGGGGCTTTTTTTGTGCCTGTGTGGCAGTGTGCGGATCATAAAAGCTTACGAAAAGACAAGCAGCACTTTCGCTGCTGGCCTGGAGACCATCGCTTTGGCGTGCAGTCCACAGAAGGGTAGCTTAAGGCCTGATGACACGTGAAGCGCGCATAGACTTGGGCTCCGCACGCCGACTCTCTCCCAAAAATGAAACAGCTATTCGGGCATTGGCTTATCACTTGCAACCTTGATCTGGCAGGCCGCGAATAGTATCAGTAGGCGTCATGTGAACGCAGTGGAACGCGCATGAAAAGTAAACACAAAAGTAAACGCGCAAAGAACAATGCCCTAACAGATTGCGCATATCCTCTTGTTTTTATTGGTGCCGGCAACAAGAATCGAACTCGTGACCTTCTGATTACAAATCAGCTGCTCTACCTGCTGAGCTATGCCGGCGCACGACGCGCATTATAGGGCGTTGTGGGTCAATCACCAAGGTGCGCTGGTAGCTATGACTGCCGGGGAGGTTTTACTGTTAATGACGGCGATTCTGGCCGCCGTTGCGTGGCTTGTGCAGACTGCTCCCGCGCCAGTAGGCGCCGGATGAGTAGCATGCCCGCCACCAGAGCGCAAACAAAAATCGTCAACAAGGTAGCAATACCGATGTTGATTTCTGCACTCATATTTGCCTCCCTGTGAAAACATCGGGCGCATCCAAGAGGGACGCGCCCGAGCGGGCTGCGACTTAATGCATACCCGGCATACCCGGAATCATGGGCATGGTGCGCATATAGAGCTGCGAGAACATCCACCAGGTCAAGCCAATGGTGATAATGAACAAGGGGATGAACATCACCAGTGCCACCGTGTTCCAAATGTTATGCTCAGAGATATCGATATGCAGCAGGAAATACACCTGCGCGATGATGGCGATACCCGCGCAGCCAATGATGGCCAGCAGCAGGCCGAAGGGCGGTAATACATGCCCGTTGACCAGAATGGTCGCGGCAAACATCAGTAATGAGGCGATGACAAAGCCGGTGATGTAATTGCGGTTCGTGGCCATCTGTACTTCGGGATGCTGAATGGGATCACTGTGTCCGTGACTCATGACATATACCCCCAGAGATAAACGAAGACGTAAATAAATACCCACATAACGGCCTGGAATTGCCAGAACATGCGCAGGCTGAGAAGGCGCCCCACCGTGTCATCGGTAAACCCTTGACGAAGAACCTGGTAGAGCATGACCAACATCCAGATCAGGCCAACAAAGATATGCGCGGTGTGGACCTGGGTGAGGGCATAGAAGGCCGAGAGGCCGCCACTCACTTCTGGCGTAACACCCATGCTAAGCATGCGTAATACGTCATGAATATCCAGACCAATGAATACTCCGCCAAGCACCATCGACGCGATAATGCCGTTAATAACGCCGGCTTTACTGCCTTTTTTCAGTGCCGTCATGGCAAAACCGTAGGCCAGTACGCTCAAAAACAACGCCATGGTTTGGATGAAGGTGTACCAGGGCGCTACAAACTGCGCCGGGGTTGGGCCGGTGTAATAACTGTGGCTATAGCTAAGAACACCATAGGCGGCAAAGAGTGTGGCGAAGAGCATGCCATCACTCAACACATACATCCAAAAACCAAAGGTGCGGGTGGCGATGACGTCATGTCCTTCATAGTCATCGGACCACAGAACGACTGTTTTTGGGTCCACCACCTCATCATGTGCATGCATAACAAACTCCTTTTTGATTGGGAAGTGAGGCTGATGCGATAGGAACGTCATCAACCCCACGTGGTGGCTATAGGTGTCGAGACTCCGTCGGCGGTGTCGCAGACGTGGCCGTGTCGTTGCTGATAGGCGAGTACGCCGTCACCGCGCCGCCGCTGAAACCACCACCGTGTGGAACGGGATGTGAGCCGTTATCCAGCATCCGCGCCTTCGATTCCCGATCCATCTCTTCCATTTTTTCGGCGGGGATACTGTAGCCGGGATCCCCTTTGCCAGAGCGATAGATCATTAGTAGTACCGTTAAGACCAGCGATGCGACAGTCAACCACCATACCCTCCAGGTCAAACCGAAACCTACCAGAAAGGTGAGAGCACCAATATATAATGCAATCGGAGTGTTGTTTGGCATATGAATCGCCTTAAAGTGGTCCGGCTGTGTATCCATAAGGCCATGCTCACGGCGCCAGGCGGCCTCATCTCGAGCATTCACATGCGGCACCATAGCGAAGTTGTAAAACGGCACCGGGGTATCCGTAAGCCATTCCAGACTGCGCGAGGTACCCCAGGCATCGGGGCTGTGCACATGGTTGGCTTTGCGATCACGAATACTCACGTAGAGCATCCAGACAAAGGCAAGAACCGACAAGACATAGACAAAAATGCCAATTTCCTGCACGTCGAACCACGCACCCCATTGGGGATTGAAAGGCCAATCCAGGCGTCGCGTTTCACCCATGAAACCGAGCATGAACATGGGGAAAAAGACCAGAAAAGTGCCAGCGGTAAAGAGCCAGAACATGATCTTGCCCCAGGTTTCATTGAGTTTGAAGCCGTAGATCTTCGGGAACCAGAAAATGATCGCGCTAAATACCGCATAGACGATACATAGGAGCATCATATGAAAATGCGCGACCACGAAAACGCTGTTATGCACCATGTAGTTAATGGCCGGAATGGAAAGCATCATGCCGGTTAAACCACCAATGAGCAGTAGGAATAACGCACCAATCGACCACAGCATCGCCGCCGAGAACGTTAAACGACCGCGATACATGGTAAACGTCCAGTTAAAGACCTTCACACCGGTTGGGATGCCGACAAGCATCGTCGCAATACTGAACTCCGTGCTCACGTAGGGCCCCATGCCCATGGTGAAGAAGTGATGCAGCCAGACAATCCAGGAGACACCGGCGATAGCGAAGGTGGCGAGCACCATTGCTGCATAGCCGAAAATCGGTTTTTCGGAGAAGGCTGGAATGACTTCTGACAGCATGCCAAAGGCCGGCAGAATGACGAAATACACCTCAGGATGACCCCAGAGCCAAAAGAGGTTGGTGTAGAGCATCAAATTACCGCCAAAGCCCGCGGTAAAGAAGTGCGTACCCAAATAACGGTCCGCACCCACCAATGCCAGGGCGACCTGCAAGCAGGGAAAAGAGGTGAGGGCGATGATATTGGCTGAAACGGCAGACCAGGTGAACACGGGTAGGCGGCTCCAGGTCATACCGGGGGCGCGCATTTTTACCACCGTGGCGAGGAAGTTGATACTGCCAAGGGTGGTACCCAGGGCGACCAGTTCCAACGTCCAGATCCAGTAGTCCACACCCACGCCTGGACTATAGGCCAACTCGAAGATTGGCGCGTAACCAAACCAGCCGTTGTGGGAGAAATCGCCGACAAAAAGCGAAATCATGATGAGAAATACGGCAGCCGTAGTGATCCACAAGCCCAAAGCGTTCAGATAGGGATAGGCCATATCGCGGGCGCCAATTTGTAAGGGCACGACGATATTCATGATACCTACCAGCAACGGCGTGGCGGCGAGCAGAATCATGATCAGCCCGTGAGCGCTGTAGATTTGGCCAAAATGAAAAGGCGTCAAATAGCCATGAATGGCGCCCATCACTTTCATGCCATTGTCGCCGGGTCCGACCGCCAGCGCTTGTTGGGTGCGCATCATTAGGCCGTCGATGAAACCGCGAAATAACATCACCAGACCAAGGATAATATACATCACTCCAAGTTTTTTATGGTCGACCGTGGTAAACCATTCTTTCCACAAATATCCCCACTTGCCGTAGTAGGTAATGCCCGCTAGTAAGATAATTCCAGCGATCACGATAACTACAAATAAGGGCGCAAGAATAGGATTCGTATAGGGAATCTCGGACAGGGCCAAGCGTCCCAATAGTGGACTCCAAGGTCCAGGTACGTTAACCAGCATAGCGTTTCTCCGTGCTTTGTTAGCGGGTTAGGCGCGATGTTCTGCGGCTTGCAATTTCAGGTAATGGAACATGTTTTCAGTCATAAACATGGGTAACGGCCATTTTTTGCCATCCATGACTTCCACGATGAGATGGTTGAATAGACCGGACTCCACATGACCATATTCTGGCGTTTTGTTTTTGACATTTATGTAGGGATCGGCAAAACGATTAAACTGGTTATAGTCCATGGTATTTGGACTCGCTTCCACGCCTTTTGCCCATTGTTTGAAGTCACCCATGCTAACAACGTGGGTCTTGAAGAGCATCCACGACGTACCAGCACCGCAATAGTCCGCGGCAATTCCCTGATAGGTGCCAATATGATTGCTCAGCAGGGCATCCTTGGTACGCATTCCCGGCATCACGTCAATCATGCCAACTAGCTGGGGAACAAAGAAATCCGTGGTTACTGCGGTAGACGTCAACTTGAAAAATACCGGGGTATGGGCCGGCACGACGAGCTCGTTGGCAACCGCCATGTTGTGAAATTGCGGGTAAACAAAAAGCCACTGCCAGTCAGTGGCGATAACGTCGATTTCTACCGGGTCGCCTTTTGGCTTGACGTATTTGGTCACGGCCGTAGGATTATAAGGATTGACAGCAAAGCTACCATTGATAGATACAGCCCAGGCGAGAAAGGCGACGGCGACGATGGGGATGCCCCAAAAGGCAATTTCCAGCGTGTTGGAGTGCGCCCACTTACCGTCATATTTCCCACGATTACTGCCTTTGCGGTACTTCCACATGAACCAGATTATGAGTAGCGCAGTGATGCCAACAATGGCGAGCATCACGCCAACGTCGATCATCATGTAAATGAAACTTGCATGGGCACCGACGCCACGGGGATTAAAGATCCACCATGCAGAGTGTTTGGCGCAGCCCGTTAGTAACAGCGCCAGTGCGGGGGCGAGGGCGAAACGGCCCCAGCGAAAGAATTTGCGGAATGGCATGTATTGCTCCTCGGTTATCCAGAGATATCTTGGTCTGAACATTAGCGTTTATAGCTTACATATCACTACATATACAATCTCGAATTTTCTATGATTCGATTGCGCAGTTATATAAAAACAAGACCTAATATGTTTTTATTCTAATGTAATTCTTCTCGTTAAATAGTATAAAAATACCAAATTACATATTATTTAATGATATATTATTATAGTAATATAACGGCCTGGGGGATTTGCGCAGCCGTAAGCTGTCATAAAAACGTCACACTGCTTTGCTAGAATGTCGGCAGGTCAAGCTCTCAGGAGAACATGATGTCCGAATCTACAGTCACCCAAAGTCAAGGCGCCACCCCCGAAGCACTGCTCACCGCTGACGGCGATGTTCCCAAAGTTCTCAGCGAGAATGGAATCCGGGATTTCACTGTCGCGGACAGCACGGAAATGGCGCAGGAGCACCACTTGGCTGCGGTGCGGCGCTATCTGGCCAGTAATCACCTTGAAGTTAACGACGCAAATATTGCGGCTGCCCTTGCTATCGTACAATCGGACGTTTCTGATGACGACATAATCTTCATTCGTGCGGGTTTGCAGAAATCGTCGCAGGACGAAACCAACGATGCCCTGAACCCAGACTGGCGTAGCGGCGGATACCCCTATAAGTATCGGATGCACAGATGTGACTACGAGCGCCTGAAATATGATCTTCAGGTCGAGTTGCTCAAGTTGCAGGCCTGGGTAAAAAACACTGGCCAGCGTGTGGTGATTGTTTTCGAGGGGCGTGATGCAGCGGGGAAGGGCGGCACCATCAAGCGCTTTATGGAGCATCTAAATCCTCGCGGTGCGCGTGTCGTTGCTCTAGAAAAGCCATCCGATAAGGAAAAAGGGCAGTGGTATTTCCAGCGCTACGTGGAGCAGTTGCCCACCGCTGGAGAAATGGTATTTTTGGATCGCTCCTGGTACAACCGGGCGGGTGTGGAGCGAGTGATGGATTTCTGCAGTGAGGCAGAATATCAGGAATTTATGCGCCAGACTCCGGAATTCGAGCGTCATTTGGTATACAGCGGTATTCATTTGGTGAAGTTCTGGTTTTCGGTTACCCGCGATGAGCAGCGCCGCCGCTTTGAGGAACGACGCCATCACCCCCTCAAACAATGGAAACTCTCACCCATGGATCTCGCATCCCTGGATCGTTGGGAAGACTACACGCGTGCCAAAGAAACGATGTTTTTTCATACCGATACAGCGTATGCGCCATGGACGGTGGTGAAGTCGGACGACAAGAAGCGTGCGCGTTTGAATGCCATGCGCCATCTTTTGCACACCATTCCCTATGAGAACAAGGACGTTTGTGCACTTGGCAGGGTCGACAATTTGATCGTGAGCCGTGCCCACGTGATGTACGGCGAAACTTCCCCACAGGATCTTAGCCCTTTTCAGGCCAGCGCGGAAAAATAATCCCTTGCCGGATTACGGGCGCGCTCGCCAGAGTGAGCGTGCCGGTATTTTTTCGCGTAGACAACGATGCTGGTATTTGCCTGCCACCTCGGAAACCTCAGCAAGTAGCCCGGCAGACAGGGTAATGGGTTGCAGGCCAAGGTGTTGTAACCCTTGATTTTCTACTTGCAGCTCGTTTTCCACATGCTCATTGCGAGGATTATCGACAAACTGCAGTTCCGCGCCAGTAAGTTCGTGGATTAGATGCGCCAGATCGCGCACGCGGTGGGTTTCGGTAGTTTGATTGAATACTCGTACACGCTCTCCCGCAGCAGGGGGATGATCTATCGCCAGACGAATACATTGTACGGTGTCGCGAATATGGATGAAGGCGCGGGTTTGTCCACCTGTGCCATGTACTGTTAGCGGGTGACCAACCGCGGCTTGCAGAATGAAGCGATTGAGAACCGTACCAAAATCACCATCGTAGTCAAAACGGTTGATCAAGCGCTCGTCACGCAGGGTTTCTGCTGTTTCCGTACCCCAAACAATGCCTTGATGAAGGTCGGTAATCCGTAAGCCATCATTCTTGTTATAGTAATAGAAAAATAGTTGATCCTGCGTTTTTGTCATGTGATAAACGGAGCCGGGATCAGGTGGGTAGAGTATCTCTGTATCTTCACTCTCTTCATTATTTTCTGGAGACAACAGGCGGACTCTCTGGTATCCCTCAGGTAATTTGAAAGACGATGTTTTGTACCCGTATACTCCCATCGTTCCCAAATGCACCAAATGGGTGTGTTCTTCCAGGCCGTTTTCGACAATGGCACAAAGAACGTTATGCGTAGCATTGAGGTTGTTGTCTACCGTGAAGCGTTTGTGCCAAGAAGATTTCATTGAATAGGGTGCGGAGCGTTGCTCGGCGAAGTGTACAATGGCGTCGGGCCGCCATTCTCCAATCAGAGTTTTGAGTTCAGCGTAATCACGGGCGATGTCAAGGGTGCTGAGACCAATCTTCTGTCCGCTAAGTTCACGCCAGGCTTCAATACGTTCCGAAAGGGAACGAATAGGGGTCAAGGATTGCACCCTTAGTTCCTCATCTTGGCGGCGGCGGACAAAATTGTCGACGATATGTAATTCATGTCCCTGTGCCGAAAGATGCAATGTTGTAGGCCAGCCGCAAAAGCCATCGCCTCCGAGAACCAGAATTCGCTTCTGCATGTTGATCATTCCTTTCCTGATTGGCTACAGAGTAGGCGAGATATACCAGAGATGGCAATGAGGGTGATAAATGTGACGGACTTATGACAAAAATATTGCAAAAACTTCAATTATTTTTGAAGGTTCATAAAACTGTAACATTCGTGTGCTATCGTGTACCGATCGGGTATGGTAGGTAGGAGTGCTTATGAATGCAGGTAACGTTCTCGATCAGCAAGGTGTAACGCGTAAACACCGGAGAATTCTGTGGGCATCGGGTTTGGGGATATTTCTCGATGGCTATGATCTCAGCATCATGGCGGTTGCGCTCATTTTGCTGAAACAGCATTGGCACCTTACACCGGCAGAACTGGGTGGGTTAGGCACCGCAGCTTTGGTTGGCGCACTCGTGGGTGGGCTCTTCGGGGGGCCAATCGCTGACCGTTGGGGTCGTAAGACGATCTACCTCATCGACATCGCCGCATTCTTCTTTGCCGCTCTCCTTTCCGGCTTCGCGTGGGACGCCACCTCGCTGATTGTGTTGCGTTTCTTTTTGGGGCTTGGAGTAGGAGCCGACTATCCCCTCAGCGCCACCTACATGGCCGAATTTTTGCCCAAAAGATCTCGTGGGACCGCTATGACCTGGATTTTCGGCTTGTGGATGGGGGGAGCGTTACTGTCCAGCATTGTTGGTTTACTCTTGCTGAATACCGGACCCGATGCCTGGCGCTGGATGCTGGTCTCGGGTGCCGTGCTAGCAGTGCTCGTACTTTGGCTGCGGCGCAATCTACCAGAATCACCGCGCTGGTTCATCCGCCGCGGTCGCTTGGAAGAAGCGGACGAAGTGGTAACTTGGCTGGCGCCACATCTTAGTAGCCGCGAGCGACAAGAGGCGTTGGGCGAACTAGCGGCGAGCATGGAAGGAGCAAAACAACATAATTGGCTGGATTTGTTTGGTAAAACCTACCGGCGTCGCACTCTCTACGCTGCTATCCCTTGGTTTTTGATGGACGTGATGGGTTATGCCATGGCGATTTTCCTGCCGATTATGCTCCTGCACTTGGGATTACATACGCATGAGCAGGCGGTTATTGGGAATGCGGTATTTACCGCTAGTTTTGTGCTTGGCTGGGTACCTCTGGCATTGCTCATTGATCGTATTGGCCGACGCAAGACGCAGATCTGGGGTTTTTTGGGCGATGCGCTAGGCCTTGCCTTGGTTGGTGCCTTTGCGCTGACCGGAGAGCCGCCCTTTGCCGTCGTTGCGGTGGGCTTGATCCTTTTTCAGGTAGCCAACAGCTTCGGTCCTGGCAATACTACCTGGATCATCCCCACCGAACTCTATCCTACCGAATTGCGTGCTAGTGGACACGGGTTTAGCACCGCCTTCAGCCGCGTTGGTGCCGCCACCAGCGTCTTCCTGTTACCCATCATTCAGGCACATTTTGGCATTGGCGGTTTACTGCTAATACTTGCGTCGGCGGGTTTGTTGGGCGCGGTCCTGACGCAGATATTGGGTGTGGAAATGGCGGGAGAAGTGTTACCGGAAAGTGGCCAGCCACGTGCTGACGCAATAACGCAGGAAGCCGCCTGATCAGTCTGTCTGGATATTTACGAGATGGTTAATAAAATCCTGCGTGCAACGTTCCCAGCTGTGCTGTAAAGCGGCGTTACGACAATCCTGGCGGTTTAGGTCAAGCGCAAGGACTGCTGCTTCCCTTAGGTCTTCGCGTAAAAAGCCATTCACTCCGTCTACAATGCTAGCCTGGGGACCAGTAACCGGGTAGGCAGCCACAGGCACGCCACAGGCATTTGCCTCGCGTACTACGAGCCCCAGGGTATCGGTACGGCTTGGGAAGACCATAACATCCGCAGCGGCAAGGTGACGGCTCAATTGCTCACCGTGCATCATGCCATGCCATTGTACTGCTGAATATCTTGCCCGCAGGTCTGCAGTCAGAGGGCCATCGCCAATGACATGTTTACTGCCCGGCAAATCAAGATGAAGGAAATCCTCCACGTTCTTTTCTACCGCCACACGACCAAAATAGACAAAAGCGGGGCGGGCGCCGGGAAGCAGCACAACAGAGTCCTGTTCTGGCCAAGGGCGAAACAGGTTGCTATCGACCCCTCGACTCCACTGCGCAAGATGCCGGAAGCCCCAGCCTTCCAGTTCTTCCGCCAGCGCTGGATTGGAGATCAGAGTGTGCGTAGCGCCATTGTGAAACCAACGCAGAAAGGCGTAGCTCCAGGCGAGTGGTATGGGAGTGCGAGCGGCGAGATACTCGGCAAAGCGAGTGTGGAAGGAAGTGGTGAACTGCCAGTTGTGACCAGCACACCAGATCCTTGCGGCCAGCCCCAGTGGCCCTTCGGTAGCGATATGCACTGCATCGGGAGTGCGCTCGGTGAAGGCACGCCCGATCTGTGCAAATGGCTCAGTCGCCAAAGGGATTTCTGGATAGCTCGGGCAGGGCATGGTCGGGCCTTCGCCACTGTGGATCACCTGCACTTCGTGACCCAGTTTCCGTAGTTCATTTGCTGTCGCCTGTAAGGCGCGTACGACCCCATTTACCTGGGGAGACCAGGCGTCGGTAACCAGCGCGATTCTCATCCAGCCTCCTGCTGCAGTGGACTTACGTCTTTACGAACACTGTCCGCCTCCGGCCAGCGTACCAGACGTAGCGTGCCGTCAAAATCTTCGACCAAGGCTGTGCAGCTCTCCACCCAGTCGCCATCGTTGTAATATTCGATCCCGTTCATGTTTTTCATTTCGGCATGATGAATATGTCCGCAGACCACGCCATGATACCCAGCGCGGCGACATTCCCGCGCGAGAAACTCTTCGTATTGACTGATGAACTGCACTGCGCGCTTGATACGGTGCTTGATGAAGGCGCTGAGGGACCAATGGCTACGAATTCCGAGGAGGCGATTGAGTCGTTGATGCCAACGATTAAGGGTCAGTAGCAAGCCATACCCTCGGTCACCCAGATGCGTGAGCCAACGTGCATAGTGCATGCTGAGGTCGAACTGGTCGCCGTGGGTGATCCACAAACGGCGACCATCCGCAGTCTCGTGCAGGCAATGAGGAACCACCTGGATCTCGCCAAGGGCAAGCCCGCCCTCGTCCCCTTCGAGAAAGGAGTCCAGCAGGCTAAGCACCGGGTCGTGATTACCCTGCACGTAGGTAACTTTTACCCCCGCGCGTGCCTGGCGAAGCACTTTTTGAATAACGGTGCTATGGGCACTGGGCCAGTACCAGCGTCGTTTCAATGCCCAGAAATCGATGATGTCGCCAACTAGGTACAGTTGTTCTGCCTGGTAGTGGCGAAAGAATTCGAGCAATGCCTCGGCCTGGCAGCCCTTGCTGCCCAAATGGATATCGGAAACGAAAATGGTCCGGCAGTTGCCGCATAGGTGGCTACTGGGGGTGGCTTGCTGAAATTCGGTCATGAAAGTTGCTTTGGCCGATGGAGTTAGCCGATTATAGTCAGTTCACAAAAGATTTGTCTCGCTTTTTACGCACATCAGCGCGGTTGTCACAAAAGTGTCATATAAATTTCATAAAACTGTAACATAAATACGTTACAATACGAAGTAGGTACTTATTTTTTCCGGGCCGCAATCTTGCATAGGGGATTATCGTGATCTATGCCCTCATCGCTGGAACTGTGCATCATGCCATGCACATGCAGGAGTTTCTTGCCATGCTCGCCGCTGCTCACTGGGAAGAGGTCGATCCACTGTACCATGCGCGGGTGATGCTCTTTGGTGAAGGCGCGGTCGCTGACTCTCTTGAAAAACGCTTGCGCTGGCAAAAGGCTACTCCCCGCCAAATTCATGAAGCATCTGAACTGCAACTGGAACTGCAGCAATGGCAACCACAATTATTGATCTTTTCCAATTGGGACAAACACTTGGCAGATACCCTGATCAATAGTCAAGAACGCTTGCTGCGGTTCGGTACAGCTGTCATGGCACTGGGCCCTGAAGGGGACGATGAGGCGATGACAGCGTTAGATGCGGGTGTCAACGTTTATGTTGGCGCGCCAGTTAGCGAGGCTTTGGTGCTCGCGCAGGCTAGTGCATTGTTGCGGCATGGCCATGCCTGGGAACAGGTGCGTATTGATGTTCCTGGGATTTTACGCATTGATCCAGAGACTCGTCGGGTCCACGTGCTCGAGCAAGAGTTGCGTCTAACCAAGCGAATTTTCCGTCTTTTTCACTACATGGCGCAGCAATCGGAGCGCACCTTTTCGGCCATGGAGATTGCCCAGCACTTGGCGATGGGAAAGCGTCACATACAACAAAACACCGTTGCCGCGCAGATTCACCGGTTGCGTAAAAATCTGGAAGAGGTGGGCGCTTCCAGTTGGTTGCAAACGGTACATGGTTTTGGTTACCGACTGAGTATCCCTCGTCAAAAATAAGCAGCAACGAATGTCATATTTATGTCATATAAACTTCATCATAGTGTCACATGATTCTGATATGGTGGAGTCTTAGCAAAACAGGAGAGTATTTCCGTGAACGTCGCATACATCGTACATTTGGCCAACTATTCCGATGGCATCTTATATGTTTTGATGGCTCTTTTGCTGGTCGAGCTGGCGGTAATGATTGATCGTTTCTGGTATCTACGCCGCACCCTTGCGCGTGGCGATGCCATCGTACATGAGTTAGCCGGGCATGGTCGGCTTGATCGTAGTTCGTTAGATCATCTTGCCGAGCAGGCCGGTGGCTTGCCAGAAGCGAGTCTGCTGCGTATGGCGGCGAGTCATGCCGGACAGGTGAAGGGCGATGCCCTCGCCAACCGCCTGGAAGAAGCGGTCATCGTGCTGGCGCCGCAACTGGACCGTCGCCTCTGGCTGCTCGACACCATCATCACTCTGGCACCATTGCTCGGCCTCTTTGGCACGATAATCGGTATGTTCCACGCCTTCCATGTGCTGGCAGCACCCGGTCATGCACCGACTGAGGTTACGGCGGGTGTTGCCGATGCCCTGGTGGCGACGGCGTCGGGCCTGTTCATTGCCATTCTTGGCTTGCTCACCTTTAACGCCTTCAACAACCAGGTGCGTATGATCTTGTTGCAGCTTGACTCGGTGAAGACCATGCTGCTCAACCGTATGGATGGGCAACCGATGTTGCACCCCGATGCGGACCCAAGCGAGCGCTCGGTACAGCCGGTCGCCGTGGCGAGGGCGGGCTGATGGACCGCCGCTATTTTGAGCGCAAGAAGGGGCGAGTAGAGATCATCCCCATGATCGATATCATGCTCTTTCTGCTGGTGTTCTTTATCATGATCACCATCCAGATGATCCCCGACCAGGGCCTCAGCCTGCAGTTGCCCCAGTCCAGTGAGGCCAAGCAACTGCCGCGCCCGCACATGACCATCAACATCCAGAAGGATGGCACGGTGGTGGTGAAAAACCACCATTACGACCTGACCGGCCTGCAGGCCCTCATTGCCAGGGATGGCGACCCAGGCAAAACGGTCATTACCATTGCCGCCGACAAGCAGGTGCCCTACCAGGACTTCATCCACGTGATGGATAGCTGTCAGAAGGCCGGGGCCAGCGATATTGGTCTGGCGGCCAAGGCGTCCTGAAGCCATGGCGACCAACGTCAATGTTCCTGTTTCGCCCTTGGGCCGGCCACGCAATGGCCAGGGCATCTTTGGTCGTGCCCTGATCATTGGGGCTGTGCTGGAGATGGGCCTGATTGGCGGCTTCGTCTGGCTCAGCAGCCAGAAGTCGCCCCCACCGCCGCCCAAGCCCAAGCGTATCGCCGTGCACATGGTGCAACCGGCGCCGCCCAAGCCCAAGCCGTTACCGCCCCCACCCAAGCCCGTGGTCCAGCCCAAGCCCGTGCCCCAACCGCCCAAGCCTGTCCCGCAGCCGCCACGGCCGGTGCCGAGGCCGGTGGTCCACCCCACGCCGCCCAAGCCCGTGCCCCTGGTGGCCAAGGCCCCGGCACCAACGGCCCCGATCGTTCCTCCAGCACCGGTAACGCCACCCCCACCGCCACCGCCACCAGCCCCCAGTCCGGCCTTGCGTCAGGCCGCCGTTGCCCGTTATGCGGCCTTGGTGCGCGCCCAGGTGCAGTCCCAGGCGCATGTGCCCGAGGCGGTGCGCTTGATGCATCTCAGCGGTACGGCCGTCATTGCCTTTGAGCTGACGCCCTCGGGTAGTTTGGTTTGGGCGCGTTTGAGCCAGTCCAGCGGCGTGAGTGCCATTGATGGGGCGGCCCTGGCAGCGGTTAAGGCAGGAAGCTATCCGCCATTTACCAAAAATATGCCCAAGCACCCCACGGTGTTTGATGTAGAGGTGCATTTGTCCTCCCACTCTGATTAAATCGATTTATGGGTTGGGCAAGGCTAACGGAGGGAGCGTCATGAATAAAATGGCTACACTACGGCGTAGAGCCGTGGGTGGGCTGGCGGGCCTCGTGCTTGCCGGTCTGTTGGGGGCAGGGTCGGCGTTGGCGGCGGATAGCGGGCCTGGGATGCAGTTTCAACACTACACCTTTGCCCTGCTCTGGCAGCCGGGGGTCTGTGCCACCTGGACCCATGTGGAGCCGGCCTGCAATGGGCTCAATGCCAGCAGCCGGGCCAGCCAGCAGTGGAGCCTGCACGGCCTCTGGGCCAGCCGGCCACAAAAATTGGTGGATGCCGGCATGGCGCCCAAGACCTGGTGGCAGCACGGGTGTTTCTGGTTCCAGAATCAGAGCGAGGCGCCCCACGATAGCTGTAGCCTGCCCAGCCTCAATCTATCGCCCGGCGTCAGTGCAGACATGAGCGCCAATATGCCCATGCGCAAGGTCTGTCTGGATCGCCATGAGTATTTCAAACATGAGGCGTGTTTTGGCGAAAAGCCCGATCCATTTTTCCATACGGCCCTGGGCCTGCTCGGGGATGTAAACGCTAGCAGCTTTACCGCCTTTGTGCGTGACCACCGTGGCCAATGGGTGCAGCGCAACGCGCTATTGCAGGCCTATACCCAGGCCTTTCACTTGCCTAATGCCCAGTCCATTGAATTGCGTTGTGAAAGCAACGACAACCATAGCGGCCACGAGCTGCATGGGGAAGGTAATATCCTTACCGAAGCCTGGATTACCATCCGGGCCAACGCCATCCAGGAATTCCCGCGCCCCGCAGCCTTTATGGATGGGCGCAAAGGGAATTGCGCAAAACTTATCCACATTCTGCCTTAGCACGAGGAGCGTTCCTTGGAATCCATTAATCGTCGCAGTTTTTTGCAGCACCTAGGTGCGGGTGCCGGTGCCGCTTTTGCCGCCCCCCACTTAATGGGCGTGGCCCAGGCCGCGGGGGTGTCCCCGGTACAGCAATTACGCAAAAAAATCGAACACGTCGTAGTCATCTTTCAAGAAAACCGCAGTTTCGACCATTATTTTGGCACCTTCCAGCCGCGCAATGGGCAGTCGGTCATCAACCTGCTGGATCGCGACGGCAAGATTGACGCCCGCTTTCAGGGCCTGCAAAAAAACCCGGCGGGCATTCCCTACGGCAACCTACCGTTGCCCACAGAGATCCCGGGTTTTCAGAATGTCGAGTTGCCCAATGCCCCCTTCCATCTGGCACCCTATATCCCTGCCAAGGGTACCGTGCGCTGGGACCCTCGGCATCGCTTTTTCCGCATGATGGCAGAAGTGAATAACGGCAAGATGGACCGCTTTGTGGCTCTGGCTACGGGCAGCCATCAGCGGCTGTCCCGGGATGAGCTCAAGAAGCTCACCCCGGCGCAGATTGCCTTTGACCTGGCCCGCCCCAGTGGTCCGGTTTTGGGGCATTACACCGGTGCCGATTTGCCTTTTTATCACGGGGTAGCCCACAACTATGTGCTTTTTGACCATTTTTATCAGGCCATGAGCGGGGGCAGCACGGGCAATGCTTTGTATCTGGCGGCCTGTCAGTCTTGCGTGAACCCTGGGGTGGCCGACGCCCATGTGGCCCCCTTCAATCCCAAGGCAGCGGGCCTGGAGCATGCGTTTTTTGATCTGCCCTACGACCATCGCCGGGTGATGGTCAACGATCTGCCCCCCATTCAGGGGCCCACGAACGCTGGCGATCAGAGCGCCTTGCGCATTGCCCCGCCGCCGGCGGCCCAGACCTACGATAACATTGGTGATCGTTTGAACGGGGCCAAGGTGGATTGGGCTTGGTACAACGAAAACTGGAACCGGGTGAAGCCCTGGGCGCTAAAGACGGCCTTTGGTCCGGGGGATGGCTCGGCGGTGATCGATACCTCACAGCTTTATGTCGCCCATCACAATCCCTTTCAGTATTACCCCCGTTGGCCAGACTATGTGCGTGACGGGCACATCCGCGATGCCGAAGACTTCCGCGAGGACGCCCGCCAAGGGCGTCTGCCGGCGGTGTCCTTTATCAAGGCGACCGCCTCCCATGATGAACACCCAGCGGACAGCGCCCCCTACTACGGCATGGCCTGGGTGGAGGAACTGGTTAAGGCCGTGGCCGAAGGCCCGGCCTGGGACAAAACGGCCATCTTCATCACCTACGACGAAGGCGGCGGCTTTTGGGATTCCTTACCCCCCAAGGTGGTGGATGACTACGGCTTTGGCACCCGCATCCCGGCGTTGCTGATCAGCCCCTGGGCGCGGCAGGGCCTGGTGGACCACCACCTGGCCAGCACCGCCAGCATCCTCAAGTTCATTGAGACCCGCTTTGGCCTCAGCCCCCTGACCCACCGCGACCGCGACGCCTACGATATGCTCGGTGCGTTCGATTGGGAGCAGAAGGCGCGGACGTTTGGGGTGTAGTTTTTCCGAATTGCTGGCCGAGTCGGACTATTCGCAGCCGCAGCCCATTGATGAGCGCGAATGGGTCGATGCGCCGGCCGTGGGTGCCGAGCTGCTGTGAAGCGAGGCGACATTTACCTGGTGTCGCTCGATCCGATCGCCGGGCATGAGCAGAGTGGTAGCCGTCCCGTCCTGGTCGTGTCGCCCGCTGAGTTCAACGACACCACCCAATTTCCGGTGATCCTGCCCATCACCAACGGCGGCGAGTTTGCACGCCGTCTGGGCTTCGCGGTACCCATCACCGGCATCAAAACGACCGGCGTCGTGCGTTGTGACCAGCCGCGTGTGATTGATCTGGCCGCCCGCCATGCCCGAAAGGTGGACACGCTGCCAGCAGCCCTCCTGGATGAAGTGTTGGCGAAGGTCGCCACACTCTTTGAGTGAAGGCTCAATGCCCATAGCTACAATTCGCCGACTGGTGGCGAAGATTGATCAGCGCATGTAGCAGCTTTCCGTCCAGGGGAGTGTATAGTGGGCGCGGGCCATCGGCTGGAAGATCATCTCCCGTGGCCCACGGATGTGCCCGCTGCCATGACCGTGTACGGACCCAATGGCTTTATCCGCAAGCTTCGGGGCAAAGGCGCCACGGCCTTGTTGGTACGGGAGCAATACCTGCCCGATGGCGGTTTGCGTCTACATCTGCGCAATGGCGGAGCTACGGTTCTGGAGGTGCGCGTGGTGGATAAGAGCTACGGCATCGAGGCCCGCGCCCTGTCCCTGCGTCCCCAGGAACACAAGACCGTGGACTATGCCTTGGGCTCCAGCGATGACTGGTATGACCTTGAGGTGCAGGACAAAACCCACAGCTGGCGCCTGGCGGGGCACGTGGAAAACGGGCAGATGAGCAAGACCGATCCGGCCAATGCGGCGCCGGTTCTAGCCATTTGATGTCTGCGGACAATTGTGCTCAGTATACTTCCTCTCAGCCCGGCCATTTGTCCTGCCGGAGCACGCCATGAGGACAGCGAGATGTCACGCGGTAATTCTCAGGCGGATGCGCGGTCCGGCAGTATAAATGTCATAATTTTTTCATCGGCGTGACGCAAAATCGTCATCAAAGATTCACAATGCTGTAACATTCACGTGCTACCGTGTTCAGATCAGAAGAAGCTTGGCTTCTTACACGGTTCACTATTGTAACGTTTCAACCATTATGGAAATTTCCCAGGAATTATTGTCCTGTTCACTCGTAAGCAAGCGCTACGGCACCCAGGTAGCTCTTCAGGAAGTATCTGCACAGTTGCAAGCCGGTGAGATCGTGGCCTTACTTGGGCCCAATGGGGCGGGGAAGAGTACCCTGTTGTCCTGTTTGGTGGGCTTGCTCTTGGTCGACCAGGGCAATGTTTGCCTCTTTGGCGAGGCGCTACCCCAACTCAGTACCCAGGCCCGGCAGGATACGGGCTTTGTCCCCCAGGATTTCAACGGTTTTCCCTATCTGCGGGTTGCGGAATTGCTGGAATTCATTGCGAGCTTTTACCCTGCCGAGCGCCGCTCCTGGGCGACCCTTGAAGACTGGGCTGATCTCGATCAGAAAAAGCGGGTGCGTGAGTTGTCCGGGGGACAGCGGCAGCGCCTGGCCATTGTTCTGGCGCTGCGTCATCGGCCACGCGTCCTGCTTTTGGATGAGCCAGTTTCGCAACTGGACCCCCAGGCGCGGCGGGATTTCCTCACCCTCCTTGCGGGGCATGTGCAGGAGAGGGAGGCCGCCGTTTTGCTGTCTTCCCACATCGTTTCCGATCTGGAGCGGATCAGTAGTCGGTATCTGGTGCTGAAGCAGGGCCAAGTGGTGGATGCTTGGAGGCAGGGGGATCTACCCACCGGCGCAGCAGAGGATCGCCTCCTCCAGCGGATAGAGGGGGAGCGATAATGGCTATTTGGCGTTGTCTACATCCCCGTTTTTTATTGCGGGACAATGTTATGCTCAGTCTGGGATTGCTGGGCTTTGCCGGTATTAGTACCCTCGTTGTTTCCACGCCAAGGGCAGCCACCCATATGGGTTCCGGAGCGGAAGCCCTTCTTCTGTTGATGGTTGCTGGATTGCTAGTGGCTTACTGGCGACTGCGTGCGGAGAATCTGCTACGTCTGGTGCCGGCATTCATGCGCGGGTTGTATGGGATGTTTGCCTTTCTCCTGCTGCTAATACTGTTGTGGGGTGGGGCGATTGTGGGGGATACCGGAGCGGATTGGCCCGGTACACTATTGCTGACGTCGTACCTGGCTTTTTTCGGTGTCGTTATGGGGCTTTTGACCCCTCGGGTAAGCCTAGAGAATCGTAGGTGGTCCAACAAAATCCTACCCGTGTACTTGCTGGCGTATCCAATCATTTTTGTTCCGGCGATCAACCACCGTTTCGCCTTTGCCCCGGCGTTTGTAGCGGTCCCCAGTGCGCTGCTCTTGCTCGCCCTAATATTTGTGGTTATGACACGGTCTCCGGCGGAGTGGCGTGACCTCTGGCAGCAACGAGCAAGGCGCTCCTGGCGCCTGAGTGCACCCCAGTGGTTTGCCGGGATGCGACGCTTTTGGAACTGGATGCCCGGGCAATGGAGCACTAGTCCTATCTTGCGCAGCGGTGCCTCGCCCCTGGGCGTGCCGGCTGCGCTGCTGCTATTGCCCTTGTTCCCAATCGGTATGACGGTCATGAATATCCTATCCACATCCCAAGATCCGAAGCATCTGCAAGTGATGGTTCCCTGGCTCCTGGGGGTTTGGCTGATCCCGGCCATGGCCATGGGGATGTGGGTCAGTATGCGGCCTTTCGACTGGGCTTACCTGGCGCTGACGGGGAGCGCCGGGGGTAATCGTCGAGCGATCAGTCGGCAGATGCTATGGCGTTACAGCCGCCACTGTGCCGCGCTGGCGCTGGCAATACTTCCATGGCCAGGCGTTGCCCTGATGTTATTGGGCTATACAGCCTTGCCGATCGTCTTGATTCTGTTTTTGCTCTGGCTCATGTTTCAGGTGGCGGCGTGGATCCCCCTGGCGGCTTATGGCCTGGGCTTGCGGGATGGAACTGCTGCCTTGTTCGGCTTGCTTTCCTTGGCAGCTAGTGTCTTCTTTCTGGGGGGGAGCACCCATTACTGGTTCTACCACCACCTCATAGATGTCCCCTTTCAGTTGCGCCTCTATGCGCTGCACGTCCTCCTGGCGATCTTGCCTATTGTCGCCGCCTTTGCCTTGGCGGAGCGGCGTTTGCGCCACAGTGATTGGGGGACCAGCAATCCGGCCTTCCCTAGCCTGCGGATGCGATTGCCGGGTCTTCTCCGCCCAGTCCGCCCAGACCCCGTGGCTACGCAACGGGTATGGGGGCCTTGGAGCGCAATCCTTTTGATCGTTGCCTTTATCGCGGGGCAGACTTTGCTTGCTGCTGGCTTCATGCTGATGCGGGGTTTCTGGTTGGGCATCCGCGCCGGATTTGTGGCGGCACATCTCCACCAAAGGCTTTCCACTGCGGCGGTGCAGGCCAGTATTCGCCATGTCAGCCCAGAACTGCTGGCCTGGGTAGAGCTATTGGCCTATGCCGGCGCTGCACTGCTCTGCCTCTGGTATCTCTGGCGCCGAATCCCTATAGAGACTTGGCGACGGAGTGCCGATACCGGCCTGGCTTGGTGTCGTGCCCAGTCTTGGCAGGGTTATGGCGTTGCGGTGCTGACGGTGTTGGGTATGTTGGTCGTGGCGCATCTGTTGTTTCAGCTGTTTCCCCCACCCAAGCACCTCAGTCCCAAGGACTTGGGCCTGTTTGACGGCCTACAGATGGGGGGCGTGCTGCGTTATCTGGTGATTTTTTTGATGCTAATTGGCGCCCCATTTACCGAGGAAATCCTCTTCCGTGGGGCGCTATTTGCCGGGCTGCGCCAGCGCCTGTCGGTGCTCTGGTCAGCATCAATTGTTACCTTGCTCTTTGTTCTGGCCCACGCCCCCAGCAAAATTGCCCAACTGCACTATCCCCCCGCCCTGATCCTGATCGCCCTGCTGGCCGTGGCCCTGATCTGGATCCGCATCCGTTATCGCTCCCTCTGGCCCGGCATGCTCCTGCACGGGCTATGGAATGGTGGGGGGTTTTTGCTGGCTATGTGGCATTGAAGCAGCGAGGAACCGGTTGCGCTAAAAGTTAAATGATTTATTATCTCCATTCTGAACAATCATCTGGAAATCGTGAGGTGCATTATGTTGCATAACTTTGCTTTGTCGTTAGTTATTTTTATGAGCGGTTTGATATTTATTTTTATTGGCCTACCTCTGTTCTTCATGAAGATTCCGCCAAATGGTTTTTATGGAATAAGAATAGCAAAAGCTTATGAATCAGAAGAATCCTGGTACAATGTGAATAAAATTGGTGGAGGGAAAGTGGTTGTCGCCGGTGTTATATTGATGGTCTGTGCTGTCCTGTTGCTTTTTGTTCCGCAAATTCATCATAAGCAGCATGAAGCTATTGCATGCATGATTTCTTTTGGTCTTGCAATTGCTGGCGGTGCTTCGACAAAAATTTCTGGGATTTGTGTATCTGAGGCCGCGAAAAAATAACGGTTTCTCGCGTCTTAAGATGATCGTCTGCCCCCTCGTCATTCTCGGTCGCCTATCCGATTCTGACCTTCGTTGAGCACGGAGGAATGAGGATGACGAAGGAAGGAAAGCGGGTGATGTGGCGTCAGCGGATAGATGGTTACCAGGCATCTGGGCTATCTATCAAGGCGTATTGCGCCCGCGAAGGCATTGCGATTCTGGGGGCTGTGATTTGCCCTGGCTTGGCTACCAAAAGTGGGATAGGTCCTTTCAGTTTGTCATAAAATTGGCATAATTTATGTATAAAAATGTCACATAAAGTTCATCATACTGTCACATTCCTTTGCTAGGATTTGACCCGTTGTTGCTTGAGGGTAACGACAAAGGTCAACTTTACAACATGCCCAGAGTTTGGCGCATCGTTGGAAATCCGCGATCCATAATGCTACGAAAGGAAGAAGTGCTCATGACTCAATTTGTCCCTCAATCCTTGCGCCTGCGCAAGCTCCCCCTGCGCCTAGCGCTATGTGCTGCGGGCGTTCTGCTGGCTGCGCATGCGGATGCCGCCGTTACGGCCCCCACCCAATCCGCCGCCGTTTCGGTAGGCGAGGTCAACGCCAACGCCACGGGCACTAATTATCTCGGCAGCAAGCAAGCCAAATCCCTTACCCACAAGCACAACTTCGCGTCTGGGCAATCCATAAAGGTGCTGGATAAAGAGCAGATGGCCGCCGCTGGCCCCCTGGGGGGCAGCGCTCAGGCCCTGACCTACGCGCCAGGCGTGGGCGTATCGGGTTACGGTTCTACGGGTGCTACCAAAACCTCCATCAGTATTAACGGCGTCAAGCAAGGCTGGGGCGGGTTTTCCGGTGGTCAGATTGATAACGGTAGCTTGTCCGTGGTGTTTGATGGCGTGCCCATGGTAGACCCCTCAACGGGCTTGTGGGAGTCACCTCAGGTGCCGCAAACCGGTATTTTGCAGGGCATTGGCATTACCTATGGCCCCGGCAATCCCGAAAATCGCTGGTATAACAATATCGGCGGACAGATTGATTTTGTTCCTCTGCAACCGACCGCCAAACCAGGTGCCGATATCAAGCTGACCTACGGTAGTTACGACTCCAAGAACATCGTTTTCAATATCCGTACGGGCAATATCGACGGGTGGTCCACTATTCTTGCTGGCGGCGCGGGTTCCGCTAACAGCTACCGTCAGAGTGCTGATGGTTTCAACAATCCCAGTTACAACTATGCGTGGTTCTTGAAGACCCGCAAGACCTTCAGCAACGGCGACTTCTCCGTTGGCGCCTATCTGGCCAAGGGCACCGGCTACCGCCCAGTTCCCATTCCGGTGAACCCCATCGCCGGGGTGACCCTGAATGGCACGGCCACTTCCCCGCTGTATAGCCAGGCAACGTCGGGATACTACTCCTCCCTGCCCAATGACGTGTGGTTCAAGCAGGACAGTAACAGCACCTGGTTGCTGTACAGCAAGCTCAATGTCGCCATGGATTCCACCTGGTCGGCGCATAACCTGATCTGGTATCGTTATGGCCACCGCCTGCATTTTCATTACAACAATTATGGCCTCTCCAATCCCAGCAATCTGTATGAGTACAACAATCCCCATGACGCGGTATATGGCGACAAGCTGTATCTGACTGCCAAGTTACCGTTCAATGCCGTCAGTTTTGGTGGATTTTTCCTCAATAGTCGTTACAACACCCGGAATGCCTTCTACAATCCCGCCGACGGTGGCAGCCGTTCGGTTCCCAACGCCCATTACCGTAGCGATTACTTCCAGCAGACCGACCTGGCTGCCTTTGTCCAGGATAAAATCACCCCCATCAACACTCTGAGCATTACCCCTGGAGTACGCTTCATCAATTATCAAACCCAGTACACTCCAGCCGGGCAGAGCGATTTTGCGGAAGCCTATGCCCTGTACCCCAAAAATGATCAAGGGCAGTTGCCGGCGTCCAGCACCAGCTTTACCAAGGTGGAGCCATCGGTGGATTTCAACTGGCGTGCGACCCCGTGGTTGGCGGTCTTTGCCAATTACGCCCAGGCTTACAAGGAACCCCAGGTGGGTGGCGGTGGGGGGCTGTACCAGAAGAAGGCCCCCATTTATAACCTGGAGCAGAGCGCTGACTACAACGCCGGCGTCAAGATCCATGTCAATGATGCGGCTTTCCTGCACCATTTCCTGTTCACCGCCAGTTTCTATCACCTCCATTACAGCAACCAGTACATCCCCCTGTATGATAGCAATGGCAACTACATCGGTGATGCCAATGGCGACTCCATTTACCAGGGTGTGAATTTATCCCTGGATGATGACATTCTGTATAACCTGCACCTGTTCATGAACGCCAATTTTGAAAAGGCGGTCTTTGCTCACTACGTGACCAGTGGCACCAGTTACGATGGGCTGCCAGTATCCAACGTACCGGACAAGACCTTCAACCTTGGGCTCAGCTATCGCTACTTTCTGGCAGGTGCCCTGCTGAAACCGCGCATTTGGTATACCTACACCGGCGCTCAAGCCATGTTCAACAACAATACCGGTGCCCCCAGCGCCCAAAAAATGCCCGCCTTCGGCACACTGAATCTGGGCATGGATACCGAGATCCCCACCCACAATGCCGTACCTCTGTTGAAGCGGGTGGATCTCAGTTTGGACATCCTTAACCTGACCAATAACCACTACAATGAGTTCGCCTACATCTCCAGCGGTGGCTTGCTGGGTGGTGACTCCCAGGGCCAGGTGCTGGCCCTGCCTGGCGCCCCGTTGATGGTGTTTGGCAGCATCTCGGCACATTTCTAGGTCGCAGCGGTGGTGAAAGAGAAGCGGGCCTTGGTCCGCTTCTCTGTTTTTTCGCGAGTTATTTTCCACCACAGGCTATAAGGATATTTATCGCTATGGAGAACTCTGTTCACGAATGGCCGCGCCACTTGCGCTGGCTGCATACGGCCTTCGCCGTACTCATCACCTTTCAGCTCCTCAGTGAGCTGGATATGCACGCCATCTGGAAAAGCGTGGGGGTCACACCCCTACAGCATGGACTCTTTGTCGCCCATATGGCATTCGGCGCCCTAGCCTTTGGGGTGATCACGCTGTTTTGGTGGCAGATCATCAAAAATCCGGCACTACGGCGGCATCTTTTTCCCTACGCGGGCGTGCATGGCGCACGGATTTTTTCGGATATCGAGGGGGTAATCCGCGGAGAATTACCCGCGGGAGGGCTGCGCGGTGGATTGCCTGGCATGGTTCATGGTGGGGGGATATTAGTGGTAACTGCCATGGCCATCAGCGGGGTCATCATGCTCATGCTGATCCTGAGCGCAGGCTTGGTGAAGCCGGCGGCCTTCTGGTATCAACCGCCCCATTATGTGCATTCCCTGCTGTCCAATCTGCTTTGGGCCTATTGGGTTGGCCATGTGTTTATGGCCCTTGCCCACAGTCTACAAAATTCCCGTATTCTGCGTATTTTTGTGCCCTGAGCCGTGTCAGCCCCAAGCAGAAATGGCCCCTTGGGCGTTTCAGGTGGGGCTTGGGGCAGGCCCATTCTCCGTCCCCAACGGGCGGGGAGATGGCTTCTCCATCAAATAGGTGCTTAGGGCTGCCACCTGTTAGGAAGGCGGCCCACCGCACCCGCCTGGCTCCCCCGAGAAAAGCACACTCCCTCTCAGAGTACCCGCACGCCCGCAGGAATTTCTCTGGATTCTACCAAAAGGCCTCTCGGGCAAACCGTTGAAACAGGTCCGACGCCTTGTATATAAACCCAAGCCCGACTAGGATAATGGCATTATGCCCACCATTGATCGCATAGGCGCAGCGCGGGTAGTGATCTACTTCAACGATCATCGTCCCGCTCATGTGCATGTGATACAAGGAGATTGTAGGGCTGTATTGATATTGCGTTGCCCAGACGGGCCACCGGAGCTACGGGAGAATATCGGCTTTTCCAGAACGGAGATGCGTCACGTTTTGGAAGAAAGCATATCCCGATTGGCATTATTCTGTGGAGAGTGGGAGAGGCACCATGGACCAGATAGACAAAATTCTTGAGCGCGACTGGGACGCTGCAAATCAGCGTGGACAGGAGACGCTTGCCGCTGGCCCACTGGCGGAGTCCGCCTACTATGACCAACCCACGGGAAAGGTCGTGATCGAGCTGAACAACGGCGTTGGCCTACACATCCCACCGGCATTGATTCAGGGCATGGAGAATGCCACTCCCGCAGATATGGCCGAGATCGTCATAGAAGGACATGGCATTGGGTTACACTTCCCGCGACTGGACGCCGATCTGTACGTACCCGCATTGGCGCGTGGGGTTCTCGGTACATCAGCATGGATGCGCAGCCTAGGACGGAAAGGGGGCATATCAAAAAGCCCTGCTAAGGCCGAGGCCGCCAGAAGAAACGGGCGGCTTGGCGGGCGGCCACCGTCAACAGAAAAGAAGGTCGCATCGTAAGGTCTCAAAACAGCACCCGACCGGCAGGCCATGAACCCAGCAAAATCCGGCCCTCCGCCCAGGCTGTAGAGGGTGAAATAGAACACCCGGTAGCTCAGGGTGCGGGTTGTGGCGAAAAGGCGCTGGGCTTCGTCGACGGTGACGATGTCGGGCAGACGCTGGGCCTTGGGCGGCTTGACCAGGTTGGGCATGGCCCAGGGGTTATGCAGGACGTAGGTGGTGTAGAACTCCAAGCCGTAGAGGTCGAGCTTGATCGTGCTCCAGGAGTGGCTCTCGATCAGGTCGCTGAAATAGTCGGTCAACTGGGCCTCGGAGAGGTCATCAATCTGGTGGCCGAAGTAGTCGCCCAAGCGCCGAATGGCACGGGCATAGGCGTCGAAGGTCTTGGGTTGCAGGCCCTTGCGCTTGAGGTGCTTGAGGTGGCTCTGGTAGTGCCGGTCGAAGTGTTCGGTAGAGCAGGTCGTCATGCTGGTTCATCCTCACGAAATATTGCAGAATCAACCCCAGAGAAAAAACTGGGGGTGAAGGTGCAGATGACTTCGTGTCAGGCCGGTCGGCGACTCCTCCGCGTAGCGGCTTCGTCCAACATTGCGGTCAAGCGGGACGCGCCAAAAGCGGCGCGCCCCTTACCTTTACGTTGGGCAATCCTTTGCCGTCCCGCCAGCGCCGGCTTTTGCGAAAGGTGTGGCGAGTTTGAGGCATCCATTGCCCTCGGCGACGCTGAAATCCTCGCGGGCGAATTACCCCGTAAGCAATTGCGCTTAGTGCAGGCATGGATAGAGCTTCATCGCGATGAGCTGATGGCGGATTGGGAACTCGCTGTCAGTGGCGAAAATCCCTACAAGATAGAACCGTTGTGAGGTCGCCATGTACTGGGACGTAAAAATTGTCAAACCGCTTCCAGATTACAGAATCTATGTCGAGATCGAGGATGGACGTAAGGGCATTTTTGACTTAACCCCCTATCTCGATCATGGCATTTTTCGCGAGCTCCGGGACGTGAATTATTTCAATAGAGTGGGTATTCTATTTGGCGCAGTAACCTGGCCCAATGAGCAGGACATTGCGCCAGAAACTCTGCTATCTGAAATGCTCCCCTTTGAATCAACGGCGTCCAACCCGGCAGTCCACGCGGACGTTGCGCGATAAAGCCGCGCAGCGCCGGTTAGCTCTACGTTAGAGCACATATGCCCACCCGTATTGCAACCTCCCAAGACGCAGAGGCCATAGGTGAAATTCGAATTGCCGCTTGGAAGGCTGCGTACACAGGGTGCATGCCCGCCAGCTATTTGGCCACACTAAGTTCCACTGACAATCTAGATCAGCGTCGAGAATTCTTGGCAAATACACCCAATGGTGTAAAAGTTCATGTGGCCGAGAAAAGCGATATTGTTGTTGGGTTTTCTATAGTTGGTCAGCCGCGCTATCCGACAAATCCCAATGCCATAGAGCTTTGGGCACTCAATGTGCTACCTGAATTCTGGAGAACTGGTGTTGGTTCTGAGCTAATACAAGTCTCAATTAAATCAGTGTTAAAAGGTCCGTACTCCTCAATGGAGCTATGGTGCATAAAAGGAAATATGGCTGCTGAATTAGCGTATCAACGCAATGGGTTTTCCTCCACACATAAAGAACGCACTACCTCCAATTTAACAGGGCACCCGTTGCATGAAGTTTTATACTCAAAAATGCTCTAAGAGGCTGCTGAAAAAGTCTTGTGTTATAATTCGTCGCCCCTGATTATATCCCAACCCACTGATAACACTATTGAATGCGCCCTATCTGTGGTATAATTT
The DNA here is from genome assembly GCF_041146875.1 of Acidithiobacillus sp. IBUN Pt1247-S3. NCBI lineage: Bacteria > Pseudomonadati > Pseudomonadota > Acidithiobacillia > Acidithiobacillales > Acidithiobacillaceae > Acidithiobacillus > Acidithiobacillus sp. IBUN Pt1247-S3. The sequence goes on along the minus strand of NZ_JBFRXP010000001.1, from coordinate 334,714 downwards.
CTCATTCATTCTGGGTGTTCCTCTGTACCGATCAATTTTGGGCGTCGCCCCCGCGCGGCCGCGCCGCTAGACCGAAAAATATCCGGCTCCTCTCTATCATCCCTCTGTCCGGAAGGTGGCCAACCGCCTTCTGGACAGAGGGAGAGGTTCAGGCATGGATTTTGTGTCAGCCAAAGCATCAGGGGAATATCTGCTTTGTCTTTGGTCGGCCACCTTTGCGACCGTTCGCTCTTGCGCTGATTGCCTTGGCGGGGGAGCGTGCCCGCCCGCCGATAGTGCCAAGCTGCGACGCCATCCACGACCGGGAGCCGAGTTGTCCGGCCATGAGGCCAGGAACATACAGGTCGGCATCGAGCTTGGGCCAGTGTAGTCCCAGGCCAGACGGGCTAATCTCAATGGCGGCAAGGTCTTCCGGCGAGGCGTTCTCTAGGCCCTCAGCAATATGCGCCGGAAAAGTTTGGGCGTCCTGCGCCCCTTCTTGGGCGTTTCAGGTAGGGCTTGGGACAGGCCCATTCTCCCTCCCCAACGGGCGGGGAGATGGCTTCTCCATCAAATAGGTGCTAGGGCTGCCACCTGTCACGCGCCGAAACCAGTGCCCGAAACTGTCCGCAGAGGCGAAGCCGAGCCTTTCAGCGATTCGCGCATTCCCGAACCCTTCGTCTAAATTGCGCACCGCCTCAATCAATAAAAAGCGGTCATACCACTGGTGGAATGAAAGACCGGTATCGCGCAGGAACAGGCGCATCAATGTACGCTCACTGGCACCCACTTGCCGTCCCCATTCCCCAAGAGTTCGGGGGGCGGCCATCAGGGTATTGGTCAGGCGCTGTAGCCGTGCGTCCATCGGTAATGGCAGCACTAGGCTAGCTGGTTGGGCTTCAGCAATTTCCTCAATGAGCATCGCCGTCATGGTCTGGCGGCGCTGAGGATGGTCTTGCACCCAACCTTGGTCCATTAGCCGCTCACACAGGGCGACCATCAACGGTGTGGAAAGCAATGGGCCAGCCGGTAAGGAAAAATGCCGAGATTCTGCAGTAGTGAGGTAGAGTGCCGCTAATTCCATTCCCTTGCTTCCAGATCCCCAGTGGACAAGCCCTGCTGGCACCCATGCTGCCATGCCTGGCTTCAGGACCCAATTGCTACGCTCGACGTGGCCGTACAGAATGCCTCGTCGAACCAGAATAAACTGACCAACATCGTGGCGATGAGGCGCGTGCTCACCCTCCTTTGGGCTCTGTGCACTACTGAAATGGCGTTCGATGAGATCCATGCGCACCACTATCGCCCAAAAGCGGGCGGGAGCAAAATGCCTTGGATCACTCTGAGGACGGCGGATAACTGGCCCGCTGGTCTGCAATCAAGGCGTAGTTTCGCGGTAAAAGAAGAGACAAGGGGATACTCAGCGCCATGAGTATGGCCAACAAAGAAAAGCTGAGCGCGAATGATCCCGCGCGAGCGCTGCTATGAAATTGGATGACGGCGATGGCATTGACGCCAAAAGCGGCCCCAAGATTGCGAAACAGTTGCACCGTGGATGTGTAGCTACCGACGTGGGCCTTTGGCGCAGCATTCTGCGAAAGCACTAAGGTTGCCGTAGCCAATAAACCCACACCAAGGCCCAGCAGGCATTCTGATCCCGCGACGAAAACTACGTTGCCAGTGGTTGCTGCCAGCCCCAACCCCGCCGTCCCGACTGCCAGTATCACCGCACCCAGAAAGCTGGGCATGCGGTACCCATACCGTTTGAGGGAAAGGCCACAAAGCGTGGAACCCATAACCCAGCCTAGCGCGGCAACCATTATATACAGTCCGATATGCAGCGCGCTCCTCCCTTGGGCATGCAAACTGAACGGTAACAGTGTCACCGAGGCATAGAGTCCCGCGCTGCCAAGTAGGATCAAAATGATTGCGGCGCCAAGGTCTTTCCGCTGAAAAAATTGTACCGGCACGGGACTTTGCTTCGGGCTCTGACGGATTTTCCAGAGCAACGCAAGAAAAGCCAATATCCCGCATACCCCAGCCACGAGTTCGATGAGCTTGGCCCCGTGCTGTCCAGCAGCTGTGAGCGTTATCAGAACACCGCAAACTGCTACGGCTAATAACATCTGGATAACCGGGGCGATGGTGGCACGGGTCGCCCTTTTTGCAGGTAACTTGGTTCGAATGAGCAATATCATCGCTACAAGCCCAATGGGGAGGTTGATCCAGAACACCCAGCGCCAACCCAGAGTGATGCTGAGCGAGGCGCCAAGCAAGGGGCCAAAAATTGCCGCCAGCCCCCAAACGCCACTCAACAAGCCCTGCATACGCCCCCGTTGGTCTGGGCCGTAGAGGATCGCGAGCAAAGTGTAGGAGAGCACAATGATTACGCCTGCCCCTGCGCCTTGTGCGACCCGCGCAGCGATGAGGCACGGAAGAGAGGGGCTGATGGCTGCGGCAATGGATGCGGTCAGAAAGAGTACAATGCCAAACACCAATACCCGCAAAGCCCCAAAACGATCGGCCAGCGCACCAGATAACGGCGCAATCAGCGCTAACGGCAGGAAGAATCCGGACATGATCCACGGATAGAGATCGCGATCACCCAATGCATCGGCAATGGTGGGTAGCAGGGTGCTCATCACCGTACCATCAATGGCCGCCAAGAATATCACTAGGATGATCGCGACCAGAGTCGGGCGCTGGTTTTGACCAGCGTCGTCAGCTTGTGGGTAGGATGAAGTGTTCATACCGCTCCTTATGGGAAAGCCAGAAACCCCACAATCTTGCGGCAGGAGAATGTCGGCAGAAATGATCGATAATGACAAAAAGCAGAACAAAGCAGACATACGCCGTTCTGTTCACCAAGGGCGCGACGCAAGACTTGGAGCGTTCTATCCACTACTGCCTTTTCGCATAAGATTGTCCAGAATATGCAGCCAATGGCAAAGGCGTAGAGCATCGAGATGCAGAGGCTGTCGCCAGCAGGCCTTTCCCCCAGTATGCTGTAGCTGGGCAAGGGTAGACGGGGCGAGAGGACAATCTCCATGACAAAATCCGTGATGGTAGTGGGGGCAGGGATTGTGGGCCTGTCCGTGGCGTTGCAATTGCAGTTGCGCGGCTGGCAGGTGCAGCTCTGGGACCGGCAGCCGGCTGCCGGCGGGTAACCACCGCACTGAATTCCTACCGGAACTTCCCCCACGTCGCCCAAGCCTTTTGTCTGCACCGGGAAACCAAATGCTTGGCCACCGGCAAAAAGCGACAGGAAACGGTCTACGGCGTGACTTCCCTGCATCCCGACCAAGGAAATCCCGAACAGCTACTGCAGATCGCCCGCGGACCCTGATCCATCGAAAACCGTCTCCACTGGGTCCGCGATGTGACCTACGATGAGGACCGTTCCTGCATCCGCCTGCAGTATCGCATCCTCTGCTTTCTCGGTATTAGCGACGATCAGGGGGCAGGAGACTGTGACGGGGACCTGGAACCTGCTGTCAGGGGTTTGTGGGGAAGGCGTTTTGTGTCCTATACTTACTAAATGGCTGCGCTCACTTTCGACACCTTGAAATTCGCCAACAAGCTCAAGGCGGCGGGGTTTCCACCGGATCAGGCGGAGGCCCAAGCGGAGGCATTGGCGGAAGTCATCGAGCTGAACATCCACGACCTCGTGACAAAGGAAGACCTCACCACTGCCCTGAAGGACATGGAGCAACGCCTGATCATCAAGCTCGGCGGCATGATGGTGGTTGCCGTTGGCATCATCGTCGCGTTGGTGAAATTTATCACCTAAAGGCCAAGATGTGGCGAAATATGGTTTTTTTCAGTATGCCCCTACCTTTCTGTTTGTAGTCTTAGTGATGATCGAGCGTTGGGTGTACAGAACGCATCACTCTTATGATCCATCACAGCACTATAGCCGAAAAACCTTTGATCGCTATTATTTCTGGATATTTGGTGGAGTCATGTTTGTAGATTTCTTCTTGGGAGTGTTGCTGTCCAGGTTTCTTTCGATAGAAAGGATTCCACCAGGGGTTGCGGTGGCTGTTGGTGTTCTGTTCTTTGTTTTTGGCTACGCCATCCGACTCTACGCGATACAGTATTTGCAGTCCGGATTTTCCGTGATTCTGCGCATAGAGAAGGGGCAACAACTGGTGTGCTCCGGGCCCTACAAATATGTCCGGCACCCGTCGTATTCCGGCGGGCTTTTGGCTGTGATCGGAGTCGGCATTTCATCCGGATACCCGCCGGTGATGCTTCTTGTTGCCCTTTCTACCCTGTTTTTGCAACTGAAAAGGATACGCTCAGAGGAGGCCATCCTTTGCGCCGGATTTCCAGAATATGAGAAGTATTGTCACAATACCAAGAAACTCATACCGTTTGTGCTGTGATGGCAGGGCGGTGTCGATGCATGTCCTTCAGCAGACGGCACTCTCCGGCAAAATCCTTGACGGAGAGGAAAGATGCTGCACAACGCTACTGCGCTCGCCTGCAGTGTCGCAGCATCCGCTTCCTCGGCATCCTCGACATTCAGGAAGGCCGTTGACGGGGACCTAACCGCCTCCGGTGTTATCGCCAGCAGGCCTTTCCCCCAGTATGCTGTAGCTGGGCAAGGGTAGACGGGGCGAGAGGCAATCTCCATGACAAAATCCGTGATGGTAGTGGGGGCAGGGATTGTGGGCCTATCCGTGGCGTTGCAATTGCCGTTGCGCGGCTGGCAGGTGCAGCTCTGGGACCGGCAGCCGGCGGGGGAGGGGACTTCCTACGGCAACGCCGGGCTGATCCAGCGCGAGGCGGTGTTTCCCCAGCCCTTTCCGCGGGATGTGCAGGAGCTCTGGCGCTATGCGGGTAACCGCAGCAGGGGCGTACAAGCGCCTGCACTTCGACGTGGATTACGCGGTCCGGGATGCCGCCAATAGTAAGGCTATTCGTATCGGAAGATCACAGGCGGGACCTAATTGCAAGAGTCTAAATCGGCAATGTATTGACGGAGGGCCTGATTGACCGCCGTTGTGAACGTCCTCGCACCCGATTGTTGAGCCTGCGCTTCAAAAAAAGCGGTAATATCTCGATCCAGGGTCACGGTCACCTGCACCCTGTCATTCATTTCGGCTTCAGGCGCTTCGGGGATGCCGGACAATCCCGGCAGTGGCCCGCGCCGCTTCACGATCAATCGCTCCAGATCATATTCCTTGCGCATACTGATTCTCCTCGGATGTCGTAGCCTTTCGGGCGGAGATAATCCGCACCAGATCCCCACGTAACGTATAACTCACCAGAAGTAACCTGCCCTGGTTGGAGTGTCCAATCAACAATTCCCTGTCCTCTTCGCCGCTATGATCTGGATCATAGAATGCCATTTGCCACGGGTCGTGGAAGCAGGTCTTCGCCTCATCAAACGTCACGCCGTGTTTTCTGGCGTTAGACTGCGCTTTTCGCGTATCCCACTCGAAAGTATAGACCACAACCCATTCACCCCAGCAACTGCGCCAGTTCCCCCGCTCTCAGGTGAGTATATCTCTTCAACACCGGTAAAGTCTTACGCTACGCTCCGCAGCGGCCCCGGTGTTATCGCCAGCAGGCCTTTCCCCCAGTATGCTGTAGCTGGGCAAGGGCAGACGGGGCGAGAGGCAATCTCCATGACAAAATCCGTGATGGTAGTGGGGGCAGGGATTGTGGGTCTGTCCGTTGCGTTGCAATTGCAGTTGCGCGGCTGGCAGGTGCAGCTCTGGGACCGGCAGGCGGCGGGGGAGGGGACGTCCTACGGCAATGCCGGGCTGATCCAGCGCGAGGCGGTGTTCCCCCAGCCTTTCCCGCGGGACGTACACGAACTCTGGCGCTACGCGGGCAACCGCAGCAGTCGCGCCCAGTATCGCTGGAAGGCCCTGCCGCCCCTGGCTCCGGCCTTCATGCGCTATTGGCGCAGTTCCCGCCCCGACCGCCTGCAGCGCACCGCGAAAGATTACGGCGCCCTCATCCGCCATTGTCTGGAAGACCACATGGCTCTGGCGGCACTGACCGACGCCAGCGATCTCTACCGCCCAGGGGGCTGGGTGCAGCTCTTTCAAGACCCCCGGCACTGGCAGGCAGAAAGCGAGGCGGCGGCGTACAAGCGCCTGCATTTTGATGTCGATTACGCCGTCTGGGATGCCCCCGCCCTGGAGGCACAACTGCCCATGTTGCGCACGGGTGTTGCCGGTGCCATCCACTGGACCCAGCCCTTGGCCTTGATCGAGCCGGTAGCCTTGTCCCAAGCCTATCTGCGCACTTTTCAGCAGCGGGGCGGGGAGTTTGTCCGCGAAGAGATCCGCGGCCTGCATAAGGTCGGGGCGGGCTGGCGGGTGGAAGGTGAGCAGCAACGCGGAGAGGCCCCGTGGCTGGTCTTGACCATGGGCGCGTGGACGGCGGATTGGACCAAGCCCTTCGGCTATCACGCCCCGGTCTTCGTCAAGCGCGGCTACCATCAGCACTACACCCAGCAGGGGGAAACGGCCTTGCCCCTGCCGGTGCTGGACAGCGAAGGCGGCTACGTCCTCGCCCCCATGCGCCGGGGATTGCGGCTGACCACCGGCGCCGAGTTTGCCCGGCGCGACGACGCCCCCTCCCTGCGCCCCTTGCAGTTGGCCGAGGCCGCCGCCCGCAAGATGTATCCCGGTCTGGGCCAAGCCCTGGACCCGCAACCCTGGCTGGGCCACCGCCCCTGTACGGGGGACATGCTGCCCATTATCGGTCCTCTGCAAAGCCAGCCGGGGCTCTTTCTGGCCTTTGGCCACTGTCACCAGGGCTTGACCATGGGGCCGAGCACGGGGCGCTTGGTTGCCCAGATGCTGGAAAACGAGGCCCATCCCTTTGTCGACCCCTTGCCCTACCGGCCGGAGCGTTTTCGTGCTTGAGGAGGATAGTGCAGGCATTCACCCCGCCTACGGGCAAATCCCCATCGTGGAGAGCGGCGAACCCCTGGTAGAGATTCCCCAGCACTTTCCACGCCTGTTGCCCCACCCCTATGAGGCCGCTGGTGCCCCCTACCACGGGCAGTCGCCGTGGTTTTTGCGCGCCGGGGCGGTGCAGGCCCTGGAGGCGGCCCAGACGACTCTGATGCAGGTGCAGCCAGGTTGGCGGATTGCGATTTTCGATGCCTGGCGCCCCCTGGCAGTGCAGGCCTTTATGGTCTGGCGACAGTTTCGCGCCGAGGCTGCGGCCCTGGGGTGCGCCCAAGATCTGGACGGCTACCCCAACCCCGAGGCCCTGGCGACGCAGGACCCCGCGCTCTACGCCCAATTGGCCCCTAGGGTGTATCGCTTTTGGGGGATAGCCAACCCCGACCCAGCCCATCCGCCTCCCCACAGCACGGGGGCCGCACTGGACTGTACCCTAGTGGATGCTCAGGGCAACGAAATCCCCATGGGCGGACCCGTGGACGACTTTACCGACCGCGCCGAGCCCGCTTATTTTGCCGATGCCCCACCCGGCAGCCCCGAGGCCCAGTGGCAGCAACATCGTGTCTGGCTCCGCGACGCCCTACAGGGACAGAGCTTTGCCCAGCACCCCGGCGAGTGGTGGCATTTTTCCCTGGGCGACCAGCTCTGGGCCTGGCGGATGGGGCAGTCGGTGGCCCGTTATGGGCGCATCAATACCCCGGTTGATGACGCGTCCACGGCGCCGGTCCCAACTGCATAAGCAGCGAAGCGTTGTTCCAGCCAGGTTGACGATGTTCCACCAACACGTCAGTACTGATCCCCCCGCGCACATACCAGCGCCCCAGCAAGCGCAAGTAGCGCGGCTCCAACATCTGCACGAGCTCGTCGGCGATGCGGTTAGTCAAGGCCTCGTGAAATGCCCCCTCGTCACGAAAGCTCCACAGATACAGCTTCAGGGACTTCAGCTCCACATTGCGCTGGTCGGGGATGAAATCGAGAAGAAAATGGGCAAAGTCCGGCTGCCCCGTGAGTGGGCAGAGGCAGGTGAATTCCGGCAGGTCCATATGCACCAGGTAATCGCGTTGCGGCTGCGGGTTGGGAAAGCTCTGCAAATCGCGGCTCGGTTGACTGGGCATCAAGTTCTCCTCAAGATAATGCGCTCAGCCACCATCATAGCAAAAAACGGCGCCCATGCGTCTCTCTGCCATCCACCTGCACGGTTTCAAATCCTTCCGTAACGCGACCCGCATCGACGTTCAGCGCAATCCGCTGGTCATTGTTGGGCCGAACGGTTGCGGCAAGTCCAACATCATCGATGCCATTCGCTGGGTGCTGGGCGAATCCTCGGCGCGCCAGCTACGAGGCGGCGCCATGGCCGATGTGATTTCCAACGGTTCTGCCAATCGTTCGCCAGCGCAGCAGGCGGTTGTCGAACTCTTATTTAACAATGCTTCAGGCCAAGCTCCAGCTCCATGGACTGCCACTGCCGAAATTCGCGTTCAACGCAAACTCACCCGCGATGGCGACAGCCAATATCGCATCAACGATGCCCGCTGTCGCCGGCGCGATGTTGGCGACCTCTTCCTCGGTACCGGCCTCGGCGCCAGCAGCTATGCCATCATCGAACAAGGCACGATTGGGCGTATTATTGAAAGCCGGCCAGAAGATTTGCGCGCCATGCTCGAAGAGGCCGGCGGCATCAGTCGCTACAAGGAACGACGGCGCGAAACCGAGCAGCGCATTGCCGAAACGCGGGAACATTTACAACGCTTGCGTGACATTCACGGTGAAATGGAGCAGCAATTTCAGCGTCTGACCCGACAAGCGGAACAAGCGCGTAAGCTACGGGAGTTGCGCGCAGAAGAACGGCGCTGGCAGTGGTGGGAGCTGGTTGCCCGTTTGAACTCCCTGGAGTCTGAGCACGGCCAGTTGCAGGAAAAATTGACGACAGGTGCCACGCAGTTGCAGTCCCTGCAAGAAGAAGAAACCCGATTGCATGTTGCGCTGGATACTCTGCGCAACGGGCTTGGCGAACAGGAAGAATATTTGCGCGAAGCGCAGGCAGAGCAATACGCGGCGCAAGCCGAACAGACGATAGCCGAGCAAGACTGGCAACGTTTACAAGAAGATGGCAAGCGCTTGGAACGGGCGCGTAAGGAAGAGCAGGAACGCCAGGCGCGCGCCAGCGAAGAAAAAGAGCGGCGAACCCGTCAGTTGCAGGAGGCGCAAAGCCGCTTGCAGGCCCTACAGGAGCGAGATCGGGCGCGGGCAGATGAAGAAAAGCAACTACGCACCGGACGCGAGGTTGTAGAGCAGGCGGTGCAGGAGGCAGAGAGCGCACAAAGTACCCTCCGCGACAAAATGCAGGACTGGCGGCGGCAGCTCGAAGTGCAAGAGGCGCAGTGGCGCGAATTGCAACCGCGCATCACGGAAATGGAGCAGCGCCGTAGCCGCATCGGTAATCGCCCTGCACCAGCACCGGAAGAATTGGTGCAGCGACAGGAACGTGTACAAATTGCCGCCGCAGAGGAAGCGCACTTGCAGAGCGAACTGCTGCTTAGCGAGGAAACGGTTACGGGTTTGTCCACGGCAATCGAAAGCCAGCAAGGAGAATGGCAAAAGCTGCGCGATGCGTTGCAACGCGGTCGTGCCCAACAGTCTGCCCTGCAACGATTATTGCAAGGCTTACAAAAGAGCTGGCCAGACAGCGAGGGCAAGGCATTGAGCAGCATACTAGCGGTCGACCCGGACTGGGAGCGTGCCGTAGAACTGGTGCTTGGCGATCGCTTGCACGCCATCCTCGCCGAATCTACCGCGTTGCCAGACGGAGTCGGCAGTTGGCTCTGGGCTGGCGAGGGGCTGCATTCCGCGCAAATCCCCGAGGATTTCCTCTGGCATCGTATACACCTAGCGAATACCTGGCGGGACGCGCTCTTGCCCTGGTTTTGGGGACTGCGCTGTTGCTCAGATCTCATCTCTGCCGTCGCGCGCGTCGGTGAGTTGCAAGCGGGAGAACACTGGATCACCCCTCAGGGTGAGTTGCTCTCTGCCAATAGCCTGTGGCGTTTGGGAGCGGAAGAGGACACGAGTAGCTGGTTACGCGTGCAGCGTGAATTGCAAGAAGTCGTTGCTGCGCTGCCAGATCTGGAGCGCCAAGTACAAGAGCGCGAGGCGGAGTTGCGCGGTACCCGCGAGCGTCTGGCGCAGGCGCGTAATCAAGAACAGGATCTACGCCGCAAGGCGCAAAATGTGCAACGCGAATTGACCCAAGCACGAGAAAAACTTGTGCAGTGGGAGAGCACACTTGCAGCCGAGGAACAACGCGTCGCGGCGGAGCGGGAAGAGCGCGAGCGTCTAGATGGAGAGCTGGAACAGCTTCGCCAGCGACGCGCGGGACTGGACGAAGAACTACAACGCCAGCGAGCACGCGAGCCTGGACTGCGCCAACAAGAACAAGAGGCGCGCCGCACTCTTGATGAACGGCGCCGTGAGCAACAAGAACAACGGCAACGCTTTGGCCGCCTGCGCGACGAAGGGCAGCGATCAGCATTAGAGCGGCAGCGTCTAGAGAACGAGCAAGCAGGCGCAGCCGAACGCCTGCAAAATCTGGAAGCCGAAAAACAGCGTGCCGTACAAATGCTGGCAGAGCTGGATACTGCCTGGGAAAACTGGCAGGCAGCGCTGCCCGCGGCAGAGGAACGTCGCAGTCTCTCGGCAACGCGCCGCAGTAGCGCCCAACAACAGCTCGCGGTGTTACAAACGCAGGGCGAGAACCTGCGTCAGCAGCAGCAAACCCTCGACCAAAAACGGCAAAGCTTGCAATACAAACAACGGCAGGGGGAGGTGGAACGGGCCACACGGGAAGCAGAGCTTGCGCACCTGGAGGAACGCCGCCAGGAACTCCTGGTGAAGGCCCAGGAACTGGCGGACATATTGGGAGAAAATCCTGGCTCAATGCCGGAAGACGCCCAGCCTGCCATGGAATTGCAGCGCCTACAGGTTGCCATCGCCCGTATGGGCAACATCAATCTGGCAGCGGAAGAAGAGCTCGCTGAGCTGCAAGGACGTCAGGGTGACCTTGCTGAGCAGCTGACAGATGTCGACCAAGCGTTGCTGAGTCTGGAAAGCGCCATGGCGGCGATGGATGCTGAAACGCTAGAACGCTTTCAGCATACTTTGGATCACGTCAATCGCGGATTGCAACAATACTTTGCCGAACTGTTCGGTGGCGGCGTCGCGACGCTGGAGCGCTGTTCGGGTGACCCCCTGAATGCTGGTATGCTGCTGCGTGCCCAACCGCCAGGAAAACGCAACGGCACCTTGCAACAACTTTCGGGTGGCGAAAAGGCCCTGACCGCCATCGCTTTGGTCTTCGCCATTTTTGCGCTGAACCCAGCGCCATTTTGCATCCTCGACGAGGTCGATGCACCCCTTGATGACGCCAATATCGAGCGTTTTTGTCGCCTTCTTCGTGCGTTGGCGCGAGAAACCCAGTTCCTGCTCATCAGCCATCGGCAACTCACGTTGCAGGTAGCAGAGCAGCTGGTAGGGGTAACGATGATCGAGCCCGGAATCTCCAGTATCGTCCCGGTGGATGTCGCAGAGTTCCTTGATGAGGAAGATGCTAGTTCAGTGGATGACAGGGCCCATGCAGACTAAGGATCGGCCAGCCCCGTTCCCGCGCCGTCGCCGCGAGGGTCTGGTCGGGATCGACAGCCACCGGATTGCCCACCAACTCCAATAACGGCAGATCGTTGTGCGAGTCACTGTAAAAGTGCGCCGTAGCCAGGCTTTCTTCCCAGGGCAAGCCCCGAGCGCTCAGCCATTGCCGTAATCGTTCCACCTTGCCAGCCTGAAAACAGGGGATGCCGTAGCTGCGCCCGGTGAACTCGCCGTTGTCATCACACTCGGCTTCGGTGGCCAAAAGGGTCGGCACCCCTAATTCCACGGCAATGGGGCCTGTTACAAAACGATTGGTCGCGGTGATGATCAGGAGCGTGTCTCCAGCTTCGGCATGTTTGTGTACCAGAGCGCGTGAGGCATCGGTAATCATCGGTAGAACCCGTTCCTTCATGTACTGGCTATGCCACTCGTCCAGTTGACGGCGCGGATGGGCGGCCATCGGCGCCAAAACGAAGCGCAGAAAATCACCCATGTCCAGTTTGCCATCCATATAAGCGCGGTAATAGCGATCGTTCGCTTTGCGCAGCTCCTCGCCATCGACGATGCCCAGGGTGCTCAAAAATTCCAGCCAAGCGTGATCGGAATCCCCGGCGAGCAGGGTGTTATCGAGATCGAAAATGGCCAGAGCCATGGGTTCCTCGTGTCGTGTCCAATGGGCCTGCGGAGTATATCAGGGATTTGTACTTACCCTAGACCGCGTATTCCTGCGGTCGATGCGGCAGGAAGGCAGCGAATATGCCCAGAAGCGGCAAGAATGAGCAGATCTGATACACCGTGTCGATGCCCCAAAGGTCAGCCAGCTGCCCGAGAACCGCAGCACCGATGCCACCCAAACCGAAGGCCAAACCAAAAAACAGACCGGAGATCGTACCTACCTTGCCGGGTACCAACTCCTGGGCATAGACGACGATGGCCGGAAATGCCGACGCGAGCAGGAAGCCAATGATCACCGTCAGGAAGGCACTGAGCGTCAGGCCCACATAGGGAAGGGCGAGGGTAAAGGGGGCGATACCGAGCAGCGATACCCAGATCACTCGCTTGCGCCCGATACGGTCCCCGATCGGGCCGCCGAGCAGGGTGCCCGCTGCCACCGCCGCAAGGAAAATAAATAGATGCAATTGTGCCTCGCGTACGGGAATGGCAAAGCGATGCATTAAATAAAAGATCAGGTAACTGCTAATGCTCGTTAGATAAACGAACTTGGAAAACATCAAGGTCACCAAAATGACCATGCTGCGCCGCACCAACCCCTTTGGCAGCATCGGCGCATCAATCACCTGCGCTTTTTTGGGTTGCCGGTGTTGGTGTTGATACCAGCGCCCAACAAAGCTCAGAATCACGATCGCTGCCAAAGCGAAGAGCGAAAACCACGAAAGGCTCTGTTGCCCATTTGGCATCACCAAAAAAGCGGCGAGCAAAGGGCCGACCGCTGTGCCGACATTACCACCTACCTGAAAAATCGATTGTGCCAGACCAAAGCGCCCGCCCGAGGCCATGCGTGCGACCCGCGACGACTCGGGATGGAACACCGAAGAGCCCAAGCCCACCAAGGCAGCGGCAAGAAGCAAAATGAGGTAGTTCGGTGCAATGGACAACAATAAAAGCCCGGCAAAAGTCGAGACCATGCCCACCGGCAAAGACCAGGGCAACGGGTGGCGATCGGTGTAGCGTCCCACCAGTGGTTGAATGATAGAGGCAGTCAACTGATAGGCCAAAGTGATCAAACCGATTTCCGCAAAACTCAGATGAAAATTGCTGCGGAAGAGGGGATATACCGCCAGCATCAGCGATTGAATACTATCATTGAGAAAATGCGAGACGCTGATAGCTCCAAGCACATCGAAACGCGTTGTCTTTTCCGGCTGGCGGTGTGCCACCGTTTCCTCGCGGATGATGCTGGTCATGCGGACCTCAGTGATTGTGGAAACGCGTAGTCTACGAGCCGGAAAGCATACCGTCTAGTAGGTATTTTCTTGCCGCGCTGGCAAATGGCTTGCCCCAAGACCGGGGGCTGGTGTTTAATTGCGGCCATGACCGAAGCGAAAAAATCCCTCCAGCAGCCAAAAGACCAGCCGCCGCAAGAAATATTTGCCGATACGCTCCATTCTTTGGAGAGCGTAGTCGAGAAAATGGAAGGCGGGCAATTGGGCTTGGAAGAATCCGTCACCTTGTTTCAACAGGGTATGGAGCTGGCCCAGCGGGCGGAAAAGCAACTACGCGAGGCGCGCCAGAAAGTAGAAATCCTCTTGGGTAACGAGGTGACCTCCCTGGCCAGCGATGCGGAAGAGGACTGAACTATGACCAAGATCTCCGAATCTTTTGCGGCTTTCCGCGAACGAATCGTAGCGCGCAGCGAGCGCTGTCTCGAAAACTATCTGCCAGCTAGCAACGCTTTCCCGGCGCGTTTGCATGAGGCGATGCGTTACAGCGTATTAGGCGGTGGCAAGCGGGTGCGCCCGTTGCTTGTGTATGCCGCGGGTGCAGCACTGGGGATACACGAATCCCTGTTGGACCGGCCGGCAGCCGCTCTGGAAATGATTCATGCCTACTCCCTGGTGCATGATGACCTTCCCGCCATGGACAACGACGACCTGCGCCGCGGGCGCCCGACTTGCCACAAAGCCTACGACGAAGCCACAGCAATCCTGGTGGGAGACGCCTTGCTCACCCACGCCTTTCGTATACTGGCCGAACCTGCTGGCCTGAGTCCGGGGCAGCAGCTACGCATGTTGGCGACCCTTGCCCAGGCGGCTGGTTCCCATGGCATGGTGGGTGGGCAGGCTGTGGACCTCGCCGCCGTGGGCCACGAGTTGGCGCAACCGGCCCTGGAGCAAATGCACTTGCTGAAGACCGGCATGCTCATTCGTTGCGCTATCCAATTGGGATTGGCTGCCGGTGGTGTTGCCGAAGACACGCGCAATGGGTCGGCGCTGATTCGCTATGCCGATCGTGTCGGGCTCGCCTTTCAGGTGCAAGACGACATCCTCGACGAGATCGGCGACATCTCCCAGACCGGCAAGGCCAAGCAAGGCGCCGATCGCGAACGGGAAAAACCAGGTTTTGTGACCTTGTTGGGGCTTAAGCAGGCGCAGGACTACGCTCGCAATTTGCTGGATGAGGCATTGCAAGAATTGCAGGCTTGGGGCGCCGAGGCGGATCACCTGCGCGCCCTGGCCCGCCTGATTGTCGAGCGCAACCGATGAATCCCTTACTGCAGCAAATTCCCGATCCCGAGACCTTACGCGGTATGTCGCGCAAAGAGCTCAAGCAGGTTGCTAAAGATCTGCGCCAGTTCCTCGTGGAGACGCTCAGCCAGACGGGGGGGCACCTCTCCTCCGGTTTGGGCACGGTGGAACTTTCTGTCGCTCTGCACGCTGTTTTTCAAACGCCGGATGATCGGCTGATTTGGGATGTTGGTCATCAAGCCTATCCGCATAAGGTGCTCACCGGACGCGGTGCGCAATTTCCGACCCTGCGCCAGAAGGACGGACTCTCCGGCTTCCTCAAGCGTGATGAGAGTCCGCATGATGCCTTTGGCGCTGGCCACTCCAGCACCTCAATTAGTGCGGGGCTGGGCATGGCGGTGGCGGCCTCTCTGGAAAACAAGCACCGGCAGGTAGTGGCAATCATCGGCGATGGCGCGATGACTGCAGGGCTCGCCTATGAGGCGCTCAACAACGGCGGTGTTCTTGATGCTGATCTTCTGGTTATCCTCAACGATAATGAAATGTCGATTTCGCCTAACGTCGGGGCGGTTTCCCAGTATCTTACCCGCCTGCTCTCCAATCCGTTGTATAACACGGTACGCGAGGGTGCCGGCCAAGCCCTGAGTCTTGTGCCGCCATTACGGGAACTCGCAAAAAAGGCAGAAGAGGGCGTGAAAGGTCTCGTGTCCCCTGGCCTCCTCTTTGAAGAGATGGGATTCAGTTATTATGGCCCTATCGATGGTCACGACCTCGATGCCTTGATCCCCACTCTCGAAAATTTGCGCAAGATCCGTGGCCCGCGCCTGCTGCACATCATCACCAAAAAAGGCAAAGGTTACGCGCCGGCGGAAAAAGATCCTTGCACCTATCATGGGGTTACGCCCTTTGATCGCGATAGCGGCGCCATGCGTAAGTCGTCGACAGTCAGCTACACCAAGGTCTTTGGTGACTGGCTCTGCGACAAGGCGGCCAAAGAAAGCAAACTGGTTGCCATCACGCCGGCCATGCGTGAGGGCTCTGGCTTGGTGCGCTACGAGCAGCTCTACCCGGAGCGCTATTTTGATGTCGGTATTGCCGAGCAACATGCGGTGACTTTTGCCGGTGGTCTCGCCTGTGAGGGCTACCACCCGGTTGTGGCTATTTACTCGACCTTTTTGCAGCGTGCCTATGACCAGTTGCTCCACGACGTTGCGATCCAAAATCTGCCGGTACTTTTTGCTGTCGACCGCGCCGGTTTGGTGGGAGCCGATGGTGCGACGCACCAAGGGGCTTTTGACATCGCCTATGCGCGTTGCATTCCTAATTTGGTTATCATGGCTCCAAAAGACGCGCAGGAAATGCGTGACATGCTCAACACCGGATACGCCTACCCAGGACCGGCCATCGTCCGCTATCCGCGCGGTGCAGCGGCAGGCGAGATTGCCGATTCTGGCCTGCAACGGGAAATCGCCATTGGCGAAGGGGAGATTCTGCGCGCGGGAAAACGCCTCGCTATCCTCTCCTTCGGTACCCGCGCCGAGAGTGCCTTGCAAGCAGGGCAAGAACTCGACGCCACCGTGGTCAATATGCGCTTCGTCAAGCCTTTGGACCACGCGCTGCTCGAGCAACTTGCCAGTAGCCATGATGCCTTCCTGACGGTAGAAGAGGGCGTGCGCATGGGTGGCGCTGGCAGTGCAGTGGCCGAATATTTGCTCGACCAAAGGCAGCGACCATTGATCAAAATTCTCGGTCTGCCCGATCAATTTATCGAGCATGGTGAGGCGGGTCTGTGGCTGGCAGAGCTTGGCTTGGACGCCGAAGGAATTCGTCGTGCTGGCGAAGACTTGCTCGCCCGCCTTGCTGCCCGAAGGATCGGCGCGTAATATCCGACTATTCTAGTCAAGCATTCGGCGAGGTTCACCGTAGTGAGAGATTGCGCTGCAGAAGCATTGGAAGATGTACAGGGTCGTGCCGATCCGCGCGCCATTGCCATACAACGGGTTGGCGTAAAGGCTGTTCGCCATCCGCTGCACATTGTCGATCGTGCGGGGCACAGCCAACAGGTGGCCGCTTACTGCAATATGTATGTTGGGTTGCCAGCGCATCTGAAAGGTACCCATATGTCACGCTTTTTGCAGATTCTGCAGGAGCAAGTGGAGCCACTCAGTGTAGAAAACATCGATAATCTTCTCGTCAATACGCAAGACCGGCTGGAAGCCAGCAGCGCCCGTATCGAGTTACAGTTTCCCTATTTTGTGCGCAAAAAGGCGCCGGTCTCCGGGGTCGAGAGTTACCTGGACTACGAAGTCGAATGGAACGGCGAAATCTCCGGCAAAGAGTTGCGTTCGCAGCTCGTGGTGCATGTTCCGGTCACCAGTCTCTGCCCTTGTTCCAAGAGCATCTCGGAGTATGGTGCGCACAATCAGCGGTCTCACGTTACGGTGCAGGTCGAGGCACGCAGCACCCTGTGGATCGAGGATCTCATCGACTTGGTCGAAGGCGAGGCCTCCTCGCAGCTCTATGGCGTGCTCAAGCGGCCCGATGAAAAGTACGTGACCGAATACGCCTACGACCATCCCAAGTTCGTCGAAGACATGGTGCGTGACGTTGCGCTGCGTTTGCAGAAAGACTCGCGAGTGCGGCGCTACTCGGTGGCCTCGGAAAATTTCGAGTCGATTCATAATCATTCGGCCTACGCCTATATCGAGGGAGAAAACTGATCCGTGGCCGGCAGCAGTATTGGTGAGCTTTTCCGGGTCAGCACTTTTGGTGAAAGTCACGGCCCGGCCATTGGCGCTTTGGTTGATGGCTGTCCACCCGGACTACCGCTTGCCGAAGCCGACATTCAGATCGAACTCGATCGTCGGCGACCAGGACAGTCACGCCATACCACGCAGCGCCAGGAGGCCGATCAGGTCGAAATCCTCTCTGGCGTTTTTGCGGGTGTCACCACTGGTACCCCAATTGGTCTGCTAATCCGCAACACCGATCAGCGCTCGCAGGACTATGGCAAGATCAAAGACAGTTTTCGTCCTGGCCATGCCGACTATACCTACCTGCAAAAATATGGTCTGCGTGATTACCGTGGCGGCGGTCGCTCCTCGGCACGGGAGACGGCCACGCGTGTGGCGGCTGGCGCCATCGCCCGTAAATATCTGCGCGAGCGCTTGGGTACGGAAATTCGCGCCTGGTTGGCACAGATGGGGCCAATCCATGCGGAAGCATTCGATAGCGCACAAATCGACCAGAATCCCTTCTTTTGCCCGGATGCCGCAGCTGCTGAGCGCATGGCTGAATATCTCGATGAACTGCGCAAGGCCGGCGATTCCATTGGTGCCCGGGTGGATGCGCGGGTGACCGGCATGCCCGTAGGTTTGGGAGAACCAGTCTTTGATCGTCTGGAAGCAGACGCTGCCAAGGCGCTGATGAGCATCAATGCGGTCAAGGCCGTGGCGGTGGGAGATGGCTTTGCGGTGGTGGAGCAGCGCGGTAGTGAACATGGTGATGCCCTGACCCCCAGGGGCTTTGCCAGTAACCATGCGGGCGGTGTACTGGGTGGGATCTCCAGCGGCCAAGACTTGTTGTTCTCGATTGCCATCAAGCCCACCTCCAGTATTCGCATTCCCCGGCCGAGTATCGACCTGCACGGCGAAGTGATCGACATTGTCACGACCGGCCGCCACGATCCTTGTGTCGGAATTCGTGCGGTGCCCATTGTCGAGGCGATGCTGGCTCTTACCCTGATGGACCATTATCTGCGTCATCGGGCGCAAAATGGCGATGTCACACCACCCGTAGCACCCATAAGCGGCCAATGCTAAAACCGCGTTACGAGGGCCAGGCCCTCGTTGCGTATTATTTTTTCTATTTTTGCACCATCGGCGCGTTCATGCCCTACTGGGGTCCTTGGCTCCGTAGTGAGGGCCAAGACGCCCTGGCCATTGGCCTGCTGACGGCCGCTGTGCAATTCAGTAAGGTCTTGGCTCCAAACGTTTGGGGCTGGCTCTTGCATTATCTCCCGACGCGCTGGTTGATCCCGGCCGGTGGTATGGCCGCAGTCCTGAGTTTTCTACTGCTATTTTTTGTCAGAAGCCATTTTCCCGCTCTGTTGCTCATCACCTTGCTGTTTGCCTTCTTTTGGGCCGCGACCTTGCCCTTGGTGGATAACATCACCATGGCTTGGGCGGAGCGGGAGGGCCGTCGCTATGGTCGTATTCGGCTCTGGGGCTCTCTTGGGTTTATCACTCTGTCACTGGGGATGGGGGCATTGGTCTCCGCTTGGGGATTGCGCAGTTTTCTGCCGGGCATCGCAGTATTTTTGTTTCTAGCCTGGTGGGTGAGCCGTTTCTTACCTTTTTCCGCTTCTCCGCAGAGCACGCAGCCGCACAACCGTGCGCCCTTTCTGCCGGAATTACGCGATCCCCGCCTATGGTTTTTCTTGTTAGCCGGTATCCTCGAACAGGCAAGCCATGGGGTCTATTATGCTTTTTACTCCATCTATGTGGAGGCCCATGGCGATAACAGCCTTACGGTGGGCCTGCTCTGGGCCCTTGCCGTCCTCGCCGAAGTCTTGTTCTTCTGGTTTGGTGACCGCATCCTGCGCCGCTGGGGGACAGCACTGGTGTTTGTTAGCGCGTTCCTATTGACGGCAATACGCTGGTGGGTGATTGCCTGGTGGCCCGGCTTTGTTTGGATCATTCTTGTGCAAACTTTGCACGCTGCAAGCTATGCTGCTTTTCATCTTGCCGCTATTCATTGGGTCTTTGCGCGCTTTCCGCAAGCCTTACGCGCCCGTGGTATGGCACTCTATGCCAGCTTGGTCTATGGCCTGGGGGGTGGAATCGGAGCACTGATGGCAGGTTGGGCATGGTCGCGCTGGGGCGGTAGTGCCACCTTTTTTGCTGCCGGCATCCTCGCTGCCGTGGCGGCAGTGTTTTTACTTGGAGTCTTTCGCCCGCGGCCAGCCCTTGAAAAACTCGCCTGAGGCGCCCATCTGCCAGACATCATACGATATGGGAGTCGCCAGATGCGCAGTGACAAACTTACCACCAAGTTTCAGCAGGCCCTGCAAGAAGCGCAAAGCCTCGCCCTTGGCAACGATCAACAGCAGGTCGATGCCGTCCATCTTCTGATTACCTTCCTGGACCAGGATGGCGGCATCACCCGCCCCCTACTGAGTAAGGCCGGGGTGCGGGTAGACGCCCTGCGTAACGAGTTGGGCCGCGCCCTTAATAATTTGCCCAAGATCCAGGGCGGACAGCCAGGCGAAATGCAATTTGGCCGCGATCTCGTCAATCTGCTCAATCTGGCGGATAAGATTGCGCAAAAACGCGGTGATGGCTACATCTCTACCGAGCATTTCTTGCTCGCCCTGATGGAAGACAAGGGCGAAGCTGGCCGTTTGCTGAAAGACAGCGGCGCAACCAGCAAAGATCTGGAAGCGGCGATCACTGCCTTGCACGGCGGCGAGAAGATCAACGACGCCAATGCCGAGGAGCAACGCCAAGCCTTGGAAAAATACACCATCGATTACACCGAGCGGGCGGCCCAGGGCAAGCTCGATCCGGTCATTGGTCGTGACGATGAAATTCGCCGCAGCATCCAGGTGCTGTTACGGCGGAGCAAGAATAACCCCGTATTGATTGGTGAACCGGGTGTGGGCAAAACGGCTATCGTCGAAGGGTTAGCGCAACGCATCATCAATGGTGAAGTGCCAGAGTCTTTGCGCAACAAACGCTTGTTGGGTCTCGACCTGGGTGCCCTGATCGCCGGCGCGAAATTCCGTGGGGAGTTCGAGGAACGCTTGAAGGCATTATTGAATGATCTGGCGAAGAGCGAAGGACAGATCCTTCTTTTTATTGATGAAATCCATACCTTGGTGGGGGCGGGCAAGGCCGAGGGCGCGATGGATGCCGGTAATATGCTCAAGCCAGCCTTGGCGCGCGGCGAGCTGCACTGTATCGGTGCGACGACACTGGACGAGTATCGTCAGTACATCGAAAAAGATGCCGCTTTGGAGCGCCGTTTTCAGCGTGTACTGGTCGATGAGCCCTCCGTCGAGGATACCATCGCGATCCTGCGTGGCCTAAAAGAGCGTTATGAAGTGCATCATGGGGTGCGCATCACCGATCCTGCCTTGGTGGCGGCGGCGCAGCTCTCGCATCGCTACATCAGCGACCGCAACCTGCCCGACAAAGCGATTGATCTGGTCGATGAAGCGGCGTCGCGAATCAAGATGGAGATCGACTCCAAACCGGAAGCTCTGGATGAACTTGAGCGTCGCTTAATTCAGCTTAACATCGAAAAAGTGGCGCTGGCCAAAGAGAAAGACGAAGCAAGCAAAAAACGACTGGAAGTGTTGGAAGACCAGATCCATGATCTCGAGCGCAAGTTTCAGGAGTTGGAGGAGGTATGGAAGGCAGAAAAGCTCGCCATCGAAGGCACCTCACAAATCCAGAAAGAGATTGATCGCCTGCGTATCGAGCTCGATAATGCGCGTCGTGCCGCCGACTACGACCGTATGGCGCAGATCCAGTACGGTCTGATTCCGGAACTGGAAGCCCGACTGCAAAAGGCCGAACAACAAGAGGAGGGCGCAGCGCGCCAAGCTCCCACTCTGTTGCGCACCGAAGTGCGGGAAGAAGAAATTGCCGAGGTCATCGCTCGCTGGACCGGGATCCCCGTATCTAAAATGCTGGAAGGCGAGAAAGAGAAGTTGCTGAAGATGGAAGAACGCCTGCAGGCGCGAGTGGTGGGCCAGCGCGAGGCGGTGCAGGCCGTTAGCAACGCAATCCGGCGTTCTCGCGCGGGCCTGTCTGATCCGCGACGTCCCAATGGCTCTTTTCTCTTCCTCGGACCGACCGGCGTTGGCAAGACCGAGCTCAGCAAGGCGCTAGCGGAATTTCTCTTCGACAGCGATGAGCAAATGGTGCGCATCGACATGAGCGAGTTCATGGAGAAACATTCCGTGGCGCGGCTAATCGGTGCCCCGCCAGGATATGTCGGTTATGAGGAGGGCGGCTATCTGACCGAAGCCGTGCGGCGCAAACCGTACTCTGTGGTCCTTATGGATGAGGTGGAAAAGGCGCACCCGGATGTGTTCAACATCCTCTTGCAAGTGCTGGACGATGGTCGGCTTACCGATGGTCAGGGGCGCACAGTGGACTTCCGCAACACCGTCATCATCATGACCTCCAACCTGGGATCGGATCGTATTCAGGAATATAGCCGTACGGGTGATGAGGACTTGATGCGCAGTGCTGTCATGGCCGTGGTGCAAGGACATTTCCGTCCTGAGTTTCTCAACCGCATTGATGAGACAGTAATCTTCCATGCCCTGGATGCGCGGCAGTTGCGCGCCATCACGGAAATCCAGATGCAAGGGTTGCGGGCCCGTCTGCGCGAGCGCGACATGGATATTGTGCTCAGCGACGCGGCCATCGACCGCTTGGCGGAGATCGGTTTCGACCCCGTCTATGGGGCACGACCTCTGAAGCGTGCTATTCAGGCGGAGATTGAGAACCCCCTCGCCCAGAAGCTGCTGCGCGGGGAATATCAGAGTGGTGAGCTCGTGCATGTGGATTTGGAAGATGACGACTTCGTTTTTCGCGGCGAACCGCTGCAGTAATTTGCGGTCATAAGCTCTACAATTTGCCCGAGACTGGCGCCAGTCCGGGCGAATTGTTTACCATGCCCGTTTAGCAATTGTTCCCTTCCGTTTGCCAGGAGTGTTTTCATGCGTGTTCGACTACTTTTTCTGAGTGCCACCTTGTTGCTGTCCGGCTGTGCCGGAGGCCATTTTTCTGGCAGCGGTGGAAACGGAAAAGTGTTATCCAAAGATCGGGCACAGCAACTCGTAAGCGGCATTACCCATAACCAAGCACAGGTCACCAAGGTGTTTTCTGGACCCGGTGGACTTTCCGCGATCGTTGTTGAAGACGATGGACACAAGTCCCTCGCTTATGCCAGTCCGGATGGAAAGTATCTCATTTTGGCGCAAGCCATCATCAACAGTGATGGGGAAAACGTGATCCGCAAGAATGCCGAAGAGGCAGGTTTGCTGCCCAAACCCATGTCAGCGGCACTGCTTGCAGAGCGGGCAAGTAAGGTCAAATCATTCGTTCTGGGCACCAAGGGGCCAGAGGTGATTGCCTTCGTTGATCCCAACTGCATCTTCTGTCACAAGTTTTATGAGAACGCCAAGCCACTCATTGCCCAGGGAAAACTGCGCGTACGCTATGTTGTTGCCGCGTTTTTAAAGCCTTCTAGTGCAGGCAAGGCAGCCGCTATTCTTGCGGCAAAAGACCCGGCAAAGGCGATGGCGAAAAATGAGAAGAATTTCAATGAGGAGACGGAGGAGGGCGCAATTCACGCTGACGCCAATCCCAGTCCGGCGGTAATGGCCGATGTGGAGAAAAATACACAGCTCCTTCAGGACAGTGGTCAGGAAGCTACACCGACCATCGTATATTGCGATAAGGGCGGTAAGGCGAAAATCAGTCACGGGATGCCAGAAAAACTCGGGCAATTCATCTCTGGCATCGGTTCCTTGAATGCCCAGGGTACATGCGAATGACACCTGCTCCCGCAGTCGTTGTACATCGCCAGGATTATTCCGCACCAGCCTTTGCCATCGATGAGGTAAAGTTGGAGATATTTCTTCGTCCACAAGGTACGGAAGTCCATACACAACTCATGCTGCGTCGCCTCGACAGGGCAGCGCGCGATCTGCTTCTGGACGGCGATGCGCTGGAACTACTGTCCTTATCCGTAGATGGCGAAGTTCTGCCCGCAGAACGCTATTCTCTTGAGCCTGGGCAGTTACGGATAAGAGAAGTTCCCGAGAGCTTCGTCCTGGAGTCCCGCGTACGTATTCACCCCCAGGCGAATACCGCTTTGTCGGGGCTGTATTATGCTGATGAGGTCTTTCTTACCCAATGTGAGGCAGAGGGTTTTCGTCGCATAACTTGGTACCTGGATCGACCAGACGTACTGGCGCGTTTTGTGGTTACCTTAAATGCTCCCAAACAATCCTGCCCAATCCTTTTGTCCAATGGCAACTGCGTGGCATCGGGCGAAGAGGAGAATGGCTGGCACTGGGCGCGCTGGGAAGATCCTTTCCCCAAACCTTGCTACCTTTTTGCTGCTGTCGGGGGGCATTTTCATGTCGCCAAGGACCGCTTTGTCACGCTCTCCGGGCGCGAAATCGGCTTGGAGCTCTACGTAGCAGAGCGTGACCGCGACGCTTGTGAGCAAGCCCTGCAGAGTTTGCAGAAGGCTATGGCCTGGGACGAAAAAGTCTATGGACGCGAGTATGACCTGGATCGCTATCTGATCGTTGCCACCGACAGCTTCAACATGGGGGCAATGGAAAACAAGGGGTTGAATATTTTTAACTCCAAGTATGTTCTGGCCAGCCCGGAAACTGCCACTGATATCGACTATCAGGGGATCGAATCGGTTATTGCGCACGAATATTTCCACAACTGGACCGGAAACCGTGTCACCCTGCGCGACTGGTTTCAGCTCAGCCTTAAGGAAGGTCTGACGGTATTCCGCGACCAGGAATTTTCCGCAGACATGAACTCCCGCGGTGTGCAACGCATTGCCGAGGTACGGCGCTTGCGCGCCGCCCAATTTGCCGAGGATGCGAGTGCCCTGGCGCATCCAGTGCGGCCAGATTCCTACAAAGAGATCAATAACTTCTATACGGCTACGGTGTATGAAAAGGGTGCGGAAGTGATCCGCATGATGCACACCCTGCTCGGCGTGGATGAATTCCGCGCCGGAACCGATCTCTACTTCCAACGACACGATGGACAAGCGGTGCGCATCGAGGAACTACTTGACGCCTTGGCCACCGGCAGTGGCCGCGATCTTTCCGGATTTCTGCGTTGGTATTCTCAGGCGGGTACACCGCGCCTCAAGGCGGAAGGGCATTTTGATGCGCAGAGCGGTCGTTACCTGCTTCGCCTACAGCAGCAAACGCCAGCCACGCCGGGGCAGGAACAGAAACTACCCGTACCTATCCCCGTGCGTTTGGCATTCTTTTATGAAGATGGCAGCGTTGCTGCCCTGCCCGCAGGGGAAGAGGAAACCATTCTGCTCCTAGAGAATACCGCCAACGATTGGGTCTTTGGCCCCTTTGCCAGGCCGGTTGTCCCCTCGGTACTGCGCGGGTTTTCGGCACCGGTGCTGCTCGAACGAACTGATGCCCAGGCCGCCGACACCTTTCTCGCCCAACACGATAATGACTCTTTTAATCGCTGGGATAGTTTGCAGCGTTTGGCACACAAGGCGCTTCTCGCTCACATCGAAAAGCCGACGCAAGGCTTGGATACTGGGAGCCTGTCTGCGGCTTATGCGGCCGCCCTCGCCCAGGCTCGGCAAGACCCGGCATTTACTGCGGAGCTTTTGAGCCTGCCGACGGAGGATTCTATCGGACAGCAAATGGAATGCATCGACGTCGATGGCATTCACACGGCGCGCGAGGCGTTGCGTTGCGCCCTTGCCAATGAATTTTCTGAAGATTGGCAGCGGCTTTATGAGGAGTTGGCGGCCCCCTACCGCCGTGATGGCGAGGCCATGGGTGCACGGCGACTGCGCAACCTGGCTCTACACTATGCCCTCGCTGGTGGGCGAGCGGAGGCAGCGCAAACTTGGGCCGAACGACAATATCGTGATGCTGATAACATGACTGATCGTCTGGCAGCATTACAGCTTCTCGCCTTTGACCCGCACTACGATGCACAGCCGCTTTTGGCGGATTTCTACAAACGGTGGCAGCAGCACCCGTTGATTATCGATCGCTGGTTCTCTTTACAGCTGGGGCGTGTCGCACCCGAAACCATGCAGCGAGCAAAGGATCTCTTGCAACATCCCGCCTTTTCCTGGCGGGTTCCCAATCGTGTGCGCGCCGTCCTTGGCGCCTTTGCCGTCAACTTGTCGATCTTCCATGCCCGGGATGGCTCCGGCTATCGCTTTTATGCGCAGCAGTTACGCCATCTGGATGACCTCAATCCGCAGACGGCAGCGCGCTTGGCCACTGTCTTCAGTCGCTGGTCGCGTTATGATGCGCAACGGCAGCAGCAAATGCGGGCAGCTATGGAAGACTTACGCAGTAAGGACAAATTATCACGGGATTTGGGAGAAATTCTCGAGCGCTCGCTCGGATAGTCTGAAAAAAGGAGCTGAAAATGAGTAGCAAAGGGGACGAGACACTACAAAAGGCCTTGGCCTTAAAAGACGAGAAATGCCTGGATGCGGCTTATGCGGTGCTGGGTGGCGAAAATAAAAACGATCAGGTCAGCGAACTGGCTGGTTTTTTGTTTGATAGCAACAACTGTGAGGCCTTGCGCAAGCTTTGTATGGACTCTCAGGTAGACGTAGAGCAGGCGCGGGAATGGGAGCTTGGCGACGCAGAATATTGCCTCGCACAGCAGATTGCACTGTTGGCACGGCGCGTAGAACGCATTCGTGAAGGATTGGACGACTGCTGAAAGCAGTTGGGTTCCTGAGTTAGTCCCAAGGGCGAGGGGCCTGGCGAAAACGCTCCCAGTGTTTACGAAAGCGTTTACTCTCGCGCTCGCGCCTGGCGTCCAGGTAGCCCAGTAAAATACCCGCACTAAACGGGAGTTCATTGCCGTTTTCCCCGTGTAATAACTGCGGCAGGTGCTGACGTGCAACTTGTGCATCGCGTATGACCCCTGCCGCATCGAGTAAGGCATGCAATTGTTTGGCAAATGATTTGCTGTCTTTGCTCGGCCAGAGTTCGGAAAGATAGCGCAAGGTATCACGCAGATTTTTAAGCGCAATACGTAGTCGGTGAAATTCGGCAACTTGTTCCGGGTCAACAAAAACTAAATGTTCGTCTATACGTGGTAGGCGCTCTTCCACATACGCGCGCAAGGTATCCTCGGTAAACAGGGGATTGCGTAGCAATTGTGACCATAGGGCAAGAAGCTCCGCGGCGAGCCGTGCACGAGAATCTACGCGTGGATCGCGAGACACTTTGCGTGAGCCTGATAGCGCCTCGTCAAGCGCAATTGTTGGCAAGCTATAGCGCGGCGCGAGTTTCTGCCAATGCTCGGCGAGGGCGTCAAAATCACGCTGCAGACTCTGCTCGTGAAACCATACCGCAAGACCGTTGCGCACCCCACGCAGATGATCTTTCGGGTCTGTTCCCTTGCTAAAACGTAGCAGGGAACGAAGTGCGCGGACCTCCTTGCGCAATTCGTGCAGTGCTTCTTGTTGATCGAGCGCAAGCCAAGGCAAAGTACCGAGAATCCGTTGCGCGGCGTAGATGAGTACACGACCAAGGGCATCGCCCGCAGCATCCCGCCCACGGATAGTTGGTGGAACGGACGTTTGTACTGCTATCTTTCCCCCTAAAAGGGCAATGCCACGCGCCAACTTACTGGCATCGTCTGGGCACACGGGCAAACTGGCACAGAGGGCGCTGGCCAACTGCAAGAGATCAGCAAGCCCGCCTTGAACTAACTCAAGCTCAATCTCGTGAATTGGACGGCATTGACCAGCGGCACGAATCTCCCCCCAGTCGGCAGCGAGCAGCACGCGGGCATCCTGGTAGTGTACCTCGCGTTCGCGCCGTTGAAAGATGGTTTCGATTGCAGGAACGAGCGCAAGCCCTAAATGTGGCGCAAGCAGCGACTGCAATGGTTCGCTCGCAAAGACCCGCAAATCCGGTTTCTTGCTGCGTACAGGAACGTTCCACTCGGGTCGTTGATGCAGGCCGCCATCGGCTGAGCCTGCGAGTTTGACCGTGGCCACCCAGTCGCTACCTTCCTTGCGCACCCGATAGGCGATCCCGGCGCTACGCAAGGCACCGTCGCGACTGTCGTAATAGATGGCATGCATCTCCTTGACGGGAGTCGATGCAATTTCCACGAGAGGATGACGTAAGAGTTCCTCCCAGAGCTCGGGATGTAATACCTCGAGCTTGATTTCACGTTCCATAGAGCCCTCCGGTTTCCACAAAACGCAAAATTCGCGCCCACTGCGGCAGCTCTTTACGCGCCTCGGTCGCACGCAGGTCCGCCAGCCCCATTCCCTGCATGGCGGCGCGTACATAGATTTGGCTGTCGTGCAGCGTGGCTACCAAAGGCAACTCAAGTTCGTGCAGAAACTGCGTCAGGGCACGTTCTGCCTGGCTATGTAGCTTGACGCGATTGGCGACTACCCCCAAACGCACCTTGCCTTTGCGAAAGCGTTTGATTTCTTCCAGACGTCGCAGATAGTGCTGGCTGGCATCCATATCGAAGGGGGAAGGGGCGATGGGCATCAACAACACTTCCACCTCGCCGAGCATGTCTTCCAGACGCCCGCGTTTTAACCCCGCGGGCGCGTCGAACACCACATAATCGCTTGGCGGATAGCCACGAAAGTCGCGCTCGGGATCGTCGATGAGATCAATCCGTGGCAATTGCCCTGGTCGCCGTTTTCCCCAACCCAAGCTCGACCTCTGCGGGTCGAGATCAGCGAGTAGCACGGACCCGCGCAAAGCAAGCAAGCTGGCAAGGTTGGTGGCGAGTGTAGTCTTCCCCGACCCACCTTTGCTGTTCAACACCAACACACGGCATTGCGGTTTAGCCATTATTACCGCCGCGCGCATATTGATTCAGGAGTGTTTGCTGCGCACTGAAGCAATCCGCATCTGCTTGCCGCAGAGACTGGTAGCTGCCGTCTGCCTGCATCTCCCAGGCATTGCAGTGATCTTGCAAATAATAGTCGAGTGCCTCGCGCTGAATGCGTTTTTTCAGATCGGGATCGCGAATGGGTACCGCCACTTCCAGCCGACGGAAGAGGTTGCGTCCCATCCAGTCGGCACTGGAAAGCCAGACTTCTGGGCTACCATTGCCGCCAAAATAAAAGACGCGACTGTGTTCGAGAAAACGCCCCACAATGGAGACTACTCGAATATTTTCCGAGACGCCGGGAATCCCCGGACGCAGCGCGCAGGCGCCGCGGACAATAAGACTGACCTGCACGCCCGCCAGCGATGCCTGGTACAAATCACGGATGAGATCGGGGTCGATCAGAGAATTCACACGGATAATGATACGCCCGCGGGGGCCGAGAGCGGTTTCGGCGGCGATCCGCTCGCGCATACCGCTAAATAGGGTGAAGGGGCTCTGCAATAAATGCTTGAGCCGCGGCGCTTGGCCAATGCCGGTAATATGCATAAAAAGGGCGTTCATGTCGGCGGTGATGCCCGGGTCGGCGGTGAGCAAGCTAAAATCGGTATAAATGCGGGCGTTACGCGGATGGTAATTGCCGGTGCCCAAATGTCCATAGAGGCGCAACCCATCCTCTTCGCGGCGCAAAACAAGGATCATCTTGGCATGTACCTTATGCTTGACCACACCGTAGACGACCTGAACGCCAACACTCTCCAACTCTTCCGCCAAGTGGATATTGTTGGCTTCGTCAAAGCGCGCCTTGAGTTCGATGACCGCTGTCACTTGTTTGCCAGCAACGGCAGCGTCCATCAGGGCCTGGATGATGGCGGAGTCATTGGTGGTGCGATATAGGGTTTGTTTGATGCCCAACACTTGCGGGTCGGCAGCGGCTTGGCGCACAAAATCGATGACCGGGGTAAAGCTCTGGTAGGGATGATGCAAAAGCAGCGGCCCACGGCGTAACTGTGCGAAAATCTCTTCACTACGCAGGCAACGATCCGGTGTGCCGGGCAGGAAGGGTGCGTACAGTAAATCCGGGCGCGGGACCATGTCGATAATTGCCGCCATGCGCGACAGATTGACAGGGCCACTCAGGGTATAGAGATTTTCTGCCTGCAGATCAAAATGGCGTAGCAAATACTCAAAGACGTTTGCGGGGCAATTATTCGCAACCTCCAAACGCACGGCCTCGCCAAAAGGGCGCGTAGTGAGTTCGTCGGCAATGGCATCCAGCAGATTGTCGACTTCTTCCTCATCTACAAAGAGCTCGCTATTACGGGTGACACGGAATTGATAAAAGCCCTTAACCTCCAGGCCGGGGAAAAGACTGTCAATGTTTTCATGAATAACCGAAGACAAAAACACAAAGTCCGTGGGTCCAGCGATTTTTTCTGGCAACTGGATGATGCGTGGGAGAATGCGTGGTGCTTGGACAATGGCGATGGGACTATGCCGTCCATAGGCATCGTCGCCATCCAGGACAATAGCGAAATTTAGTCCCTTGTTTTGCACCTTGGGGAAGGGATGCGCGGGATCGAGGCTGAGGGGGGTAAGTAACGGCAAAACCTCGTTGCGAAAATAGTCCGCTACCCAACGTCTTTGCGTTGCCTTCCATTCCCGTCGACGCAGCAGATGAATCCCTTCTGCGGCCAAGGCGGGAATCAAACGTTCATTCAGGCAAGAGTATTGGGCAGAAATAATTTCATGGGCAACGCTGGATACAGCACGCATTTCTTCTTCTGGTCCGAGGCCGTCGAGACCCAGCGGACCGGCACCATAGATGCGTCGCTGCATGACGCCGGCAAAACGTACTTCAAAAAATTCATCCAGATTGCTGGAGACGATAGTGAGGAAACGCAAGCGCTCCAAGAGTGGGATATGTTCGTCGTCGGCCAATGCCAAGACCCGGCGATTGAATTCGAGGATGCTCAGATCCCGATTGAAATACAGTGCCGGATCGTTAAGTGTTGTGCTCGTGTCAGCCACGCGTGGTCTCCAGGCGCAGACGTGCGGCGCGCAGGGTGTTTTGCAGTAGCGTAGCAACCGTCATCGGACCGACCCCCCCTGGGACCGGCGTGATCCAGGCAGCACGCTCCGCTGCCGACGCGAATTCCACATCTCCTGCAATGGTCCTATCTTCTAAACGGTTGATGCCGACATCGATTACCGCTGCGCCGAACTTGATCCAATCGCCATGCACAAGGCCAGGCTTGCCCGCCGCAGCGACGACAATGTCTGCCCGTGCCACGTGCGCTGCCAGGTCTTCGGTAAAGCGATGGCAAACCGTAACCGTCGCTCCCGCCAGCAGTAATTCCAGTGCCATAGGCCGCCCGACAATGTTGGAGGCACCGACAATGACAGCTTCTTTGCCTTTGATGGGAATTTGATACTCTTCCAGCAAGGTCATAATCCCGGCGGGGGTACACGAGCGCAGTGTTGGGGCGCGCAGAGCCAGCCGCCCGACGTTGTAAGGGTGAAAGCCGTCCACGTCTTTTTCTACGGCAATGGCCTCGATTATCGTTTCCGCATCAAAATGGGTTGGCAAGGGAAGCTGGACCAATATGCCGTCAATTTGCTCATCGCCATTGCAGCGTGCAATTTCCGCAAGGAGTTCTGCTGGTCTGCTGGTAGCTATCAAGGTATGAGAATAAGACTGGATTCCCACCTGTGCACAGGCATTTTTTTTATGCTGCACATAGATCTGGGACGCGGGATCTTCCCCGACCAAGATTACCGCAAGACCGGGCGCTCGCCCGTGGCGGGCACGAAACGTCTCCACATCAGCACGTAGTTGTTCCCGTATCCGTCCCGCAACTGCCTTGCCGTCGATCCGCATCGCTGTCATTTGCTGCCCTCCGCAATGACGAAGAGGGACGAAGCAAAGAGGCGATTTGGGGAGTCCATGGGATCCTTCTATGGGCAAGGTCTGGAATAATGATGGAGATTGTTCGGGGGTAGCTGCGCATTGTCAAGCATCGGGAAGCTCATTCTTGATAGGCCGCTGCATCGGTGCGATCCACCAGCGAATGGCATCCGCTCACGCGTAACAAGAGAGTGGTGGCGATGGCTACAAGGAAATTCAGGATCAAGGCATAAAACCCGATGTAGCCGAGCATGGTCGAGCCAAAGAGATGCAGTGTGTAGCCCGACTTTTGAAAACCCGTAAGCGACGCTGCCCAGATGGCCCAGGCTAGGGCAATGGCCCACCCCAGCAGCAGGGCGCGCGGGTCAAACCAGCGCGTGTAGATGCCACTAACAATGGCTGGCAGGGTTTGCAGGATCAGAACACCACCCAAAAGCTGCAATTGGATGGCAAAGTGGGTCGGTAGCAAAAGAATGAATAACAGGGCACCAAATTTCACCACCAGCGACGCCAATTTTGCCACCTGGGTTTCGTGACCTGCTTCACAGTTAGGCCGGATATAGGCGCGGTAGACATTGCGGGTAAACAGGTTGGCCGCCGCGATGGACATGATCGCTGCCGGTACCAATGCACCAATCGCCACTGCAGAGAAGCCAATTCCCACGAAAAAACCAGGGAAATACTGCAATAACAGCCCCGGCATGGCGAACTGTGGTCCATACTGATGAAAATAGGGCGCCAGCGCCGGATTACTTGGTAACTTTGCCGCATAAGCCATGTAACCCAGCAGGGCAATCAGCCCAAGAACAAATGAGTATGCGGGTAGAAATATCCAGCTGCGGCGCAAGGTTTTTGGGCCTTTCGAGGAAAGCACCGCGGTGGTGGCGTGCGGATAGAGCATCAGCGCAAGGGCCGAGCCCAAGGCCAGGGTGAAATAAAAGGACTGTAAGCCAAAATTTCCGGCATGAATGGGCGGCAAATAGAGATGGCCACTGGGTACCGCGGCAAAGATTTTGCCAAAGCCGCCAAGTTTCCAGGGCACGACAATGATCAATGCGAGAACGGTAACGTACACCAGCAGATCCTTCACCACTGCTATAGACGCCGGCGCACGCAGGCCACTGGTGTAGGTGAATGCCGCCAGCACCACAAAGGCGACGATCAAGGGCAGCTCACCGATAAACCCTTGGGTAGGGAAACCCAAACCGCCAATGACAACTTCTACACCCACCAACTGTAGGGCGATGTAGGGCATGGTCGCGACGATACCGGTAACGGCAATCGCCAAGGCCAATGCCGGGCTGTCATAGCGGGCGGCGACAAAGTCGGCCGCGGTGATGAAGTTGTGGTGCTTGGCAATGACCCAGAGACGGGGCAGAACCGCAAACACCAGGGGATACACCAGCACGGTATAAGGCAAGGCAAAAAAGCCCAAAGCTCCGGCACCAAAGACCAGTGCGGGTACTGCGATAAAGGTATATGCCGTGTAGAGATCGCCACCAATGAGGAACCAGGTGATCCAGCTACCAAAGCGGCGCCCGCCCAGGCCCCACTCGTGCAACTGCCCAAGATCGCCGCGTTGCCAGCGTGCAGAAAGAAAACCCAAGAGGGCAATCAGGATAAAGAAGGCGACAAAAACAATGGTTGCCGTAATGTGCATGGCCTCAGCTCCGTCGCTCTACGCGCCGCCAGGCGAGGTAAATAAAAAAGCCGGAGAGCGGCACCCAAACGATCTGCCACCAGTAAAAAAACGGAATACCAAAGAGGCTAGGAATGGCGCGGTTGTAAAACGGTACCGCCAACACCGCAATACAAGGAATCGACAGGTAAATAAGCCCCGGCAATCCTAGCCTGGGGGAGGTTGTTTTTCTCTTCATGTTGTCTCACCACTAGATCATCAGTGGCGAAGAATAGCAAAAAACCTCGGATTAGCTTAGTGCTCTAGCGCAGAAGAAATCGTTTCCGAGCCGCTTTGTTGCAACAAAACATCGTAACCCCACAGGCGATGGACCATGGCCAGGGTACTCTGCGTCTCCTTCTCTAATAATGGGATAGCGTCAAGTTGGCGCAGTTCTAGATGTCGGTCGCCCCAGCGGTCAACTTTGTCAATCACCACATTGGGTGGGCGGCTGCTCTCCGCCACCTGTTGTGCCAGGCGCTCACGAATCTCGCGATAGCCGGTGTCGTCATGGATGGCGCTAACACGATAGGCCTCGGCTTCTGGATCGTTGTGCAGGGCAAAAAGATGCAGATCGCGAATCACCTTGGGTGATAGATATTGCAAAATGAAACTTTCATCACGAAATTCTCGCATGGCAAAGAGGATATGTTTTTTCCAGTCTGGGTCTCCAGCGAAAGAAAAAAACCGTTGATCTTCTTCTGTGGGCTGCATGCAGATTCTTTGAATGTCGCGAAACATCGCAAAGCCTAATGCATAAGGATTGATCCCATTGTAGCGAGGATCATCATAATCCGGCTGAAATACGACCGCAGTATGGCTAGCGTAAAACTCCAACAAGCTGCCATCCGAAATCTGTCCGGTTTCGTGCAGGCGGTGCATGATGTAATAGTGTACAAAACAGGCAAAACCCTCATTCATGATCTTGGTTTGGCCTTGCGGATAGAGATACTGATTTATTTTACGCACGATGCGCAAAATCTCGCGCTGCCAACTCGGCATTTGCGGGGCATTTTTTTCAATGAAATACAACAAATTCTCGGTCGGTTCGGCAGGAAATCGCAGCTCTTGCATCGACTCGTTTGCGCTCGTGCTAAGTGGTAGGGTATGCCAGATTTCGGATAGCTGTTGTTCCAGATAGCGCTCCCGCTCTTGCCGCCGTAGTTCTTCTTCCCGTGCGGAGAGTTTGCGCGGGCGTCGGGCGCGATCAATGCCATTTTTGGCGATGGCATGCGCCGCATCAAGCACAGCGCTGACTTCCTGCATTCCATACCGTTCCTCACAAGCGGCAATGTAGGACTGGGCAAAGCCGAGGTAATCCAGAATTCCTTCTGCATCGGTCCATTGTTGAAAAAGTACATTATTTTTGAAGAAGGCATTGTGTCCATATGCGGCATGGGCAATCACCAAAGTTTGCATCGTCATGGTATTTTCTTCCATGAGATAACTGATGCAGGGATTACTGTTGATTACCAATTCATAAGCGAGGCCCATCTCACCACGTTTATATTGACCAGACTCGATGGCATGCTGCTTACCAAAAGACCAATGTGCGTAGTACACGGGTAAGCCGATAGAGGCATAGGCATCGAGCATTTGCTCGGCACTAATCAGCTCGAGCTGGTTCGGATACGTATCCAGCCCGAGTTCGTCGTGGGCGATTTGCGCGCAGGCGCGGTCCACATCGTCCAGCCGGGAAAAAGACCAGTCGTTATCGCTGAATAAAAGACGATTAGACATGCTCGCTCACCTGTGGTTTGGAGAATAGTTCGCGGAACAAGGGATAGACGTCTTCTCGCTGTTGCGCGCGAGTACAGACCATCTGTGGAAAAATTTCAGCCAACTCTTGATATACCTGCAGCAAATGACTTTCGTCATCGCGATTGACTTCGAGATAGTAAAAGGCGCGAAGCTGCTGCAATAACCGGCTTGCGGTTTCTTCCACTACCGCGTTGTCTGCGAAATAGTTGTCGCCATCCGAGGCTTGCGCCAAGTACACATTCCAGTCAGTCGCTGGATAACGCGTCGCCATCACCTCTTCAGCAAGGGCTAGAGCAGGGGACACCAACGTACCACCACCCTCGCGCGCGGCAAAAAACTCTTTTTCCGTACACTCCAGGGCGACACTATGGTGCTTGATAAAGATAATCTGCACATTTTGATACTGCCGTTGCAAAAATAGGTAAAGTAGTAGAAAAAAACGTTTGGACAAATCTTTTTCTGTTTCGCCCATGCTGCCCGATACATCCATCACACAGATCATGACAGCCTGACTGCGTGCTTGCATGTGTCTGTCGATGTGCGCAAAGCGCAGATCAGAATCGTCAATGAAGGGCACGGCGCGCATTTTGCGCTGTAATGCCGCAATTTGCTCGTCAATGTCCCGCAGCCGTTCTTCTTCAATACTGACGTCACATTTTTGTTTTTTGCGCGCCGCAATCTCTCCAAGCAAAAGCCCGCGTTCGTCTTGCAACGCCTCCAACGCGCGTCGTTTGCCGGCGCGCAAGGCCAAGCGCCGTGCTCGGGCTGCACGCATGGTGCGGGCAACATGCATGCGCGAGGGGCTGCCATCGCGCACAAAGCCGCTGCGTCGCCATTGCTCTGCCTCGATTTCACCCCCTGTTCCCTGACGAAGGTTGGGTAGAGAGAGACCATCAAAAAGCAAGTCGAGAAATTCGTCTGGCGAAAGCAGGACACCAAGAGCGTCGTCTCCTTCACCGTCTGGTGCTCCCTCGCGTCCAGATTGCCCACCACCACCGCCCTTGGGGATCTCATCACCACGATGAAAACTTTTGTTGCCGGGAAGCACCCGATCCCAAGCGCCTTGCGAGGGATCGCGACGAAAACTAGGTTCGTGCAGATCGTTGGCCGGAATGACGACGGCCTTGTCACCCTTGCTGAGAGATTCGATGGCACCGGCGCGTCCCATTTTTTCCACCGCCTCTTTCAGACGCCCGCGCACACGCCGTTGTAGCCGTTCCCGATTAGCGTTGGAGCGCGATCCAGAGAGGCGACGATCGATGATACTGCTCATGCAGAATCCTCCACGAGCCTAGCAATAGGCTCAGTGATGTTTACGGTAGCGCATATACCAATCGACCAAGAGGCGCACCTGTTTTTCGGTATACCCTTTGGTGGTCATCCGGCTGACGAAATCCTGATGCTTGCGCTCATCTTCGGAAGAGCTTTTCTTGCCAAAGGAAATCACTGGCAGAAGGTCTTCGGTATTGGCAAACATCTTTTTCTCGATCACGGAGCGCAATTTTTCATAACTGGTCCAAGCTGGTCCGATCCCGTCATTTGCCGCCTTGGCACGCAGTACAAAATTTACCACCTCGTTGCGGAAATCTTTAGGGTTGACGATACCTGCCGGCTTTTCGATTTTCTCTAGCTCTTCATTGAGCAGGGAGCGGTCCATGAGTTGTCCCGTATCCGGGTCACGATACTCTGTGTCCTGGAGCCAGAAATCGGCATACTGGATATATCGGTCAAAAAGATTCTGCCCATACTCTCCATAGCTTTCGAGATAGGCCTTTTGGATTTCCAGGCCGAGAAATTCGGCATAGCGGGGCGCCAGTTCGGTCTTCAGGAAACCAATGTACCGGCTTTCGAGATCCTCGGAAAACTGCTCTGAGCGAATCTGGGTTTCGAGTATGTGTAATAAATGCACAGGATTTGCCGCAACTTCATCGGCATCATAATTAAAGGTGCGGGAGAGAATCTTGTAGGCAAAGCGCGTGGAAATACCTTCCATCCCCTCATCTACTCCCGCGGCATCTCGATACTCCTGCAGACTTTTGGCTTTGGGATCTTTGTCTTTTAGCGTCTTGCCATCATAGATTTCCATTTTTGACCACAGGCTACTATTGCCTGGTTCTTTTAGGCGACTCAGTACCGAAAAGCGCGCGAGCATGTCGAGGGTATCCGGGGCGCAGGGCGCGCTGCCCAGAGCGCTATTTTCCAAAAGCTTGTGATAGATCCGCGTTTCTTCTGCAACGCGCAGGCAGTACGGTACCTTGACGATGTAAACGCGGTCGAGAAAGGCCTCGTTGCGGCGGTTGTTGCGAAAAGCCGACCACTCAGACTCATTGCTGTGGGCAAGTACGATGCCTTGGAAGGGCATGGCACCAAATCCCTCAGTGCCATTGTAGGTACCTTCCTGGGTTGCAGTCAGCAAGGGGTGCAGCATCTTGATGGGTGCCTTGAACATCTCGACAAATTCGAGAACGCCCTGATTGGCAACATTCAGCCCACCGGAGTACGCGTAGGCGTCTGGATCATCCTGGGAGAAGTCTTCCAGTTTACGAATATCTACCTTGCCGACCAGGCTGGCAATGTCCTGATTATTCTCGTCACCAGGTTCAACCTTGGTAATCCCGATCTGATGTAATTGCGAGGGTAGCAGACGATGCACAGTAAATTTGCGAATATCGCCACTAAATTCACGTAGACGCTTTGCCGCCCAAGGAGACATCACACCAAGGAGAGAGCGACGAGGAATACCGAAGCGCTCTTCTAAAATTGCCCCATCTTCCTGCGGATCAAAGAGACCGAGAGGTGACTCGAAAAGTGGCGAAACTTTGCCGTTAGCGGCAAGGCAATATATGGGATGTTTTTCCATCAGGCTCTTTAAGCGTTCCGCTAAGGACGACTTGGCGGCACCGACTGGTCCCAGCAGGTACAGGATCTGTTTGCGTTCTTCCAGGCCCTGGGCGGCGTGACGGAAATATGCCACAAGGTTCTCGATGGCGTCCTCAATCCCATAAAAATCCTCAAAAGCAGGATAGGTGAGTAACTTGCGGTTCATGAAGATCCGCGCCAAACGAGGGTCTGCCTGCGTATCAAGTACCTTGGGCTCGCCAATCGCAGCCAACATCCGTTTGGCCGCGCTGGCATAGGTCAATGGCTCTTTCGCGCACAGCTCTAGGTACTCATCCAGGGAGAGGATACTTTCTTGCTGTTGCAAGAAACGCTCTTGATAATTGTCGAACAGGCTCATTTACCACTCTCCTTGCCCTAGGGCTGATGCCGACAGTGTCACATCTTTAGACGTTGAGATCGGCTCAACGTTTCCTTGTCCATTCGCTTCGTTGGGAATACAGCATATCCTGTGCCAGCTTCGTTGCACCGTAGACGGGCCCCATTGCTGAGCAATATGGAGCCCGTCATTAGCGGCAAAAGCGCGATCTGTGCTTTTATGGACAGTTACCACATCGGTCTGCGCCAAAGGTGTGCAAGACTCGTAACATTTACGCACCATATTAGTGCATCAGATGCTCGCGGGACTTGGAATGCAGGCGAATGCTATTCGTCTGCGTCGCGCTGTTTTGGTAATCGTTCGGGGCGCTGACGAATCTCGCGGTATTCGGCACGGATCGTCCCGTCGTCGTAGGTGTTTCTCATGCGTCGTAAACGCCAGCGTCGCCAAGCAAGCCAAACGCTGCCAACCACAAAGCTAACGACGAAGAATGCCGCAAAGACTGCAAAAAAGAAGAGGGCAACCACAAGCAGCACGATGAAGCCTGCGAAGATACCCAGCTTTTGCCACCAAGTCAGATTTTTCGTGCCGACGATCCGTACTCGCATATCGCGCTCCCCTAAGTGTTTCTACTCATTGGGACTATCTACGGTTAGAAATGTTCAATATGCCTGCCCACCCCCCACCCGGCTAGGCGGAGCGTTGATTGATCGTTATTGCATGCGGTGCCGGAACAGCCAACTGGCAGCCGCCATGGATGCGAGCGCGATCAGTGCCAAGGGCCAATATTGATCCCAAAGCATGGAGATGCCGTCGCCCTCGAGAAACACGCCGCGCACAATCACTAGAAAATAGCGCATGGGATTGATGTAAGTCAGATCCTGCACGAGTGATGGCATGTTGGCGATGGGAGTCGCAAAGCCAGAGAGAATGATAGCGGGCACCAAAAACAGGAATACTCCCAGCAATCCCTGTTGCTGTGTTAGCGACAACGAGGAAATCATCAGGCCGATACCCACGGCCGCCAGCAGAAATAATAGAAGCCCCAGGGCCAGGGCGGGAATGCTGCCGATAAACGGAACCTGGAACCAGAACACCGCCACCAACGTAATAAAAGCCCCTTCCAGTGCGCCAACGACGATGCCGGGCAGAGCCTTGCCGAGAAGAATTTCTCCTGGAGTCAGGGGGGTAACCAGGAGTTGGTCGAAGGTGCCCTGTTCCCGTTCGCGGGCGACGGAAAGCCCGGTTACCAGGAGCGTTACCACCAGGGTCAGGAGCGCGACGATCCCTGGGACAATGAACCAGCGAGAGAGTAAGTTGGGATTGAACCAGGAGCGGGATAGCAGTTGCGCAGGGGGATGGCCCCAGTGATGCTCTCTAGCCCAGCGCTGATCGAAAGCAAAGACGACGGAATTGGCGTAGTTCATCGCCAGGGTGGCGGTATTGGAATTGCGCCCATCAATGAGAATTTGCAGTGGTGCTGGCTGATGGCGCAGCAAGTCCTCGGTAAAATTGGGCCCAATTTGCAGTACTAGAAGGGCTTTGCCCTGATCGATCAGGGGCGCGATCTGCCCTTCTCGCTGGATGATTGCTACCTGGCGAAAGGCGCGCGAGCCCTGAAAATCACCGAGCAATTCCCGCGACGCAAAGCCTGCATCCTGGTTGTAGACCGCGTAGGGGATATGACTGAGGTCAAAAGTGGCCGCATAACCAAAAACGAGCAATTGAATGAGGGGCGGGCCAATGAGAATGAGGCGGCTCTTCTTGTCGCGCAGAATGGCGAGAAATTCCTTGATGACGAGGGCCCATATCCGGCTTGACATCAGTCCAGCCTTTTGTGCGAGCGGCGCAAGGTGATGCCCAGAAAGAATATGGCCATGAGCAGGAGTGCGAGGCTGTTCCAGAGGATAATGGGCCAGACGTCTCCCACCAGAAACAGGGTTTGCAGGATCTTGACATAATAGCGTGCAGCGACGATGTGAGTAATGAAACGAATAAAGGTGGGCATGGACTGGATGTCAAAAATGAATCCCGACAGAATAAAGGCAGGTAAAAAGGTGACGATGA
Organism: Acidithiobacillus sp. IBUN Pt1247-S3; assembly: GCF_041146875.1. Taxonomy (NCBI): domain Bacteria; kingdom Pseudomonadati; phylum Pseudomonadota; class Acidithiobacillia; order Acidithiobacillales; family Acidithiobacillaceae; genus Acidithiobacillus; species Acidithiobacillus sp. IBUN Pt1247-S3. Next base: position 294,670 of record NZ_JBFRXP010000001.1, on the reverse strand, counting down.
TAGCAATTTGCCCGGCCACGAATTGATTGCGTGCTGCACTGGAGATGAGTAGTCCCATTCCCAGGGCGACGAGAAGAAACAAGCTGGAACTCAGCAACAGAAGCCAAAAGCTCCCTTGCAGTGGCACGCCAAACAGCCACACCGCAAGGGCCACGGAAAGCAGCAACCCACCCATGCCCATGACGAAGTAGGGGATGAGCTTGCCCAAAAGGATTTCTGCCATGCTCACCGGCGAGGCCATCAACGCCTCCATGGTGCCGCGTTCCCACTCCCGCGCCATCACGAGCGCAGTAAGCAGCGCGCCTATGAGAGTCATGATTACCGCAATCAATCCGGGTACCAGGTAATAACGGCTGCGCAGGGCGGGGTTGAACCAGATCCGCGTTTTGGCATCCACCGGGATGATCAGCGGTTGGGCGGCGCTGCGGGCGCGCTGGAGCAACCAGTTTTGCCAGATGCCTTGCAGATAGCCTTCGACAATACGGGCGTTGTTGGCATCCACGCCATTGACCAATACCCCAATGCTGGCGGTATTGCCACGTAGGGTCTGGCGGCTGAAATCGGCGCGCAGCCAGACGATGGCATCCGCCTGGCGAGCCATTACCGCGTGTTCGGCCTCCTGAATGTTGTGAAAGAGTTTTGGCTGAAAATAGGATGATTGTTCCAGTCCAGCCACAAAGGCGCTCGTTTGCGCAGTCGGCTGGTCCACGACTACCGCTAGGGGGAGGTGGCGGGCATCGAGAGAAACCCCATAGCCAAAGAGGAAGAGGAGAACAACGGGCAGTACAAAGGCGATGGCAATGGCGGATGGGTCGCGCAGGATTTGGATGAATTCCTTACGAATCAGCCCCGCCAGGCGCCGGCGATTCACGATGCCCTCCGCGTGTGGCTTTCGTGGGTCTTGATGAGCTGGATAAAGGCCTCCTCCATGCTTGGGTCGGGACGTTCCGCACTGCTTGCCTTCTGCCGCAACTCCTGAGGGGTGCCCTGGGCCAGAATGGCGCCCAGGGACATGAGTACTAGCTGGTCGCAATACTCGGCCTCGTCCATGAAGTGCGTGGTGATTAGTACGGTCACGCCCCTCGCTGCTAGGGTATTGATGCGCTGCCAAAATTCCCGGCGGGTAAGGGGATCGACGCCGGAAGTCGGTTCATCAAGAAAAAGAATGGCTGGGTCATGGAGCAGAGCGCAAGCGAGGGCGAGGCGTTGCTTGATTCCCAAGGGAAGGTCATCGACATTGTTCGTTCTATAATCTGCCAACTGAAAGTCGGCACGTGCCTGCAGGAGTCTCTGGGATCGTATCGTTCCCCGCAGCCCATAGGCCGAGGCAAAAAAAGCGAGATTCTGGTCGACGCTCAGATTGCCATAGAGGGCGAATTTTTGCGCCACGTAGCCAATGCGCGCGCGTGCCGGGCTGCTGGCACGGCGCATATCCACGTCCGCCACTTGCAGGCTGCCGCCTGAGGGCGACAGCAGTCCGCAGAGCATCCGAAATGTGGTGGTCTTGCCAGCGCCGTTGCCCCCCAGAAGGCCAAAGATTTCCCCCTTGCGCACAGTAAAGCTGCTGTTCTGCACGGCGGTAAAATTGCCAAAGCGTTTGCTCAGATCCTGTACGACGACTACCGGTTCTGCTTCGTTGCCGCTATCTGCGAGGGGGGATGACGCGATCTGAACGGTTTCCGAGTTGCGCGTCTGCTTGGCATAGATTTCGATGAAGGCGTCCTCGAAGCTCGCTGCTACCGGCTCCCAGTTTTCTCCTTCCTGCTGGCGGGGGCTGGCGCGCTCGGCCAATAGCACACGCACGCCGGCCGCAATGATGCGTGCATCTAGCACTCCGCCTCGGCATTGTAGCGATTCCCGCAGCAGACGCTGCCGCAGTTGCGGATGTTGTACCAGAAAGCAACGGCCATGCAAGGGCGTGGTCAGTTCTGCCGGACTACCGCTTTGCAAGAGTTTACCGGCATGCAGGAGCAGCAGTTGGTCGCAGCGTTCGGCCTCGTCGAAGTAGGCGGTGCTCAACAACACGGTAGTACCGTCTTGCCTTAATCCCTGGATGATGTTCCAGAGCTCGCGCCGGGCAATCGGATCGACGCCCACCGTGGGTTCGTCGAGCAAGAGCAGGCGTGGGGCGCGGAGGAGGGCGCAGGCGAGGCCGAGCTTTTGTTTCATGCCTCCGGAAAGGGCGCCAGCACGGCGCCGGCCAAAGGGTCCCAGGGCGGTGAGTTTGAGGAGCTCCTGTTGCCGTTTTTGCGCGCTCTTTTCGTCCAATTCCTGTAACCGGCCATAGAGATCAAGGTTTTCCTGAACGCTGAGGTCCTCGTAGAGACCGAAACGCTGCGGCATGTAGCCCACCTGTGTATGCAAATTGCCCAGGCCCTGGCTGATATCCTGCCCAAGCACCTGCACCTGCCCCGTATCGGGGCGCAGCAACGCTGCCGCCAGACGGAGCAGGGTGGTCTTTCCGGCACCGTCGGGGCCAAGGAGACCGGTCACCTGCCCGGCAGCAAGAGTGATGTCGATGCTATCAAGGGCGCTTACCCGCTCTTTGCCGTGCGCGAAGGTCTTGCGCACTCCAATGAAGCGCAGGGGAGCTTCTGTCACTGACTGCCTCCGCAAGCGTCCGGGGGGCGATTCTGCGGCTGGTTATCGTGCAGGGAAATGTGTACCGTGACCGGCATACCCAGACGCAGGCGATGCGCCGGGTTACAGGCGTAAATCCGCACGCGATAGACCAGTTCTGTACGCAAATCGGTGGTTTCTACCGTTTTTGGCGTGAATTCTGCGGTTGGCGAGAGGAAACCCACCCAGCCCGAAAAACTCTTGCCAGGAAAGGAATCACTAACAATGCTGGCGCTCATACCCAGGCGTACCTGCCCCAAGGACTTCTCGGGCAGGTACGCACGTACCCAAACCGGATTGTCCAGGGCCAGGGAAAACACCGGGACACCGGGTGTAACCATGTCGCCTGGTTCGAGAATGCGGTCCTGGATCACGCCATCTGCTGGCGCATAGAGCTGGGTGTCTTGTAATTGCCGTTGCGTTAGGGCCAGGGCGGCCTGATCTGCTGCCAACTGCGCGTGGGCTAGGGCAATATCTTCTTTCCGCGGCCCCTTGATGGCCAGAGTGAGCGCTTGATTGCTTTGTTCCAGGTTGGCCTGTGCCGATTTCAGCGCTGCGCCGGCATTGTCGGCACTCTGTTTGGGGACGTATTGTTCATCAGCCAGGGTGTGTTGACGTTGCCAGACCAGTTGCGCGTTTTGCAGTGCCGCTTGTGCCGCAGCTACCTTGGCCCGTGCTTCAGCAATCTCTTCCGGCCGGGATCCCGCCAGAAGCCTCGCTAGCACCTGTTTCTGCGCGCTCACCAGTGCCATATCACGATGCACAGCATCCTGAAAGCGCGTGGGGTCGAGCTTTGCGATTAGTTGTCCTTTTTTGACGCGATCCCCTTCTTGCACCAAAAGCTGTTGAATGCGACCACTGGCATCGAAGGCTGCCTGCACCTGACGAATGTCGACGTTACCGTACAGCGTAAGCTGATCGGTAGGCCCCCGGGAGTGATGAAGGAGAAAGTACGCGATCGCTCCCACCGCGAACAGGAACAAAACCGCCAGTATCACGCGCTTCTTTTTGCTGATCATGAAAGACTTTCCTTCGCTAGCTCAATACTCGCCAGGTTGGCGGTTGAGATTTACCAATCATAATGCAAGAGTATAGAAAAGTCCGAAGTTGACTATCGTGAACCATCTATGGCCGTCTTCAGTCGACTTCTGTCCGCAGCCATGATTTGATCTGCCATCGCCTGAATGTAGTTTTCGCTATCCTTTGACGGGCTTGGTGCCCGCCACCAGGAAGGTCGGTTCCTGATCAGCCGGCATGCTGGCAAGCTCCTCTGGCGTCATGCGCGCATAGATCTCCATCAGATAACCGCTTGGGTCGCGCAGCCAAAGCTCATGCAACGGCGTGCCGCGCCAGGTGCTTCGCGGCGGTTTGACGACCTCCGCACCAGCAGCCACGGCACGATGATAGCTCTCAATCAACGCCGCACGGTTCGCTACCCCCAGCCCCAGATGATAGAGGCTATAGGTATCAAGGGCATCGCCTTTGTCGTTGACCAGGAGCACCATATTCAGACGCAGGTGGGGGATGATGAAGGTGCTGAAGCGTGCCGTTTTGTCCTTGGCTTCTACGCCAAAAAAATGGGTGTAGAACTCGGTGCTGCGGGACAGATCGGCGACGCGGATGCTGAGGTGAAACTCCTGTGTACTAGGGATCATGGCTTCCATGTTTCACTCTTCTCCAAGGTGTCCAATACGTGCCAACTCCGTGCGCAGCTTGTCTGGATCGTCAGCCAAGAGCTCTGCCACGGGTAGGTCCAGCAAGGCTTCAATACGTTGCCGCAAGATGCGGTATGCATTTTCAAAAGCGGCGTTGATTTCGGCTTCCGTACCAGTAACCTTGGCCGGATCTTCTACACCCCAGTGGGCGCGCAGGGCAGGCCCCAGGTAAGCTGGGCAGGTCTCTCCTGCTGCACTGGCGCAAACGGTGATGACGATGTCTGGGCTTGTCGCCAGATCGTCCCAGGACTTGCTCGATAATCCCGCAGTAGAAAATCCCTCGTTTTGGAGCAGGGCGATGGAGCGGGGATGGACGGTGCCAGTAGGGTGACTGCCAGCGCTCGTGGCGTGCACTTTGCCCTGCGCCAGGCCATTGAGGGTGACTTCGGCGAGAATGGAGCGGCAGGAGTTGCCGGTACAAAGGAAAAGGATTTCGGGAACTGCCATTTCTGAGGCTCCTGGATAGCGATCAACGACTACAAGTTTGCGTACCGCGACAACAGTTTTCTGTGAGATAGGCGAGCAGCTCACGAATTTCCGGCATGCGTGCGCGATAGCGTTGGAAGCGGCCCTGCCGCTGCACCGACACCAATCCTGCGTGTTGCAAACTTTTCAGGTGAAAGGAAACCGCATTCGGCGCTTGCGAAATATGCTCGGCAATGTCCCCAGAAACCAAGCCCTGCGGTTCGTGTTCCACCAGCAAACGAAAGATTTGCAGGCGTTGCGGCGAGGCCAGCGCATCCAGTTGGGAAACTCGATGCAGGAGTTCAGCAGGGAAGTCGACCGCTGCAGCCATGCTGCTATTACCTCAACGTTTCAAATACCATTGTAGTATTGACAAGTATTCTTCTATCGTCAAGACTCTACTTTTCGCTTTCCCAGACTAAAGACCCCCATGTTAGCCCTTGGCATTTTTCTGCTTACCCTGATTTTGGTCATTTGGCAGCCGCGTGGGCTCAGCATTGGCTGGAGCGCGATGGGCGGTGCCCTTCTGGCGCTGGCGACTGGGGCCATTCAATGGCGGGACATCCCTATCGTTTGGGGGATTACCTGGGATGCCACTTTTACCTTTGTTGCCCTGATCATTATTTCTCTCATCCTCGATGAGGCGGGATTTTTTCACTGGGCCGCCTTACATGTGGCGCGTTGGGGGAGGGGACATGGGCGTCGCCTCTTTCCGCTGATCATCCTGCTCGGAGCGCTCATCGCCGCCGTCTTTGCCAATGATGGCGCGGCATTGCTGCTTACCCCCATCGTACTGGCAATTCTGCTGCAACTGGAGTTTAGCCCGGCGGCGACTTTTGCCTTTGTCATCGCTACCGGCTTTGTGGCAGACACCACCAGCTTACCGTTAATGATCTCCAATCTGGTCAACATCGTCAGCGCCAATTATTTCGATATCAGCTTTGATCGTTACGCCCTGGTCATGGTACCCGTAGACATTGTCGCTTTCCTCGTTACCCTGTTGGTACTGCGTTTGGCCTTTCGCCAGCAGATTCCGGTGCAGTACGGCACGGCTCATCTGCCGGAACCGCGTTCCGCTATTCGCGATCCGCTGGTATTTCGCGCGAGTTTTCCGGTGCTGTTGCTGCTGTTGTTGGCGTATTTCATTACTGCACAGTGGCAAGTTCCAGTTTCGCTAGTGACAGTGACTGGGGCGCTGATTTTGCTGACGGTGGCGGGGCGCTGGTGGCGCGGTGGGGCGGGTGCTGCACTTTCCGTGCGCAAGATCCTCCGCGAAGCACCGTGGAAGATTGTGGTGTTTGTGTTGGGGATGTATCTGGTGGTTTATGGCCTGCGTAATGCCGGCCTGACGGATCTGGTAGCCGAGGCACTGCAATGGTTGGCTGGGCAAGGCTTGATAACGGCGACCCTGGGCACTGGTTTCATTGCTGCGGTGCTGTCATCCGTGATGAACAATATGCCAGCGGTGTTGGTTGGCGCCCTGAGTATCCACCACACTGGCCTCATTCATACGAGTCCGAGGATTCATGAGGCTATGGTCTATGCCAATGTTATCGGCTGTGACCTCGGTCCCAAATTTACCCCCATTGGTAGCCTTGCAACCCTACTTTGGCTGCACGTGCTCGACCGAAAGGGCGTACACATCGGCTGGGGTCAATACATGAAAACTGGGCTGTTGCTTACCCCACCGGTATTGATTATCACCCTTCTCGCGCTGAGCGGGTGGTTGAGTTGCTTATGAGGGTAGGGTTTGTTCAGTGAAATTGGATTCCTCTGAACTCGGGTGCGGTGCGTCGGACACAAGGATAAGCCCTGGCCTTGATGTGGCTCCGTGGTGGATTCACTTTACAGGTTTCCGTGATGCAAGTAGATAATCCAGGCTCCAATCACCTGCGCCGTGTGCAAATAGCACCAACATTCCCCCGGCATCGACTAATTCGGCCATCTGCACGATCTTGCCCATTGCAGTAGTTGGTTCCAAATGAAAGAACAATACCGCAAGAAAGATGTAACCAGCGAGCAGAAAGGCAAATACGCGTGTGTTCCAGCCAAGCAGAATGACAATGGAACCGCCGACTTCCGTGAGAATCACTAATGGCAGAAGCCAGCCAGGAACGCCATTTGCCACCATGTAGTGTGCTGTTCCGGTGTAATTTGTGATCTTCGAGAGCCCAGCCGGCAGGAACCAGGCGAAGATAATGATACGTGCAAGAAAGACGGCAGCATTTTGCATTGTTTTCACAATATTATACCTCTTCTTATTTTCTTCGTAACACAGTAGCACAGCATTTCATGCCAATCTATCTCTTTCTATAAACAGCTATAATCCTGTTTATAATTACTTTATGTTAGAATATTCGATTTCTTAGCTTCTTTCGTTGTTGTTTGGGCCAGCATCTAACTACCCGAACGATGGGGATAAGACACAGCATGTGGACTGAAGAAGCAGCAATTCTTGCCAATAGCAGAAAAACCGTCGTGCTTTGAGGTGGTGCCCAAGGCCGGACTCGAACCGGCACGGGAAAACCCGAGGGATTTTAAGTCCCTTGCGTCTACCGATTTCGCCACTTGGGCAGGCGAGGGAGTATAGCAGCGCAACGAGTCGTTGTCCTCGCCAGTTTTGGCGCTATCTGACTACGTCGCTTGATTGAGGAGAAGGCGGGCTTGCTCGGCAACGGCGTGATCACCGTCTTGCGCGGCTTTTTGCCACCAGTAGATGGCTTGGTCCATGTTTTGTGCGACGCCCCAACCGTGGGCATAGGCGGTGCCGAGCTGCAATTGCGCGGCGGCATTAAGATTTTCTGCTGCCTTTTGCCACCAGAATGCCGCGAGTTGTAAGTTTTGCGGCACACCGTCGCCCGCAGCGTAGGCTAGCCCTAGCTCATATTGCGCGGGCCCGTATCCGAGCTTTGCGGAACGCTGAAGATGCTGAATTTTTGCGCTGCTCAAGCCGTTGTCCGCAGCAACACTGTAAACGGGGGTAATGACAAGAAGGACTGCGGCAAGAAGTATGGCTTTCTGTTTCATAGGTAGCTGATGTCCGCTGGTTACTAGGCAGTCAGACTATCATAGCGCAGAGGAGTTCCAGATGTGCAACGGGGGCCGATTGGCCCCCGAGCACGCTTCCTTCTTTACTACGGAGCGATTAGCTTGCGGTGGCTTCGGTCTTCTTAGCTTCCACCTTCTTCGCTTCTACCTTCTTGGCAGGGGCCTTCTTCGCCACAGCCTTGTGCTCAGGAGCCTTTTTCATTTCTTTCTTCATCGGAGCTTTATGCTCTACCTTCTTTACTTCTTTCTTGGCGACGGCCTTATGCTCAACCTTCTTCATTTCCTTCTTCACCGGTGCCTTGTGCGCTTCCATCTTGGCAGCGGGCTTGGCCGGGGCGGCAGGGGCGGCAGGGGTGGTGGCGAAAGCGCTGGAAACGGCAAACAAAGAAGCCAAGGCGACAACGATAGCGGAAGTTTTTACAGACATTGTGTTTCTCCTCAAAAAGTTACGTTGAACTGCAATATCACTTAGCAATCTACGTGCCATTTAATGATAGCTATAAAAAACAATACGTTGCTATGCTTTCGTTGGGAGGGATGCCTTGGTTCTTGTTGGGATGTCCCGACGTATTCGTCTGGCATCTGGCTAAGATTTTGAAAATGTTTTGTAATATTGTTGCCATATCACGACGAAGCTGCTCTCGACTGGGGACGTTCATCCAGAGATTGTAAGCTGGCAAGGTGGCGATATACGGTAGAATTCCTCAATAGACTCGCGTGGTCGCCAATAGCGGTAATGCGCCCTGCCTCCAGCAGCACGATGCGGTCGGCATCGCGAATAGTCGCCAGACGATGCGCGGCAACTAAGGTGGTGCGCCCACGAATGAGCTCGGCAAGGGCCTCCTGAATCAATCGCTCATTTTCCGCATCGAGGGCGCTGGTGGCTTCATCCAGTATCAATATGCGCGGATCACGTAGTAAGGCGCGAGCGATGGCGATACGTTGCCGCTGACCACCGGACAGCGTAATTCCTTTTTCACCGACGTGGGTATGCATGCCATCGGGTAGGCGCTCGACGAATTCATCCACGCGCGCCGCGTGCATGGCTGCTTGTAGCGCAGAAGGTGTCGCGCCCGGTTTGGCAAGCAGGATGTTATCGGCAACGCTGAGCGAGAAGATGGCGGGGTGCTGTGGGACGATAGCAATCTGTTGGCGCAGATCGTGAACACGCAGACTGCCAATGTCTTGGCCGTCGAGCAGTATTTGGCCTTGCGTGGCTGCGTAATGCCGTAACAACAGATCAAAGAAAGTGCTCTTCCCGGCGCCAGAGGCACCTACCAGAGCGAGATGTTCGCCCGGCTCTATGGTCAGATCGATATCTTCTAAAGTAGAGATGTCGCTACGGCTGGGATAGGAAAAATACACGTGCTCAAAGCGCAGACGAGCCGCAGAACTTCTGGGGGGCGCGCTTTCTGGGGCGCCTACTACTGGTACTACCGCCTCCTCGGGTTCTTGTTCCAAGAGCGAGAGCAGGCGTTCGATAGCACCCAGCAGCCGTCCCAGTTGCCCCCACAAACTCCCGAGGGAGGACAATGCGGATGTCGCAAACATGGCGTAGATGAGAAAGGCGGTCAGCCCACCGACGCTGCCACGGTGATGCAGAATGCGCCAGCCTCCCAAATAGAGCATCCCGGCGAGAAGCAAAAAGATCAAAAACCCACTGAGTAGCGAAGCGCCGGCTTGCACACGAATCCTGCCGCGCACCTGCTGCAAGACGCCGTCGATACCTTCGCGGTAGGTGGCCTTGGCCGCGCTCTCCCGCGTTAATGCCTGCACGGTACGGATGGCATTGATGCTTTCTTCGGTATGGGAAGACAGATCGGCCAGGTAATCCTGCTCCAGGCGGCTGTATTTGCGCTGCGATCGACCAGAACGCAAGTTGACCCAGACCAGCGGCGGCACAACGATCACGACTGGCAGCACCAGGATAGGCGCAGTCACCAACATCAGGATCAACGAGCCAATCAGGGTCAGACCGTGTTGTAGGGCGCCACCGAGCACACCAGCAAGGCCAAAGCGGAGTATGGTGACGTCGCTGCTCAGGCGCGAGATGACTTCTCCGGTACGGAATCTCTCATAGAACAGTGCGGGTAGATGGACGGCATGGGCAAAGACTTTGTCGCGCAGATCCGCGACCACCTTTTGTCCGATCCACGTAGCTAGGGCCTCGCGCGCGGCGCGCGCAGCGGTAGTAAAGATGCCGAGCAGCAAAAGGGCGAGACTCGCCAGGAGCAAAATCCGCGCGTTGTGAAAGCCGTGATCAAGGAGATAGCGTGCGCCTTGGGGCAGAGCTAGGGTGCCAGCGGCGCTGAGCAGTAGGGAGATGCCGTAGAGCACCAAAAACCAGAGTCGTGGACGTAGAAAAGGCAGGAGGGCGAAGAGGGCATGCCAATTTTTGCTGGTGGGGCGTTGCCAGGGGTTGGCGGCCATCTCTATTCCTGCACCGGTGTTGTGACGTTTCGTTGTTTAGCGACGCACTACCTTGTCGACCCGTGCTTGATCGCGCGGTTTGATGAGCAAGCGGTCGATATTCACATGCTCGGGGAGGGATACTACCCAGCGAATGGCCTCAGCAATGTCTGCGGCGACCAGCGGCGTCATGCCGTCGTACACGGCCTTGGCCGCTTTGGCATCACCGGCAAAACGTACCAGCGAGAACTCTGTTTCCACCAGGCCAGGATCAATCTCGGTAATGCGAATGGGCTGGCCTAGCCACTCCAGGCGCATAGTTTCGCTGAGCGCGCGCACTGCATGCTTGCAAGCGGTATAACCTGCGCCCCCCATATAGGTCTCTTCACTGGCCACGGAGCCGATATTGATGACAGTAGCGGCAGAGGACTTTTGCAACTGTGGCCAAAGTGCGCGGGTAACGCGAGCGAGCCCCAGAACATTGCTCTGATACATTTGTAACCAATGTTCTTCATCGAATTCGACGATGGTTTCTTTACCCAAAGCACCGCCAGCGTTGTTCACCAGAACATCTACAGGGGTTTCGATTTGGGCGGCGAAGGCAGCGACCGATGCGCTGGACGTGACATCCAGCTCTACAGCGATTCCGCCGTACTCTTGTGCCAGTTTTTCCAAGCGCTCGCGCCGACGTGCTGCAAGAATCACTTGATAACCGGCCGCACTGAGCACTTGCACCGTTGCAGCGCCAATGCCCGATGAGGCGCCGGTAACGACGGCGGTTTTTTGCTGTTTGATCATGAAAGTGGCTCCTTGCTGTGTTCATTCCTGCGCACCTGTTTGTGCACTGGCGTGATCGTTGGCAGAACTACAATTTCCTCCAGTCTAACACATAGCCTGCGGCATCACTGCCCGGCCTTACACCCGGCCTTACATTCTGGTGATTTTTCTCTTGGACGGAGGATGCGCTACCATGCGCGCTCTCTTTTTGGCGTTGCTATCATGCACTTTTCCCTGTTTATAGAGATTTTCAATTTCATTGGGATTTTTGTGTTTGCCATCAGTGGTGCCATGCGTGGCGTGCGGGCAGGGCTCGATATCTTTGGCATCGTCGTGTTGGCTGTGGTGACCGCTGTTTCCGGAGGAATTGTGCGTGATGTCTTGATTGGCGCGATTCCACCGCAATCTATTCGCGACTGGCACGGCATCGCCTTGGCGGTAGTGGCTGGATTTCTGGTCTTTTTCTTTCATCGATTGTTTGAGCGCATGCAGTACCCAGTCTTGCTCTTTGATGCAGCCGGCTTGGGACTATTTGCCGTTACCGGAACGCAAAAGGCTCTCAACTATGGATTGGCGCCGGAGATGGCAGCGGTGTTGGGCATGATCAGCGGCATTGGCGGGGGGATGGTGCGCGACGTGCTCACGGCTCAGGTTCCGGTGGTATTGCGTGGCGATATTTATGCCTCCGCAGCGCTACTAGGAGCAGTTTTGGTGCTCTGTGGGGATTGGTTGCATTTCCCTTCCTGGCTCAGCCTCCTGCTTGGCGCCGCCTGTACCTTTATTTTACGAACGCTCAGCATCTACCGTCACTGGACCTTACCGCATCCGCGCTAGTCTTTTTGTGCGGGTGCTTGCATTCCTCATAAATACTGTATAAAAATACAGTTACTGGTTACGGAGGTGTGTTGTGGAACCTTTGACTCATCGGCAGCAGCAAATTCTTGTCTGGATTCAAGCGCAAATCGCCAAGCAGGGCCTACCGCCCACGCGTGCCGAATTGCAGGAAGCCTTTCGCTTTCGTTCTCCCAATGCTGCCGAAAGCCACCTGCGTACCCTGGCACGCAAAGGATATCTCACCTTGCAGGAGGGCAGGGCGCGTGGCATCCGTCTGGTGAGTGAATTGGTAGAAGAAATAGGTCTGCCGCTCATTGGTCGCGTACCGGCGGGTGCTCCCATCCTAGCCGAAAGTCAGCAAGAGGGGCGTTTGCCTATTGATGCACAACTTTTTCCTGGTGCCGATTATCTTCTCCGTGTGCAGGGGATGAGTATGCGCGATGCGGGAATTCTCGATGGCGATGTGCTCGCCGTGCAGCAGAGTAGCGAAGCCCATAATGGCCAAGTAGTGGTAGCGCGGATAGATGGAGAAGTGACCGTCAAACGCTGGCGCAAGGAAGGCCATCAGGTATTTTTGATGCCGGAAAATCCGGATTTTTCTCCCATAGAAGTCGATTTGCGTAAGCAGGATCTCCGCCTGGAAGGGCTGGTGATTGGATTGCTGCGCCTAGGAGGTCTGTGATGAAAACTGCAGTCGAAGAACTTTTGACCCGTCACCCGCAGCGCTTGTGGCGCGCCCAGTCGGCGGATATGGCTCCGAAAAAGCATCTGCACGATCCTGGGCATCCTGATCTCCGTGATTTGCTTGGCGGCTGGCCACGTGGAGCCATCACCGAAATTCATAGCCAAGTAGAGGGTATTGGAGAGCTCCGCCTGCTCTTGCCGACCATCGCCGCCTTGAGTCAACAAGAGAAGCGTTGGGTGCTCTGGTGTTTGCCTCCCTATATTCCTTATGCGCCGGCCTTGGCGGCGGCTGGCGTGCGTTTGGAACGGATGCTCGTGGTTCACCCGCGCCAGTGCCAGGACCAGCTCTGGGCCTTGGAGTCGGCGCTACGCTCTGGGACTTGTAGTGCTGTACTGGCATGGCCGCCGGCCCTGGATGAAGCTACCCAGCGTCGTTTGCAATTGGCCGCCGAGGCTGGCAACAGCATGGGCTTTTTCTTTTATCAGGATGCCGTAAGCCGTCGCAGTTCCGCTGCCTTGCGCTTGCGCGTGCAGCCCTCTGGCGAGCAAACCCGGGTGCAGGTAGAAAAGCGTCGCGGGGGCACAGTCCCAGCAGTGGCCAATCTGGAATTACCGCTAGCGATCTAGAGATGGTGCCCTATGGCAGAGCAGTGGCTGGCATTGGTGTTTCCTGCCTTGGCGGCAGAGCTGTGGAACCTCGATGGCTGTTTGCCTGGTGTCTGGATTGCCGATTCCCGGCAACGGGTCTGGCAGATGGATCGCGGGGCAGAAAGTCGGGGGGTGCAGCTGGGGATGAGTGCAGCACAGGCGCGTGCTCTGGCGCCAGAGCTGCGGGCAGAACAGCGCGACCTGGAACGAGAGTGTAATCTTCTCGACCGGTGCGCTCAGATTCTCTATGCCTGGGGGCCACAGGTGGTAGCCCTGCAGGAGTGGCCACATGTATTGGCGGTGGAGCTGCAGGGCAACCAGTACTGGCGGACTGCGCCGCAGGCGCTCCTACAAGCTATCCACGAGTTTGCCGGGGTACATCTGCGCGTGCATCTGGGCTTGGCGCCCACGCCGCTAGCCGCAGCATTGCTCGCCTGGCAAGGAGAAAATGCCGAATTGCATTGCTGTCCGGCGCAACAATCTTTTCAGGATTGCTGGCAAGGGATTTCCCTGCAGTTTTTCCCGGCAAAGAGTACCTTGCTCGTGCGCTGGCAGAGCTTGGGTTTGTACAGTTGCGGCGATTGTCTGCGACTCGATCGACGGGAGCGGGCGCTGCGCTTTGGTCCGGAATGGGAGAGCTTTTTTGATCGCCTGCGCGGTGATCGACCGGATCCCCGCAGTGCTTGGCCCGTACAGGAAGAGTTTTTTGTCTCTTTTCCACTGCTACAGGAAGTCTCCGATTGGCAGGGCTTACGCTTTCCGCTACACCGTGCCTTTCAAGAGTTACGTCTACGCCTACGGCAGCGCGCCAGCACCCATTGGGAGCTGCTCTTGCAGGGACGCGATACGCAGTACCGTGAACTGTTGCAAAGTCGTAGCCCCCTGAACAGCGCCGAACTCTTTCTGCAGTTGTGGCAGGAACGATTACTGCGGCGCCCCTGGAATTTTGCAGCTCGGCAGCTGCAACTGCGGGCCTTGGATGCGGAGAATTGGGCCGGCGAGCAGGGAGATTTCTGGGAGCAAAATCTGGCAAGAGAACAGAGGCAACTGTTGGACCGATGGCGCGCCCGCCTAGGGTCGGATAGCATTTACCGCGTACAGGTTCGTGCCGATCATCGTCCAGAATCTGCCTGGCAGCCCGTCTCGCCCGAGGCGCAGGATGCGATTAGCCCTCTTGATCCTCGCCCCCGTCCTTTGTGGCTACTGCCCAAGGCTACGCCGGTCTCTTTGCTTCCTGTGTCAGCCTCGAGCGATTTGGAGCGCATTGAAGGCGGTTGGTGGGATGGTCACGATCTGAGCCGTGACTATTTTCGTTGGCGACGCGCCGATGGAGCGCAGTGTTGGGTCTTTCGCGATCGCCGTTCGGGTGAGTATTTTTTGCATGGATACTTCGCCTGAGCCCGCCTATGCCGAGCTCTATTGCCTGAGCAACCTGAGCTTTCTGCATGCCACGGCAGGTGTGGAAGAACTCCTGGATCGGGCAAAAGAGTTGGGCTATGCGGCGCTAGCCATCACCGAAGAATGTGCCCTGTACAGCGCGCCGCGTGCGCACATCCATGCCCAGACGATTGGCCTGCCACTACTGCTCGGCTGCACCTTACAGCTAGAAGAAAGCTTGCGCCTGGTTCTGCTGGTCGAAAACCGGCAGGGGTATGCAGCGCTTGCGCAGTTGATTAGTGTTGCCCGTAGTCGGGCAGGGAAGGGCGAGTACAGGGCCTTTCTCGCCGATCTACTGCCTTTGTCCGGATTGTTTGCCATCCTTTTGCCCGATTACCGGGAGGCGCCGCAAGACCATGCAGCCGTTGCGGATTTATGCGCCACTTGGGGGGCTGCACGCGTGTGGCTGGGTTTGTCTTTGCTGTATAACGGCGACCATCAACAACGTCTAACGGGTTTGTGGCGCTGGCAACAAGATTATCCACTCCGTGCCGTGGCTTGCACCGGTGCCTGCATGGCGCGGCGTTCGGAGCGGTATTTGCTGGATGTGCTCACCGCCATTCGTTTGCACAAGCCGCTTGGAGACTTGGGTTGGGAGCTGCCTCGCAACGGCGAACGACACCTGCGCCGGCGGGAGCAACTGGCGCAGATCTATCCAGCAGAATTGCTGGCAGAAACCCTGCAGATTATGCAGCGCTGTCATTTTTCTTTGCAGGAGCTGCGTTATGTCTATCCGCAAGGTGCTTGCCCCGTGCAGCAAAGTCCGCAAGAGTATCTGCAAACAGAAGCCGAAAAAGGCCTGCTACGCCGCTATCCGCAAGGGGCGCCAGAGCAGGTGCGGCAGCAATTATGGGCGGAGTTGCGCATTGTTGCCGAGTTGGAATATGCCAATTACTTTCTGACAGTGTACGAGATTGTCTGCTTTGCCAGGGAGCGCGGTATCCTCTGCCAGGGGCGTGGTTCGGCAGCCAACTCCGTGCTCTGTTATGCCCTGGGGATTACCGAGGTCGATCCGGCTCGGGCGCATCTGCTCTTTTCCCGATTTCTATCGCGCGAGCGGGGAGAACCGCCGGATATCGACGTCGATTTTGAGCACGAGCGGCGAGAAGAGGTCATCCAGTACATCTTTCGCCGCTACGGTCGACAGCATGCCGCCCTGACGGCCAGTATTACCCACTATCGTCCGCGCAGCGCCATGCGTGATGCTGGCCGCGCCCTCGGCTTCTCTGCTGCCGAACAGGATCAGCTCAGCCGGCAACTGGCTTGGTGGGATGGTCACAAGGTGCTCCCGGAACGCCTGCAAGAGGCTGGATTTGATCCACAAAGCCCCGCTATCCAACGTCTTATCATCGTAGTCAATGCCTTGGTGGGTATGCCGCGCCATCTTTCCCAGCATGTGGGAGGAATGGTGCTGTCCCAGGCCCCGCTCGCTACCCTGGTGCCCATCGAACCGGCCCGTATGTCCGAACGCACAGTACTGCAATGGGACAAAAATGATCTCGACCTTCTCGGTATCCTGAAGGTGGATCTGCTTGCCCTGGGGATGTTTACTGTTCTGCGTCTTGTCCTGGATGACCTGGGCATGGGGCTTGCGGAAATCCCCGCGGAAGATCCCGAGGTATATGCCATGTTGCAACGTGGTGAGAGTTTGGGGGTCTTTCAGGTGGAGTCGCGGGCGCAGATGAGCATGCTGCCGCGCCTGCGCCCGCGCTGTTTTTATGACTTGGTGATAGAAGTCGCCATCATTCGGCCCGGCCCCATCCAGGGTGGAATGGTGCATCCCTATCTGCGGCGGCGGGCCGGTCAGGAGCGCGTGGTGTATCCTGGTCGCGAAGTGCAGAAGGTTCTGGAACGGACCTTGGGGGTGCCGATTTTTCAAGAACAGGTGATGCAGATTGCCATGGATGCAGCAGGCTTTGATGGCGATGCCGCTGATGGTCTGCGCCGTGCCATGGCAGCCTGGCGGCGCAAGGGTGATCTCGGCCCCTATCAGCAGCGTTTACTGGAGGGGCTGGCGGCGCGCGGCTATGCAGCAGAATTTGCGCAGCAACTCTGTGAGCAGATTCGTGGCTTTGCCGAATATGGTTTTCCCGAATCCCACGCGGCAAGTTTTGCGCTGCTGGTCTATGCCTCGGCCTGGATCAAATGCCACCATCCAGCGATCTTTACCGCAGCCCTGCTCAACAGCCAACCCATGGGCTTTTATGCTCCGGCGCAAATTGTGCAAGAAGCAAAACGCCAAGGAGTACGAGTCCTGCCCGTAGATATCCGCCGCAGTCACTGGCAAACACGGGCTCGCGATCGGCGCGTGCGTTTGGGTCTGCATCTGGTCAAGGGGTTGGCGCGCAGCGATGCTGAGCGCAGCCTGACGTGGCGCGATGATGGTGGCAGTCTGGAGCCAGCGGTTCTCTTTCATGAGGCCGGGGTGGGGCGCCCGAGTCTGGAAAAAATGGCGCGCGCTGGTGCCTTCGATGCCTTGCTTGGCCACCGCCGTGAGGCCCTGTGGCAGATTCTGGCGCTGCGGGAAAATACGGCGCTGCGTCTCCCAGCAAGTTCTATTGCACGTTCTTCTCTCACGCCAGCATCTGCCGCCAATCTGTGCCACGATGACTATCAGCAACTGGGGCTGAGTCTGGGGCCACACCCATTGGTCTTCTTGCGCCCGCAACTGGAGCGGGAGGGTTGTCGCAGTATTATACAATCGCTGCGTCAGTCTACGGGTACGCAAGTACGCGTGGCCGGCTTGGTTACGCATCGCCAACGGCCGGGCACTGCCCATGGCACGGTCTTTTTGACCATCGAGGATGAAACCGGGCGCGCCAATCTCATCATCTGGCCACAGCGGGTTGAAGCATGGCGTCGAGAAATTTTGCACGGAAAGCTCCTGGTGATACAAGGCCGCCTGGAAAAACACGGGCCTTACGTGCATAACATCATCGTGGAAGGTGTACGAGATTTACGTGACCGTTCAAAATCACTACCAGTGAACTCCAGAGACTTCCATTGATGTGTCAAAAGCGCACGCTACCATATCGATTTGGATAGCAAACTGGCATTTCCACCAGCTGCTGCGGTGTTGATGCTGACGCTTTGCTCTTGGCACAAGCGTGCCAAAAAATGCGGCCCCCCGGCTTTCGGTCCCGTCCCGGAAAGCCCTGTACCACCAAAAGGTTGCACACCAACAACAGCACCGGTCATGCCACGGTTGACATAGATATTGCCGACGTGCGCAGCGCGATAAATGCGCTGGGCGCGACTGTCGATGCGGGTCTGAATGCCAAGGGTCAAACCATAGCCAAAAGCATTTATCTGTTCGACCACGTTTTCCCAAGAACCGGACCAGCGTACGACCTGCAACACCGGCCCGAAAATCTCTTCAGCGAGGATTTGCTCGTGGCTGACGGCGTAGAGACTGGGTGCGACGAAGTATAACTCTCGCCCCAGGCTATCGCGCATGGCGGCCGATGCCTCGTTGCCGCCAAATTTAGCATGTTCTGGCCAGGGACTACGCGCCAGAAGGCGTCCGCCTTTGGCCTCGAGGCGTTTTAGCTGGGTGAGAATCCGCTCTTGCGCGGTATCGTCAATGACGGGCCCTACATCCGTCGCAAAATCTTCCGGCGCACCAATCTGCAATAGCGCCATCGCCCCGCTGAGCATTTTGATCAGCTCGTCAGCGATGTCTTCCTGTACAAAGAGCATACGCAAGGCCGAGCAACGCTGACCGGCACTACGAAACGCGCTCAATACGACATGATCCACAACTTGCTCTGGAAGGGCGGTAGAGTCTACGATCATGGCATTGAGACCACCGGTTTCGGCAATCAGCGGAACGATCGGACCATCGTTAGCCGCCAGGCTGCGTTGGATTTGCTTCCCTACCCCCGTTGAACCGGTGAAGAGCACCCCCGCAACCTCTGGCGCCCGCACCAGATCGGAGCCTAAACTGCGTCCCGGCCCATGAAAGAGATCAATGGCTTGCGCGGGAACACCGGCACGTTGTAGTAGGGCGATGAAGGCCTCGGCGACGATTGAGGTCTGCTCTGCCGGTTTAACCGCCACACTGTTGCCACAGACCAGCGCGGCAAGTAATTGTCCGGCAAAGATCGCCAGAGGAAAGTTCCAAGGGCTGATACAAACCATGCTACCGCGCCCGCTCATGCGTAGGGTGTTGGACTCGCCGGTGGGCCCGGGAAGCTCCTGATCCACTAGCTGCTCCTGTGCCATCAACCCGTAATAACGGCAGTAATCAATCGCTTCGCGAACCTCGGCAACGGCATCGACCCAACTCTTGTGCCCTTCCCAGACCACGCGTGCTGCAAAAGCATCGCGCTCTTGCTCCAGTAAATCGCCAGCGCGCA
This sequence comes from Acidithiobacillus sp. IBUN Pt1247-S3, assembly GCF_041146875.1. NCBI lineage: Bacteria > Pseudomonadati > Pseudomonadota > Acidithiobacillia > Acidithiobacillales > Acidithiobacillaceae > Acidithiobacillus > Acidithiobacillus sp. IBUN Pt1247-S3. The sequence goes on along the minus strand of NZ_JBFRXP010000001.1, from coordinate 275,676 downwards.
GCAGGCACGCACAGCGTTCGCGCAGCGGCTGCTGGTTCCAGAGCTGGAACCCTTCCTGTAGTTTTTGCATACGCCCAGGGATCGTGTCGCGCGACTCCATCCGTTTGGGGTTTTGCATCGGCAGATCTTTCCATGCTTGCAGCAGTGTGGCACGCTGATCCGCCTCCGCTGGATCAATTCCGAAAGGATTCGGCCTTTGTTGGCCGGCAATTTCTCCATAAATGTCGACGGGCATGGGTAAGGGCGACTCGCGCTCGCTCAGAAAAGGATTGGCCAGAAGGGCCGATAAGGGCATTTGTGGATTTGCGAGTTGATGCACAAAAGAGCTGTTTGCCCCGTTTTCTAATAAGCGTCGCACCAGATAGGCGAGTAAATCGCGGTGTACGCCAACGGGGGCGTAAATTCGAACCGGTATCGTCTTTGATGCAAGCACCTCGGCATAAATGGAATCTCCCATACCGTGCAATTTCTGTAGCTCGAAACTCGCCTGCGGCACACCCTCAGCCATCAGTAAGACCGCGGCGATAGTGGTCGCATTGTGCGTGGCAAACTGCGCATAAATATGCCCCTCAGCACTCGCTGCAAGCATTGTACGCGCACAAGCGAGATACGATAGATCGCTGTGATGTTTGCGGGTATACACTGGATAACCGTGTAAACCCAGCTCCTGGGCGCGCTTGATTTCGCTATCCCAGTAGGCGCCTTTCACCAAGCGCAGCATTAGTGGACGCGCAAATTTCTGTGCCAAGGCGATCGCGGCATCGACCATTTCTATTGCACGGGTTTGATAGGCTTGGATTGCCATTCCCAATCCATCCCATCCAGCACAATCGCTGTCGTCAGCAATGGCTCCTAGCAGCGCCTCCATAACGGTCAAGCTCAGGCCCAAGCGCTCGTTTTCCTCCGCATCAATGGTCAGACCAACACGAGCACCTGCGGCGGCTTTGGCAAGTTGCACCAGTTTGGGGAGAAGTCTTGGTAGAAAGAAGTCAATTTGGACCGCTTCGAGGCGCGGTTCGAGTGCGGAGAGTTTGATGGACAGACCGTCACGCTCCCGAGGGCCGCCTTTTTGTTCTTGCCGAGCCAAACGTGCCAAAACTCGCTGATATGCCTCGTCGTAACGCTCCGCGTCGTCATCGCAACGCGCGCTCTCGCCCAACATATCAAAAGAATATCGCCAAGTTCCTGAGTACCGACGTTGTGTGGTGGCACGTTTTTGCGCCTGCTCAATGGTCTCGCCCAGAATGAACTGCCCCCCAAGAAAGCGAACAGCCTGCGTTGCGGCATTCACCACGCTTCGCGCGCGCAGCGTTTGTTTGGATATAGAACCATGGTCGGGGTCGGGAAGCCATTGCGCCGCCATGCGCAACATCGGCGTGATTAATGACTCGCCGAATTTCTTGGGTCCGCTCTGGTTGGAAAAGCCCCGCCGCAACTGATCCGCTGCAAGCGCAGCAGCGGTATCCCGATCAGGAACGCGTAAGAGCGCTTCTGATAGGCGCATCAGCGCTAGACCACTTGCACTGTCTAATGGATATTCCGAGAGCAGTGACTCCATACTGAAGGAATTGTAGCGCTGAGAGTCTCGCGCGGCCTGAATCCAGGGTGCCGCGAGTTCTACAACCGCGTCCCAGGGGAGTGTACCGACCCGAGCAAGCACCTGCTTAACACATGCAGCCTCGTCGCGCACGGCAGGCGGTAAGGCAGATTCCACCTGCGAATGCGTCGTTATAGTGCTATCGGTTACGTTACTTCCTGTTTTACGATTCGTCATCTGGCCCCCAACAATATAAGTTGATATGGCGAGTGTAAATGTACAACAGTATTCGTGCCGACGTAAAGTCACGAATAATTCTGGATGCCTTGACACCCGCAACTGACTGACAACTTTCGCATGGGTGCCAAAAGTATGAGACATCTTCTAATAACAATAAAAAGGCTTTACTCATCAGTATGACAAAATCGTAAAAATTTTTAGAAGTTTTTGCATTTGACTCCTCTGGTTCAATGTGTAATGGTAGTAAAGGTAACAAATCTGAGTTAGGAGATGAAGGTTGCCCACGAATACGGAAAACTCTGCACCGCGATTACGCAGAGAAGGTACATTACAAGGCTTAATCCTGGCCTGTGTGGGAGCCTCCATCGGTTCTGGCTGGTTGTTTGGTCCATTATTTACCGCAAAACTTGCGGGGCCCTATGCGATCGGTTCCTGGATTATTGGCATGGTGGCGATCTTGCTGCTAGCGCTGGTTTTTGCCGAGTTGGGGCCCTTGATTCCTAAAGCCGGCGCAGTAGTGCATTTGGCCAATGTGGGTAATGGCCCGATCGTGGGGAATATGTGGACCTGGATTCTGTTTCTGTCTTATGCCACCATTGCTCCGATTGAAGTCACGGCATTATTGACATACGCCAACAATTATTTTCCACATTTTTTACAGGCTCACAGTAACCTGCTAAGTTCACAGGGGTATCTCTATGCGCTAATTTCTTTGGCATTTTTTGTTGGGCTGAATTTTTTTAGCGTTCAATGGGTTCTGCGTATCAATAGTGCCGCTACTTGGTGGAAAATTGGTATTCCGTCGCTCACGGGGATTTTGTTTATTGTACTTGGCTGGCATTCTTCAAACTTTCATGTGCACAATGCCAATTTTGGAGAGAATATTCAGGGGATGTTTGTTGCAGTAGCCACGGGCGGGGTAATCTTCAGCCTTCTAGGATTTCGCCACGCCATCGACTTGGCCGGGGAAAGCAAAAATCCCAAACGTGATATTCCCTTGGCAACAATTCTTTCGGTGCTAATTGCCGGAGGTATTTACATTTTGGTGCAGGTTGCTTTTATCGCTGCCGTCAACCCCAAGGATCTGGCCCATGGCGGTTGGACGCATCTTCAGTTCTCTGGTATCAACGGTCCTTTTGCAGCCTTGGCGATGACTTTGGGGATAACTTGGTTGGCGCTGTTGCTGTACGCAGACGCCTTCATATCCCCGGCAGGAACGGCGCTCATTTATACGGCAACGTCGGCCCGAGTGACACTGGCTACTGCGGAAAGCGGTGCATTCCCTCAAATACTTTCAAGAATCAACCGACGGGGTGTGCCGTGGACTAGTCTGTTACTCCTATTTTTCGTCGGTGCTCTTTTCTTTCTGCCTTTTCCTTCTTGGCAGAAAATGGTGGGTTATATTGCTTCCATGACGGTTCTTTCCTATGTTATTGGGCCAATTGCGCTCTTGCAGCTGCGTAAGGCAATGCCACAGTTGGAGCGGCCGTTTCGACTCCCCTATGCCCGGCTCATTGCCCCTCTCGCCTTCGTGGTGGGTACCTGGATCGTTTACTGGTCGGGCTTGCATACGCTCAATTTCATTTTTGGAACCCTGTTCGTCCTGTTGGGTTTGTATGCGCTTTGGGGGTTGTTACGCAAAGCGCCCATTCGCGAGATGGGCTGGCAGTATACATGGTGGATCATTCCATATTTTCTTATGATTTGGGGTGTTTGCTGGATCGGTCCAAAATCCCTGGGGGGTGCTGGATGGGTTGGATTTTATCAAGGGATGGCAATTATTGCGGCAATTAGCCTCGGTATTTTTTACTGGGCAGTGGCAAGCGCGGTGTCAGACAGGAATATACGGAGTTATATGCGTAATCTCGATAAGCGGGGGGTCGGAGCGCCGTGAGCCATAACGGGAACCCACGTCATACAGTTGGCAAAAAATGGGTTATCAAAATTGGTAGCAGTCTTCTTATGGATGGCATGGGGAGACTGGCTGAGGATCGGGTGGCTGCTTGGCTGTCGCAGATACAGAGCTTAATCCATGATGGTTATCAAATTGTGCTGGTATCATCGGGTGCGGTTGGCGTAGGGGCCAGGCGCCTAGGTTGGGCAGGGAGGCCAACTGAGCTTGCTGATCGGCAAGCTGCGGCCAGTGTTGGTCAGTCCATTCTCATGCATGGCTACGAGAAAATCTTACATCAAATTCAGCGGGAAAATCGTCCGGCTCTGTACTGTGGTCAAGTGCTTCTAACACATGAAGAGTTGCGCAATCGCTCACGTTATCTGAATGCACGAGAGACATTACGCACGTTAATCGAACACGGCGTTTTGCCCATCGTTAATGAGAATGATGCAATTTCTTACCGTGCCATCCAACTTGGCGACAATGATACCCTGGCGGCATTAGTTGCGAATCTCTGGGATGCAGACCTGATGGTGCTACTCACCGACCAGATGGGACTATATGATGCGGATCCACGTGGTAATCCGGAGGCAAAGCTAATTCATCACGCGCGCGCGGGTGAAGCGCGCTTAGAGCGTCTTGCCGGTTCGGGTGGCTCATCGGTTGGTACTGGCGGCATGTTGGCAAAGGTCAAGGCAGCAGCACGCGCGGCGCGCTCTGGCACTTCCACCGTCATCGCCGGCGGTCTCGAGAATAACGTATTGCTTCGTATCGCCACGCAAGAACAGATCGGCACGTTGTTAGAGGCCAAAGTCCCCGTGCTTACTGCGCGCAAACGTTGGCTTTCTGACCACCTCCGTGTGCATGGCAAGCTATTTTTGGATGCCGGAGCAGTTGCTGCGGTTCATGGTGACGGGGCCAGCTTGCTACTCTATGGTATTAAAGGTCAGGAGGGTGAGTTCCGGCGTGGTGAATTGGTGAGTTGTCTGGATGCAAACGGGCGTGAAATTGCGCGCGGCTTGATTAATCTGGATGCCCGTCTTTTACAGCATTGCCGTATGCAGGTAGAAAATGGAGAGGAGATTTTGGAAGACTTTCATGTTGTCATCCACCGAGATAATCTTGTGCGTAGCGAGTTTAGCTTGAATTAGATCCGTCTGCTGCGGGCGCGCGTTCTGGGAAATATACGTCCTGTTGCTGGTGCGCAAGGCGTACGCCACGACGATACAAAGCTTCCACTGCCTGTGCGCGCAATTCCGTCTGAATCATAAAGCTGTTGTTGCAATCCGCAATATATACACGCAAATAAAAGACGAGAGCATTTTCTGTCACGTCAAGTAGCAGTGCGGTAGGCGGAATTCCACGGGGGTCATCCTGTAGAACTTCCGGATGTTTCTGACCCACTTCTTCCAGAATGCTGCGCACTTTGTCGATGTCCGAGCCGTGGTAGACCCGCATGGGGATCATTAGGCGTAAAACGTTATTGGTATAGGTCCAGTTGGTGACTTGGCCAGATATCAGCTCAGAGTTGGGTACGAAGACCTCCGTGCGATCAAAAGTCAGAATCAAAGTTGAACGAATGCTAAGCCGCTGAACATAACCTTCCGTATTTCCCACTTTCACCCAGTCCCCAACCCGTATGGGGCGCTCCAAGAGGAGAATAATCCCAGAAACAAAGTTGTTGACGATATTTTGTAGGCCAAAGCCGATACCAACGGACAAGGCACCGGCGATGATGGCCAAGTTGTGTAAAGCCACACCCGCGGTCGATAGCGATAACAAAATGGCAATGATAAAGCCAACATAGCGAAAAATCGCTAAGACCGAATGCCGAGATCCCGCATCAAAATGGCGGAAAATACCACCTGTAGAAGACAGCCGATTTTGTATCCACTGGTTGACGTTGAACAGAAAAATCAATAACGCGATGGCAATCAGCCAGCGAAACGGCTGAATATGAAAATTACCAATCGTAAACCCATGAATGAAATATTGCCAGAAAAGGTGGAAACTACTACTAGTGAGCCCCCAGGCCAAAAGACAAACTGAAAATACCACTATCCAGAGCAAAGTATGAATAAGTAGGCGCAGCCAGGATAGCCATGAACCGGTCTGCGCGGTTAGCCCCAAATGTTGTCGCATCAGGCGCGCAAGCTTGCCGTCTTGATCGTCGTCATTTCCCCAGATATCATCAATAAACCAGGAGAGTACTTTTGCAATAACAATTGCCACCAAACTGATGACAAAACCATTGGTTAGGTAGTCCGAAAGCTCTGAATAGCCAATAAAAGTGAGCAAGAGAATGATGGTTGCGGTGCCGAAAAGGAGAAGCTGTAGCCAACGCCAGTCTTTCAGAAATGTGAAACGGCTCGCGCGCCATAGTACCCAAATGATGCTGCCAAGAATTGCCGTGTGAATCGCCGCCAGCAGTGCCGTGTGTTGGGCAATAATTGCGCTTCCCTGAGGATCGAGAGATTGGTATGCCAATATGAAGACGCCAAAGGTGATAATAAAGCGCAACGGGCGCCAGAACACGCGTAATAATACGGCTTCTCGTTGCGCGCGTGCAGGCATCTCTGCAAGATGACGCAGCATGGAGCGGGCAAGCCAAGTGCTTAGGGTGTAGGCGGACAAGGTTAGCAGAACTAGCTCGGTGATGGGGAAAAGCGTGCCCAGCAGAAAACTTGCCAATGCCCAAACAAAAATTGCTAGCAAGGGATAGAGTTCGCGCACGGTAATGTGAGAGTGACGGCGTAATATTAGCACCAGTATATAAAAGGCAATGCCAATCCCCCACGCCCCCTGGAACCCTGCATTGTTAAATACAGGAATGTCATCGGGACGAATCCAAAAGTTTTTCTCTTTTTGCCATACCTCCTGGTGTGAATTGGCAAGTTGTAAAACTTGGCGAATGATATCTGGGCCACGCTGTAGCATCTGACGCGCGTGAACTCTGGTTTCTTTGGCGCGCAAGTCACTGAGAACAGTATTGCCACCAACATATAATACCTTGCATGCGGCAAGTTTTCCGTTGATTTTTGTTCTCTGTGAATCGAGTTGTTGACGCAGTTGCGTAAGGCTAGATGGCTCGTCGGCCACAGTCGGACCAAGAATATGCAGGGATTTGTCTATCGTGTTGAGTGAGGCCTCCTGGCTTTGCGTACAGGCATAAGCTGACGCAACAATTCCCTGTGCCTGTCTTTGCCACTGCTGCAACTGCTGTGCAGTTACCGAACCATTCAGTGCATTGTGCATGTTGCGCAGGATGCTGGCGTCGCTAGCAAAGTCGTTGGCATCGGTCGCCCTGGCGACTGGAGAGAGCACGCTCAGTACGAGCAGCAAGCCGATACAGATGCGTGCCAACGAAGCCGCTTTCATCTTGCTTAGGTAATCGCGCGCCGTGCTCCGCGCGTTAGTAGGGGAAGGAGCAATCTTTGCAAAACGGGCGGTAAAGACACCGGTTTCATCAACATTTTTATCGCCATTTCAAAGGGGTAATGGCGGCGAATCCAGACCGCCATACGTTTCCGAAAGGCACGAAAATCCGCTGGGGTAAAGTTCTGGCCCGGGTTGCGGACCTCATAAGCACAACGGATAGCGAGGAAACTGTCTTCCATATCTGCCTCGGCAATCCGCTGCCATAACCCACGCAACAAACGCCAACGCGAGACGCCTTCGCGCGCTTGATAGTCGCGGAAAAAACGAAAAAAATATTTGTAATGGAGTACTTCATCGGCACGAATACGACCCGCGAGTTCCCGCAAAACCGGCTCAGGACTGGCCTGCTGAATCATCGTATAAAAACTGGCAGTGCCTGTCTCGACCACACAGCGCGCTGCCATCTCCAGAGCTGGTGTTGGTCCTAGTGCGTTAGTTTGGCAGAGAGGGGCATACGCGGCGACAAATCGCGCGTATGCCGTTTCCCAATCAAAATCTGGCCAGACGGCCAAGACGTATGCACGCAGGGCGCGGCCATGTTGTACTTCTTCGTGTTCCCACTGCCCTTGCAGCCACGACTTGGCGTCTTGGTTGTCTTGATAATACTCTGCCAAATTCTGTGCGTAGAGATCCGAGAGTGTCTCGACGAACGACGCCCCGGCCAGCAGGTAGAACCAGTCGCTCTCGTCCGCGATGGCGCTGCGTTGCACACAGTCGAAGGGAATATCTTGTAGAGACCAGCGAAGATGGCGGGGTTCATCGGCCATGCGATGCAGTTCTCCTATTCTGTTGTTACGGTTCGCGGGCGTAACCGATGTCTGCAGCCTGCAGGCCGGCTATACGAAAAGCCTCCCGCCGCTTCAGGCACTGCGGACAAACGCCGCAATGTTGCGCCCTCCCAAGCAGGCAACTGTACGATAAATCCCACTCCACCCCCAAGCCCTGCCCAAGCTGCACGATCTCTGGCTTGCTCAGATGCTGTAATGGAAAAAGAAGTTCCCGGCCTAAAACCGCCAGACTCGTGCAGAGAGGCTCCAGCACTTGCTCTTGGGAACTTACATCTACCGTCGCGTCATCTGCCGAGATCCCCATGCACAGGTAGCGAATCCCCATGGCCGCTGCCGCGCTCACTGCCACGCTAATGGCGATAAGGTTGCGCTGTAGCATGGGCACATGAAAGCGATGGGGACGAAGCTTTCCCAAAGCCTCACCCAATTCCGCCATCGGTAGGCGCCGTGGGACAATTTCCAGCTGCCGGCATTGAGCGCTAACGCATTGCCACTCCTTTGTCGCGGCCCGCTGTGCGTAATCAAGAAAAAACGGAACCGGTATCTGTCCCGCGCTAAGCAGAAGGCGAAGCAGCGTGCTGCTCTCTACCCCGCCACTCATCAGCAGGAGAATGTGCTCGCGCCCTGCGGGAACTGGTAGCAGTTGTTGTACTTGGTCTATCATGCCGCAGTTTTCTCCTTATGCCCGAGCAGCCTTTGGCCCTGATTCTGGATGTTCACCCGCAAAACCCACAAGCACGCCTTTTGCGCCAGGCGGTAGAGCAGGCACGTTCTGGTGCGTTGCTCGTCTATCCCACGGATACCTGCTATGCCTTGGGTTGTCGCGTAACGGCCAAGGCAGCGCAAGAGCGGCTGCGACAAATCCGTCAGCTCGATATGCACCATGATCTATCCCTATTGTTTTCCAGTATTTCGCAGTTGACGGAATACGCCAAGTTAGATGATCGCAGCTTTGCTATCCTGAAACGCGTTTTGCCAGGACCTTTTACTTTCATTCTCCCCGCCACCCACGACGTGCCGCGGCGTTTGGCGGACCCGCGCCGTCGCAGCATCGGCGTGCGCGTGCCGGATGCGCCAATAGTCCAAACGCTGTTGACAGATTTGGGTGAACCCCTAATGAGTTCCACTTTGCAGCTCCCGCATGACGCATATCCGTTGCACGATGCCACAGAGATCGACAAGCGGGTCGGCAGTCGCGTGGACGTGATTTTGCGCGCCGGGGACGGTAGCACACAGTGCTCTACCGTGATCGATCTCTGTGATTGGCCGCCGCGCCTACTTCGCCGTGGTTTGGGGGACCCCGATTCTTTGGGTATTGAACTCACCAACGACGGAAATCCGCCGGAGGAAGGCGTATAGTGGCAGGATGAACGACATCGAAAACATTCTGCGACAAATCAGTATTTGGGCGATCCCCGTACTTTTCGCCATTACCGTGCATGAGGTCGCACACGGCTGGGTGGCCTGGAAGCGCGGTGACCCTACGGCGATGTTGATGGGGCGGTTGACCTTGAATCCACTCAAGCATATCGACCCCTTCGGCACCATCTTATTGCCTGCCATGTTGCTGCTTTTTCACTCGCCTTTTCTCTTCGGCTACGCGAAGCCGGTGCCGGTCAATTTTGCCGGCCTGCGCGATCCGAAGCGCGACATGATCCTGGTCGCCGTCGCCGGACCTGTGGCCAATCTGATCATGGCGGCGTTTTGGACGCTGATCCTCTGGCTCGGTGTGCATCTTGCCGGCAGTGCGCCCTACTTTGCTGAGCCGATGCAGTTGATGGGGCAGGCGGGTATCCTCATTAACGGTGTACTTTTCCTGTTCAATCTTATTCCTATCCCCCCGTTGGATGGCGGTCGGGTGGCGGTCGGTCTTCTGCCCCGCGACGCCTCCAATGCTCTCAGCCGGGTCGAGCCCTATGGCTTCATCATCTTGATCGTATTGCTTTTTACCGGCATTTTGTGGACGGTGCTCGGCCCCGCCTTTGAGCTGTTTCAGGGAATCTTTTTTCGCTTGGGAGGGCTCGCATGAGTACCACCGTTGTTTCCGGCATGCGTCCTACAGGGCGATTGCATCTCGGTCATTACCATGGTGTCTTAAAGAACTGGTTGCGCTTGCAAAACGAGCACGAGAGCTTTTTCTTTGTGGCGGACCTGCACGCCCTCACCACTCACTATGAGCACCCCGAAGGAATTCGCCAGTCGACCTGGGAACTGTTGGTCGAGTGGCTAGCGGTAGGGCTCGAGCCGGAAAAAGCCACCCTTTTTGTGCAGAGCTGGATTCCGCAGCATGCCGAACTGGCACTCTTGCTCGGCATGCTGACTCCCCTATCCTGGCTGGAGCGCGTCCCGACCTTTAAGGACCAGCAGGAACAGCTGCGCGACCGTGATCTTGCCACCTTTGGTTTCCTTGGCTATCCGGCGCTAATGAGTGCCGATATTCTGCTCTACGACGCTGCCTGGGTACCGGTGGGCGCCGATCAGGTAGCCCACCTGGAAATCTGCCGCGAGCTGGCGCGTCGTTTCAACAGCCTTTATGGACGCAGCACGGCAGACGCCGAAGCCGCTGAGGCGGGCTTGCGTGCACTCGGCAAAAAGCTGAAGCAGCAATACCAGCGTTTGCAGGAGCGCTATCAGCAAGAGGGGGACGAAGCCGCTATTGCCCAGGCGCGCGAAATTCTGCACGGCGCTGCCAGCATCAATGAGACAACGCGCATCCTTCTCCTCGCTATGCTAGAGGGCAAGGGGCGGACGATCCTTATCGAGCCCAAGGCGCTGCTTACCGAAGCCGCGAAGATGCCGGGGCTGGATGGGCGCAAGATGAGCAAGTCCTACGGCAACGCTATTGGTCTGCGCGAAGAGCCCGAGGCAGTGCGCAAAAAACTGCTTACCATGCCCACCGATCCTGCTCGGGTCGGGCGACACGACCCTGGCGAACCCGAGCGTTGTCCCGTCTGGCCCTTTCATCAAGTCTATTCCAGTACCGAAACACGTGCCTGGGTGATGGAGGGTTGTCGCAGCGCTGGCATTGGTTGTGTTGACTGCAAGAATGCGTTGGTGGAAAAGGTGTTGGAAGAGCAAGCGCCAATTCGCGAACGCGCCGAAGACTGGGCAGCACAGCCGCAGCGTTTGCGCGAGATCGCGGCGCACGGCGCAGAAAAGGCGCGGACGCGGGCCGAGCAGACCCTGGCTCGGGTGCGCGAGGTAATGGGGCTGGATGGCGGCTAGTCCTGAAGCGCTAGCTGAGCAGCGCATTCCCGACGGGCTCTATATTCCGCCGGATGCGCTAGAGGTTTTCCTTGATCAGTTCAGCGGCCCCCTCGATCTGCTGCTCTGGTTGATTCGTCGTAGCCGCATGGATATTCGCAACATCCCGGTGGCGGAGGTGACGCGGCAGTATCTCCGCTACCTGGAGCAGGCGCGAAAACAAAATCTGGAACTTGCGGCTGACTACTTGCTAATGGCCGCGTGGCTGGCAGAAATCAAAGCGCGCATGCTCCTACCCTTGCCTCCAGCGGAGGAGGGCGAGACGATTGATCCGCGCGAAGAGCTGGCGCAGCGCCTCGCTATGCTTGCGCAGGTGCAAGCTGAGGCGGCGGCACTAGCGAGCTTGCCACGTGCGGGGCAGGATTTTCTGCTGCCGGCGCCGCTGGCGCACGATACCTTGCCGGTTACTCCGCCCCCGCTTTCGGCAGCGCAACTGTCAGGGGTGTTACAGCAGATCTGGCAGCGTCGACGCCAAAAGCGGACACGGGCGCCAGCGCCGCAGCGCGCCTTTGATTTGCGGCAGCGCATCCTCGACGTATTGCAACGCTGTCGTTTGGCTGCCAGCCCCTTACATTTCCGTGACACCCTGCCGACACAGCGCGATCGCCTACAACTGGGCCTGAACCTGCTTGCCATCCTCGAACTGCTGCGCCAACGCGCCCTGCATTTGCTTTGGCAGGGAAATACTTGGTGGGTGAGCGCCGTGGAGGCCAACGAGGATGATTGAAGACCCTCTGCGCGATCTCCTACTTGCTATCCTGCTATTACAGGAAGAAGGCATCAGTGACGCGGGGCTAGAGGAACTGCTTGCCAGCGATCATCCGCAGTGGCGTGCGGCCCTCGGCGCGCTCTGCGCCGAGGGCTGGGGACCACTGGAGATCGTCGCACAAGCGGGGCAGTATCAGGCTCGCCTGCGTCCGCGTTATCTTCATCTGCTGGAAGACTTGCAGCTCGAAAAGCCGCGTCCATTGCGCAAGGCACTGCTGGAAACCCTCGCCATCATTGCCTATCAGCAGCCGATTACGCGCCCCGAAATTGAGCATTGGCGCGGAGTTGCCATTGGTAGCGGCATTATGCAGCAGCTTCAGGACTTTGCTTGGATTGAAATCAAAGGCCATCGCGATGGACCGGGGCGACCGGCGTTGTGGGGCACGACAGCAGAATTTTTGCGACATTTTGGCATTTCCAGCCTTGGCGGTCTGCCCGATATCGATTGGCATCAGGAATCCGTGGTGTCATGAATCATAAGCAAATATGATGAAAAGATTAGAAAGTGCTGATTTGACTACGGGCTCGGCCTGATCAATATTGCACGCGGAAGCTGAGAAGATGAAATAATCCTTTTCGCAGACAGTACGATTCTTGGATGGGCAGAATTGAGGAGCAAGACCATGGCACATGTAGTTATTCTGGGTGCAGGCACCGGTGGCATGCCCGCCGCGTATGAAATGAAGCACGCGCTTGGGGCTGGACACGAAGTCACCCTAATCAGCAGCAACGACTATTTCCAATTTGTGCCTTCCAACCCGTGGCTGGGCGTTGGCTGGTCCAAGCGCGAAGATATCACCTTTCCTATTCAGCCCTACGTGGAACGCCGTGGCATCAAATTCATCGCCAAAAGTGCCGAGAAGATCGACGCAGAAGCGCAGATCATCACCCTGGCAGATGGTAGCACTGTCCATTACGACTACTTAATGATCGCGACCGGCCCACGTCTGGCTTTTGAGTTGGTGCCTGGTTCTGATCCTCATGAAGGGCCGCTGCAGTCGGTCTGCACTACCGATCACGCCGAGCTTGCCTATGGCAAGTATCAAGAATTGCTCGACAATCCTGGCCCTGTTGTCATTGGTGCCATGGCTGGCGCCAGCTGCTTCGGGCCGGCCTACGAGTACGCCATGATCGTCGCCTCGGATCTCAAGAAGCGCGGCATGCGCGATAAAATTCCGTCTTTCTCCTTCGTGACCAGCGAGCCGTATATCGGTCACTTGGGCATATCTGGCGTTGGCGATTCCACCGGCATTTTGACCAAGGGCCTCGAAGAAGAAGGCATCAAAGCCTACACCAACTGCAAGGTGAACAAGGTCGAAAATGGCGTTATGTCCATCACCCAGGTCAATGACAAGGGTGAGACGGTCAAGGAATTCACCCTGACGGTGAACTTTGGCATGATGATTCCCGCTTTCCGCGGCATTCCTGCCGTGGCAAATGTCGAGGGCCTCTGTAACCCCGGCGGCTTCGTTATCGTCGACGACAACCAGCGCAGCAAGAAGTACCCGAGCATCTATGCAGTGGGCATCGCCATTGCCATCCCGCCGGTCGAGGCTACTCCGGTACCGACAGGTGCGCCCAAGACTGGCTACATGATCGAGTCCATGGTTAGCGCCTCGGTATACAACATCAAGGCCGATATCGAAGGTCGCAAAGGCGACAAGACCATGGGTACCTGGAACGCCGTCTGTTTCGCCGACATGGGTGATCGTGGTGCTGCCTTCGTCGCACTGCCGCAGATCAGGCCGCGCAAGGTGGACATCTTTGCTTACGGGCGCTGGGTGCATCTGGCCAAGGTCGCCTTCGAGAAATACTTCATCCGCAAGATGAAGATGGGCGTATCCGAACCCTTTTACGAGCGCGTGCTCTTCAAGATGATGGGCATTACCCGCCTCAAGGAAGAGACGGAAGTCGAGCAGCGCAAAGCTTCCTGAGCCACTCAGTAGCATCTACAATCGGCCTCACCCTGTGGTGGGGCCGATTTTTACTGCCGGGAGGCAGGATAAGCATGGACGAAAAACTGCAAAAGGTCTTGGCGCGCTATGGACTCGGATCGCGCCGCGCGTTGGAGGAATGGATTGCCGCGGGTCGCATCAGCGTCAACGGGCAAATTGCCAAACTCGGCGATCGCGTGGGCGATAAAGTGCAAATTTTGGTGGATGGCAAACCATTGCAAGTACCCGCTTGGACCCAGGGGCGGCTGCGAATTTTGCGCTACCACAAGCCGGCGGGAGAGATCTGTAGCCGTCGGGATCCAGAAGGGCGGGCCTCGGTGTTTGACCGCTTGCCGCGCCTGCGCGCCAGCCGTTGGATCTCCGTTGGGCGCCTGGACCTGAATTCCGAAGGGCTGCTCCTGCTCACCAATGACGGAGATTTGGCCAATCGCCTGATGCACCCACGCTATGGACTGCAGCGTGTATATGCAGTGCGGGTGCTTGGTCGCCTGACAGATGAACAGATTGCGCAATTACTCGCCGGGGTGGAGCTGGAAGATGGGCTCGCAAAATTCCTGCAAATCGAAGACGCCGGTGGCGAAGGGGCAAACCACTGGTATCACGTTACCCTGGAGGAGGGGCGCAATCGCGAGGTGCGGCGCATGTTTACCGCTTTGAACTTGGCGGTAAGCCGCCTGATTCGCGTGCGCTATGGTCCCATCGAAATGCCCAGGCATTTGAAAAGTGGTTATTTTGAAGAACTTCCTGAGGAGGATCGGGCTCTGCTTTTTGCAGAAATCGAGTGGCAGGATCCAGGCGAACAGCCAGCTAAACGTGTCACGCCCATAGCTAAAACTTCAGGCGAGGCGCGCGGTCGCCGGCGGAGCCCGACGCGGCGGTGAAACAACAGACAGGCGACTGGACCTGGTTGCACCAGCAATTGCTCGCGCACTGGGGTGCGCAACACTGGTGGCCTGCCGAAACCTCATTTGAGGTAATGGTAGGCGCAATCCTCACGCAAAATACGGCCTGGACCAACGTGGAAAAGGCCATCGCTCGCTTGCGCGCAGCGGAGCTCCTGTCCGTGCCAGCGATACTGGCCAGTGGCGAGATGGAGCTGGAAACGTGCCTGCATCCCTCCGGTTATTATCGGGTCAAGACGCGCCGCTTACGCGCCCTCTGTGCCTTTTTGCGGGAGGAGGGATGTGCCGACTTGCCCGAGTCGCTGCGAGACAAAGGAACCATCCCAGAGCTACGAGCGAAGCTGCTGCGCGTGCATGGCGTGGGAGAGGAGACTGCCGACTCGATCCTTCTCTACGCCCTCCATCTTCCCATTATGGTCGTAGACGCCTACACCAAGCGTATCGCCACTCGTCTCGGCTGGATCGCAGATAACGTGAAATATGCCTCGTTACAGCGTGCCATCGAGTCAACTCTATCGCCCGGAGATGTCGCCGCGCGCAATGAATTGCACGCCTTGCTGGTAGAACTGGGCAAAGGGACTTGTCGACCACGACGCCCACTCTGCAGGCAGTGCCCACTGGTGGAAGGTTGCGATTTTGGCCGTACTCAGGAATGTCCGGGTAACTGACGCAGATAGTCGCGGCTGCACTCACAAAGCTTCTGCCGCTCAAGCAGCGCGCCCCAAATTTTGCCACCCGACTGTCGCCACAACACCCCAGCACGAATGCCTCCTAGCAGTAGGGTGCGAATCCGCGCTGTGTCCTCATCACGCGTCAGAAAACGGCTCTCCCCCGATACGATGATGCGCGGGGAGAGGGTGCCTATACCTTCGGCATAGGTATCCGCTAGGCCTGCCAAGACGCTGGGGTGAACGAGATCGGCGAAATGATCCACTTGGCGGCGCGCCTGCTCGATACCGCGCTGCACTCGCTCAAAGGCCTTGTGGTTGGCGAGCAGACGACCGCTCAACTTGGCCAATGACATGGTGTAGCGCAGGAGTTCTGCCTCTTCTGCCCGCCCTGGTCCGCGGTGCAAGAGGGGGCAGAGCGCCTGCAGGCCGCGCTGCAATCCCTCCAGGCCAGCCAAGGCGGCGACGCTATCCTGAGCATCAATGGCCAGGATACTTTGCACGCTCAGGAGCAAGATATGATTGTCACTGCGCCCGCGGCGCGCGACTTCCTGTACCTCAAGGGCAGCGCGGAGCATTCCGGCCAGGGCGAGGCAGCGATCGGGCAGACGTTGGGGGGCAGGTAAGAGGGAACTAATCAATGGGTTTTCGCTTTCTTGTTGGGGAACCGGTCTGCCAAACGCTCTTCCAGGGTTGCCAGCAAGATTTGGCGCTCGCCCCGACGCAGTTTTTCTCCGCGCTCGTTACGGATGAAAAAGGTATCTTCCACACGTTCTCCAAAGGTAGAGACCTTGGCACCGACGACACTGAATCCGAGCCCAGCAATCACCGCACCGACACAATAGAGTAAACCCATTTGGTCAGGGGCTTGTACTTCCAGGAGGGTATCGTCTAATAATGCATCGTTATCCAGACGCAGTTGCAAGGGCACGCTGGCGAAGAAGCGATGCCGGGCATCGCGGTGACGCAGTCCGAAATGCGGCTCGCTGGGTACACCAAGATTCAACATGTTACGCAATTCGGCTGCGAGTTCATCGTGGGCAAGCACAGAACGTTGAAAGGCGCGGGTTTCGTCGAGCACGTGAAAGGTGTCGAGGGCCAAGCCGTTATCGCTGGTATCGATGCGTGCACCCAATACGCTCAGCGAATGGCGGTCGAGAACGGCGGCGATATCTTGAAACAAGCCCGGCCGATCCGGTCCAAATAGAAAAACTTGCTCGCCCTGATGCGGATGGCGACGGATGGCCACCCGATATTCTTCATCACGCTGGATAATTTCGTGTGCTTGCCAGAGCAATTCCTCGCTGTCATAACGAAGAAAATACCCAGCCGGTAGCGCGCGCCACAAACGTTCCAAACGAATGCGATGCTCGTCGGGAAACTCTCGACCAAGGGTTTCAATACGTCGGCGCGCGGTCTCCAGCCGATCATCG
This sequence comes from Acidithiobacillus sp. IBUN Pt1247-S3, assembly GCF_041146875.1. Classification (NCBI taxonomy): domain Bacteria; kingdom Pseudomonadati; phylum Pseudomonadota; class Acidithiobacillia; order Acidithiobacillales; family Acidithiobacillaceae; genus Acidithiobacillus; species Acidithiobacillus sp. IBUN Pt1247-S3. Next base: position 258,789 of record NZ_JBFRXP010000001.1, on the reverse strand, counting down.
GCGGTGGTGCCAGAGGCGAGAAAGGCGTCCACGCGCTCGTAGAGTTTATAGAGCAAGCTCGCCTTCCAGTCATTCCAAAGATCGGGGTTGGTGGCGCGCATATCTGCTACCGTCAATAAAAACAGGTGGGCCAGGCGCTTGCGTGTGCCCACCGTCTGGGCAAATTGTCTAATGGTGTCAGGATCATCCAGGTCACGTCGTTGCGAGGTAGAAGACATCTGCAAATGCTCTTCTACCAGCCAAGCGACTAGCGCCCGCTCGCTCTCGGGAATTTGCAAACGCCGAGCGAAGTTGCGCCACTCATGCGCGCCAATTTCCGAATGATCGCCGCCGCGGCCTTTACCAATGTCGTGAAAAAGCCCGGCAAGGATCAAATAGGCAGGTTGATCGATTTCGCGCCAGGCATTGCGTAAAGCACGGGTTTCGGTGTCATGCCAGAGCTCGGCGAGTTGATCGACCAGGAACAAGGTATGCTGATCGACGGTGTAGACATGAAAAAGATCGTGCTGGATCAATCCGCTGATGCGCTGGAATGGGGGTAATATGCGCCCCAGCAGTCCAGCGCGGTGCAGCCAACTAAGTACGCGGCTCGCGCGTAGAGGATCAACGATGGCCTGCAAAAAGGCAGCGCGAAACGCGGAGTCGGAAAAAAGCGTGGTTTGCCATTGCCTTTTCTGGCGTTTGGCCACGCAAAGTACATGGGCAGGCAGATCCTGCCCGGTGCTCGCACGTTGCATCCAATGACGCAGCAGAGCGCTCGGCGCTTCCTCTAGCTCAACGGTGCTGCTGTGAATTTCTCCCGTGGCCAGATAGTGCGCGATCGCTTCTTCTACGATGGCGGCAAGGCGCTGGATCTCGGCAAAAGACTGGTAGAGCCTTTGCATCAGGCGCTCAGCGGCACTACGTCCGCGACTAGCGGTAAAGCCGAGATCAGTGGCGACAGGTTCTTGCAATTCCAGCCGTAGCCGATCCTCGGCACGCCCGCTACGCAGATGAACGGCTACCCGTACCTGGGCAATAAATCGTTCCGCAGCGCGCAACTGGCGCAAGTCCGCCGCATCCATGATGCCCAATCGGGTGAAGGCCGAAAGCTCCGGGCGTTGCCAGATGCGCCCAGCAAACCAGAGAAGCTGGTGCACGTCACGCAGGCCTCCCGGGCCATCCTTGATCTGCGGTTCGAGGTGGTAAGCGGTATCGCGAAAACGTCGATGGCGTGCCTCCTGTTCCGCTACCTTGGCAGCAAAAAAGGCGTTAATGGACCAAGGAGGGCTGTTCTGCAGCTGCGCCTGCAAGTCGCTCCAAAGTGTCGCATCGCCAACGAGAAAACGGCACTCCAGAAGAGTGGTAGCGATAGTCAGATCGCCGCGCGCGGCATCCAGAGTTTCCGCCACCGTGCGCAAGGAGGCGCCGATTTGTTGTCCAAGGTCCCACAGGGCAGTCAAAAAACGGCTCACAAAGTCTTCAGCACTGCAGTCCGGGTGACACAACAAGAGCAGGTCGAGATCGGAAAAAGGAAAGAGTATGCCACGCCCATAGCCGCCGACGGCGATCAGACTCAAACCCGCAGGTGGCTCTAGTTGTTGCCAGAGAGCCTGCAGAACATCGTCGCTCTCTTGGGCAAAGCCGCGCAGACGTTGGTTGATGCTTCCTGCGCGCGGAAATGTCGGCTGCGTGAGTGTCGCCGTGAGGAAAGCGGCAGAGGGCAATGCCGCTGTCCTCAGAGGGGATCTCCCGGCAGTTGCGTGAGCACCTCGTACCCCGTCTCGGTCACCAGCACGGTGTGTTCCCACTGCGCCGAGGGGCTATGGTCCTTGGTGACAATGGTCCAGCCGTCAGGAAGTGCCTTGATATGGCGTTTGCCAGCGTTGATCATTGGCTCAATGGTAAAGGTTTGCCCAGCAATTAGGGCCAGCCCCTTACCCGGTTCGCCGTAGTGCAAAATTTGCGGCTCGTCATGAAATTTGCGGCCAATACCGTGCCCGCAGAACTCGCGTACCACGGAGCAATGTTGCGCCTCCGCATAGACCTGAATAGCATGGCCAATGTCTCCTAAGGTCGCGCCGGGTTTCACGACCTCAATGCCGCGAATCATGCTCTCGTGCGCCACGTCTACCGCCCGACGCGCTTTCAAGGGCACGTCGCCAACCAAAAACATTTTGCTACTGTCCCCATGAAAGCCATCCTTGATCACGGTGACATCAATGTTGAGGATGTCGCCATCCTTGAGAATGCGATCACCAGGGATGCCATGGCAAATAACGTGGTTTACGGAGATACATACCGATTTGGGGAAGGGGGGGTACTCAGGACTCGGCTGGTAGTGAAGTGGGGCGGGGATGCCCTGCAAGTCATTGACGATGTAGTCATGACAGATGCGATCAAGTTCGCCAGTGCTGATGCCGGGGCGCACATGCTCGGCTATCATTTTCAAAACCATGGCGGTTAGTTGGCCCGCCACGCGCATTTTTTCAATTTCTTCGGCATTGTGCACTACGACCTGTGGACGGGCTTGGGCTCGGCGTAACATCAGCTCTCCTTGCGCGGTCAATTCAGAATAATAAGGGTTCCGCGTCACTAATCTCTATACTATCAGGCCTGACTCGGCTGCGGTAGGCAAGGACTTCAATGCCCAGATCGCGAGCACGGCGCAGGGCCCTACCATATTCCGGATCAACGGCATCAGCGGGTGCAAAGCCGCACCCGTCTTCGCGTCCCAACAAAAATAGCATCACAGCGCGATGCCCGCGTTTCCGCTCTTCTGCCAGGGCAGCAAGATGGCGCAGTGCACGACTACTGCGGGCGTCAGGAAAGCGCAGCACGGCATCGTCGTCCAGCAGGGTACAAGACTTCACCTCGACAAAGGCTTGGCCGAGTTGCGGGTCGTTCAACCAAAAATCCACTCGCTCATGTTCGCCATAAGCAACTTCGCGGCGCAACTCACTGTAACCTGCAAGTTCTGCTATTCGCTGCTCTTGCAATGCCTCTGCCACCACTGCATTGGGGCGCTGCGTGTTGATCGTCACCCAGCTCGCCCCGCTCCAGTACAGTTCCCAGGTCCACGGAAGTTTGCGCTTGGGATCATTTGTCCAGGACAGGAGTACTGGCTGACCCGCATCGGCGCAGCTACGCATGCTACCCGGATTGGGGCAATGCGCCTGTACGATCTCGCCAGATTCCAACTCACAGTCCGCAAGAAAGCGCTTGTATCGACGCAGCAGGTGGGCAGGGGTGAGAGTGGGCAATTTCATGTTGCAGAAGTCTGCAAGTGTCGGCGCAAGGTTTGCAAGAGCCTCGCAGGCGCGCTGGATGCTGCTTTAGGTGTTGCACACACCTAAGCTTGACTAAGCGCCCGATAAGATTCAGCCACTAATGCCTCGCCGTACTTACGCTCCAGCTTGCGAATGAGAAAATGGCCAGTCGCCATATCCTGAAAATGGGCGATAAAAATGGTATTGATCGTTGCGCCGCCAATAGCGCCAATAGCAGGGACCAATTGCGCCATAGCTTTATCCGTTACTGCTACGCCAAAGCGTTCGGCTACCTTGCGTAGCAAGGCCAACACTGCTCCATTGGATGCAACCCCAGCGCCACTCGTGCTAGCCCTGCCGACTTCAGCAACAAAGCCACTCAAAGCCACCCGAGTAGCGTAGTATCCGGTTTCTGCAGCATCATCCTCGTGCCGCGTGGTGCTTCCCAACGCAAAAACCTCCAGGCAAGCCGCTTTGGTTTCCGGTGTGGTGATGCATTCCCCTTGGCTACGGGCGATATCGATGATGGAACGCAACATGATGGTGGTGGACACCGGCAACTCTATTGCCAGTGCGGATAGACCAAAAAATCCACCCACACCCCCTGATGCTGCAACTGCAGCCTTGTGCCACAGGCGGGATGGGCTGCGAAAGGGGGCGTCATCCAGAGTGAGTAATGCGGTTTCGGCAGCTTTGTTTAGCGCCCGTTCCGTTATGTGTACGATCTCGCGGTTCCATTGTTTTGGCAAGCGTTTCAGCCCGTGCTCTATGGGAACACCGAGCCGATCTATCAGACGAGCGGCGAGGCCAGGATTTTCGAGAAGATCGTGCGCAGCACGAAGTTCGGCAGAATCTTCTTCTGTCATTAGCCTGCGTATTTCAGCCATCCGGACCTCCGTCACCTGTGCATTTTCGAATTGCCGCAGATTTTTTCACGAAACGGACAAAATCACCCAAGGCTGGAATGCGTTTGTGATTCAGTCTTGCGCCATCTGCCGTTCACGCTTTTCTTCCAGCGTCTTGCAGTCAATGCAGAGCGTGGCGGTGGGGCGCGCCTCTAAGCGGCGCAGCCCGATTTCCACACCACAGGCGTCGCAGTAGCCGTATTCGCCAGCGTCGATGCGGCCCAAGGCCTGATTGATTTTGCGGATGAGTTTGCGTTCGCGGTCGCGGGCACGCAACTCTAGGCCCATATCGGTTTCCAGGCTGGCGCGATCGTTAGGATCAGAGTAATTGACGTTTTCTATCTGTAGGTTCTGTACCGTACGATCGACTTCCGCCATCAATTCGCTGCGCCAGTCTTCCAAAATCTTACGAAAATGGGCCATCTGGCCAGCGCTCATGTACTCCTCATCCGTCGCCGGTTGGTAAGGGGTAAAAGCCTGAAGCTCTTGCGGGTTGCTATTTTTGAGTGCCGCAGCGCTATCCGTCATGGTGTGTCTTCCTGTCTTAGTGCGAAGAAAAATCCGGCATGGTTTAGCAGAGATTTCGGCCTTTGGCAAACGTCACGCTTTCCGGTATAAGCTAGCGGGCGATTAGTCTGACGCCGTCTGAGCAAAGAAAAACCGATCCTCCAGGAGATAGTACCCATGTCCGGTCTACGTGCCCTCATCTTTGATGTCGATGGAACCTTGGCAGATACCGAGCGCGATGCGCATCGGGTCGCGTTCAATCAGGCGTTTACGGACTTTTCCCTGCCATTTCAGTGGGATGTGCCTACCTACGGTGCCTATCTCAAGATCACCGGCGGTAAGGAGCGTCTGCGCGGATTCCTCAATGATCACCCGCAGTTTCCGCAGATCAGCGACAGTGAAATTCGCCAGATTCACCAGCGCAAGACCGTCCTGTATGGCGAGATCATCGCTCAGGGCGTCGCACCGTTACGCCCTGGGGTCAAACGCCTGCTTGATGCCGCGCACGCGGCTGGGTTGCGGCTGGCAATCGCCACCACTACCACGCCAGACAATGTCGCGGCACTTTTACAGAGCAATCTTGGTACCGAAGGCTGGAATCGCTTCGAATATATTGGTGCTGGTGACATTGTCCCGAATAAAAAACCGGCGGCAGACATTTATCAGCATGTCTTGCAACAGTTGGGGCTGCGTGCCGCGGAATGTCTAGCCTTGGAGGATTCTGAAAACGGTCTACGCTCGGCACTGGGCGCGGACCTACGGGTCTTGATCACCCAAACCGAGTACACTGCAGGGCAGGACTTTTCCGGTGCGTTGCGCGTGCTGGATCAGCTTGGCGAAGCAGAGCAACCGGGCACGATATTGCAGGGACAAGATGCAGGACAGGAAGTCGTTGTCGACCTTGCCCTAATGGAGCGTTGGCTCGCGCGCTGAGGAAGAGCAAAAATTTTTTTAGTTGTCGCGCTGGCAGTGCGGACAAACGCCGTTGACGACCATCTCCACATCTTCTACCCGATAGTCGGCGGGAAGCTGCGGCGCAGGTAGTTGGCTTTCCGGCAAGCAGAGTACCTGGCCACAACGCAAGCAATGAAAATGCGGGTGCGACGGGTGCTCGAGGTTGATCGCACTAAAGCGCCAAACACGATCGTCGGCGGTGATGCGATGGGTAAGCTGATGCTGCACCAACCAATCCAGGCCGCGATATAAGGTGACACGATCCATGGTCTCTGCCCAGCGCGTCAACATATACTCTTGAATTTCTCCATGATTGGCGGGCTGCGCGAGGTTAAGCAGGGCCTGCAGGATTTGCAAACGAGCGCGGGTAGGACGCTGCCCTGCGGCGCGTATCCGCCGTTCCGCCTCTGTCGTCTGTGCTGTTGTAATGTCGGCTATGCGTCCCATGCCTGCATGGTACCGCGCGTACTCGGCTTCGGCAAAGCAACTGGACAGCTACGCAAGCGGCGCGTTAGATTCACTGGGACGCCACTCAGGGAGAAAAGCATATGCCGGAAAGTCTCGAAATCGGTCAAACTGCCCCAGAATTTTTTGCGAAAAATCAACGTGATGAATCCATCACGCTAAGTTCTTTGCGCGGCAAGGCGGTGGTCCTCTATTTTTATCCGAAAGACGATACCCCTGGCTGTACCACCGAGGGGCAAGAGTTTGCCGCCCACTACAAGCAATTTCAGGAAGCCGGTGCCGAGATACTCGGCGTCTCTCGCGATAGTGTTGCCAGTCATCTAAAGTTTGCCTGTAAATATGAATTCCCGTTTTCGTTGCTTTCCGATCCTGACGAAACCCTCTGCCACGCCTACGATGTGATCAAAGAAAAGAACAACTACGGTAAGGTCTATCTGGGCATTGAACGCAGCACTTTCGTGGTTGATCGCGAAGGTAAGCTGGCTTACATCGAACGCAAGGTGAAGGCCGCCGGTCACGCCGAAAACATCCTCGCCATTGTTCAGAAGCTCGCCTGATGGCTGCTGAGCCGGTGGTAGCGCAACGGCGCCTCTACGTTCTGGATACCAATGTTCTGATGCACGATCCGGCGTCATTGTTCCGCTTTCAGGAACACGACATCCTCCTGCCGATGATCGTGTTGGAGGAATTGGACCAACACAAAAAAGGCCTGAGTGAGCAAGCGCGCAATGTGCGCCAAGTGAGCCGGCATCTGGATGAGATGCTGACTAGCGATGCCGATCTCGACCTGGGTTTGCCGCTACCGTATGCCCAAGGCCGGCTTTTCTTTCAGACCGCAGCCTATCAGGCGAAATTGCCCGAGGACCTCGCTGGCGGCAAGGCCGACCATGAAATCCTTGCTGTTACCTTGGCCTTGCAGGGGATGCATCCCGACCGCGAGGTCATTCTCGTCAGCAAAGATATCAACCTGCGTATCAAGGGTCGAACTCTGGGGATTCGCGTCGAAGACTATCATAACGACCGCGCCCTGGAAGATGCCGATCTGCTCTACACCGGTGTAGATGTCCTACCGACTGACTTCTGGGAACATCACAGCCGCGATCTCGATGCCTGGCAGGAGAGTGGCCGGAGTTTTTACCGGCTGCGTGGGCCGGCGGTGGAGCGCTGGTATCCAAATCAGTTCATCCATCTGAGCCCGGAAGGCGAGCAACGCGAAGACTTTTCTGCCATCGTCCGCAGTGTCGTGCCTGACCACGCCATTATCGAACGGATTGCCGATTACGCTTCGGAGCGTAATGCAGTTTGGGGCATTCGCGCCCGCAATCGCGAACAAAATTTTGCCCTGGCGCTGTTACTCGACCCGGAAATTGACTTCGTCAGCATTCTCGGGCCGGCTGGCACCGGCAAGACGTTGTTGACACTAGCTTCGGCGCTGCACCAGATCTTTGAAGAAAAGCGCTACGCCGAGGCCATCATCACCCGTGCCACGGTTCCTGTAGGCGACGAGATTGGCTTTTTGCCGGGTACCGAAGAGGAAAAGATGCAGCCTTGGATGGGGGCCATTGAAGATAATTTGGAGATTCTCTCGCGTGGCCCCGAGGGTGCCGGCAGTTGGGGGCGCAGTGCCACTCAAGATCTCATTGGCAAACGCCTGCGTATCAAGTCCATGAGTTTCATGCGCGGGCGCACCTTTCTGGAAAAATTTGTCATCGTTGACGAAGCGCAGAACCTAACCCCCAAAGAAATGAAAACCCTCATCACCCGTGCTGGCCCCGGCACCAAGGTCGTCTGTCTGGGTAACATCGCCCAGATTGATACGCCGTACCTCACCGAGACCACCTCTGGCCTTACCTACGTGGTCGATCGTTTCAAAAACTGGGAACACAGTGGGCATATCACCCTGCGCCGCGGGGAACGGTCGCGCTTGGCCGACTATGCGAATGAGGCGTTGTAATCGATCTTGAGCCGTAGCCAGACAAGCCCTAGACTGTGCGCGCCGATAGGGGGACGACGATGGGCTGGACGCGCGAAGACTCGAGTAATCTCTACAATCTGGTCCATTGGGGCGAAGGCTTTTTTCAGGTAGGCGAAGACGGGCAGCTTTGGGTCACGCCCAAGGGGCTGACGAGTCCGGTACGTGCGGGGCTGACGGATGTCATTCGTCGCCTGCGGGGTCAAAATTTGGGCCTTCCTTGCCTGCTGCGCTTTCCCCAAATCCTGCAGCAACGGGTGCAGGCCTTGCAGCAGGTATTCGTCGAGGCTATGCAGCGCGAGAACTACGCTGCATCCTATACGCCGGTCTATCCCATCAAGGTCAATCAGCAACGCCGGGTAGTGGAAGAAATCCTGCAGGCCGGGGCAGGGCGTCTGGGGCTGGAGGCGGGCAGCAAGCCCGAGCTGTTGGCGGTGCTGGCGCTGATGCCCGCTGGTGGTACCATCATCTGCAATGGCTACAAAGACGCAGAATATATCCGCCTGGCATTGATGGGTGAGCGTTTGGGCTTGCAGGTCTATCTGGTGGTCGAAAAAAGCGCTGAGTTGCCGCTGATTCTGCAGATTGCCGAGGAGTTGCAGGTACGCCCACGCATTGGCGTACGCGCGCGTTTGGCTTCGGCGGGCGCAGGCAAATGGCAGAACACCGGCGGCGAAAAATCCAAATTTGGTCTGTCTTCCACGGAAATCCTGCAACTTGTTGCCCAGCTCGCCGAAAGCAACGCCCTCGATCGTTTGCAACTCTTGCATTTTCATCTCGGCTCGCAGATCCCCAATATTCAGTTTATTCATGGTGGTATGCGCGAATGTGCGCGACTGTACGCGGAGCTGCGTCATCTGGGCGCTGATTTGCAGGTAGTCGATGTGGGTGGCGGGCTGGGGGTAGACTACGAAGGCTCGCATTCACGCGCCTATTGTTCCACCAACTATCGCTTGGAGGACTACGCCCAGGCGGTAGTAGGGGGACTGGCAGACATTTGTCGCCAGGAAGAATTGCCACAGCCGCAAATCATTTCCGAATCCGGCCGCGCCCTTACGGCACATCACGCGGTCTTGCTCTTCAATGTGGTAGATGTAGCATGTGCCGCCGGCGAAACGCTGGCCGAGGCGGATCTCCCCGCGGATGCCAACAATCCTTGGCGCAGACTTCTGGAACGCTTACAGCGGAATGCCGATGCGAACACGGCACTGGAAGTCTATCAAGAGGCCATTTTCCGGATTGCGGAGGAACAACAGGAATTCAAACTTGGTCTGATCAATCTCGCTGGGCGAGCTCAGGCGGAGCGCCTGTACGCGCACATCATGTGGCGCTGTCGAGCGCTACTCGACCCCGCCAAGCGTGCCCATCGTGAAGTTCTAGATGAACTAGAAGAAAAGTTGCTGGATAAATATTTTGCCAATTTTTCTCTGTTTCAATCCTTGCCCGACGTGTGGGCCATCGACCAGGTTTTCCCGATCATGCCGGTGCATCGCCTTAACGAGCGACCGGAGCGCCACGCGCGGCTAGAGGACATCACTTGCGATTCTGATGGTCGCATTGATGCCTACGTTACCGCCGACGGTCTCGGGCCAACGCTGCCAGTCCATGGCCTGCGAGCGGGGGAACCTTACTATCTGGCGGTATTCCTGGTAGGAGCCTATCAGGAAATACTCGGTGATATGCACAACCTTTTTGGCGATACCGATGCCGTCAATGTCATTTGCGAAGCAGATGGATCGCTACGCCTGGAAGGTGCGGTGCCGGGCGATACGGTAGCCGAGGTACTACAGTACGTGCAGTTTTCAGCAGAGGAACTGGTGCGCCAGTTCGAGAAAAAACTCGCAGAAACAAGCAATATCCCTGCCGCGGAGCGGGAAGGCTTTTTACGTGACTTTCGCGACGGACTGCAGGGATATACCTATCTAGAATAACGGGCTTTCAGCCGGCGCGCCGAATCGGATTGCGCAAGGTGCCAATACCCTCTATATGCAGTTCGCAAATTTCACCGTCTTGCAGAAAACGCGGCGGCTGTCGACTGAATCCCACCCCCGCTGGCGTGCCGGTTGCCAACACATCACCGGGCGAAAGAGGTAGGGCAGCGGCGATAGCAATCAATAGATCGGCGACATCAAAAATCAAATCGGCAGTATTGCCGTCCTGCAAGCATTCATTCCCTACCAAGGTCTGCAGACGCAATCCCTTGCCACCGGCAGGCAATTCGTCAGCGCTGACCACCCAGGGACCCATGGCGCCACTGCGCGGCACATTCTTGCCCAGGGTCCATTGGCTCGCGCGAAACTGCAGATCGCGCAAGCTACCGTCATTGAAAATGGTATAACCGGAAACAGCGGCCAGGGCCCGTTCGCGGCTGACCTGGCCCGAGAGTGGCTGCCCCATGACTACCGCCAGTTCCACCTCATAATCGAATTCCGTAGAGATTGCCGGTATCTCCAGCGCCTGTCCGTGGCCAGCCAGGGAATCCGGGTAACGAATGAATAGGTTTGCATACTGTGGTGTCTTGCTTTTGGTTTCCGCGATGTGGTCGCGGTAGTTCAGGCCTGCACACAGGATTTTCTGGCCGAGAAAGGGCGGGAGATACTTTGCATCCTGCAAATCGATTGGCTTGGGGAGCGCAGCAGCGAGTCGTTTTTGTAAGCGATCACTGCAGTTTAATACGTCATCTGCAATAAAAGTCTTATCAATATCACGTAACAGGTAGGCATCTTCGCCTTGCCAAAGCACCATTTCTGCATGACCAGCGATTTCCAATACACTCCAACGCATAGCGGTAACTCCTTATCGTCCAGTTTTCATTTTTCCCTGGCCTACACAGCCTCCATACCTTTAGCGGCTTTCTCTTCCTGCTCTCCATGTAGCACATAACGCTCTGCTTCGGTGAGCGATTCTGGCGGACCAAAGAGCACCAAAACGTCTCCTCGGCGTAGCAGCGTTTCCGGTGATGGATCACGTCCACGAATACCAAAGCGACGCACCGCGGCCACTTGTACGTCGCGTTTTTCTAGCTGTAGGTCGCCCAGGCGACGCCCCAAGGCATAGGCCGTTTCGCCGAGGGAAATGGAGTACAAACGCGGCGATGCTTGCTCTTCACCGGGCGCCGATCCGCCCCAAAAATTGCCGCGAAAGAGGCTGTAGCGTTCCTGCCGGAAGCGTCGCACGCGACGCAACACCGTGCTCAGTGGAAAGCCGATCTGCAACAAGGTCTGCGAGGCGAGCATGAGCGCGCCCTCGGTCACCTCGGGGATGACCTCATCGGCACCTGCTGCCTCCAGGGCCGCCATCTGGCTGTCATCGTGAGCACGGGCAATGCTCGGAATCTGTGGTCGCAACTCTTTTGCGACAGCCAGCACGCGAGCCGTTTCCTGCACATTGCCGTACGTGATGACGATAGCGCGGGCATGGGCAATACCTGCTGCCTCCATCAGGTCTCGACGGCTGGCATCGCCGTAGAAGATCGATTCACCAGCCGCCTGTGCCTGACGTACGCGGCTCGGATCGAGATCGAGAGCAAGATAGGGAACTCCTTCATCCTCAAGAACCCGAGCAATACTCTGCCCTACGCGTCCGTAGCCGCAGATAATGACGTGCTCGCGCATATCTTGCTGGCGCACTTCTTCCAGATTCTGCTGGTGGCGGTTGCGATAGCCGGGGGCAAGCAGGCGCACAATCCGCCCGTTGTACTGTACCAGTACCGGCGCCAGGAGCATGGATAGCAGCATGGCGCCCAGTACCGGCTGCAACACCCCAGGCGGCAGCAAGTTTTTTTGACTGGCAAGAGAAATGAGCACAAAACCAAATTCCCCTGCTTGCGCCAAAACCACGGCGCTGCGTAAGGACACGCCATTTTCAAAGCCCGTAAAGCGGCAGATGCCCCAAACCAACCCGCCTTTGACCAAAAAAATCAACACCAGAATCAACAAGACCCAGGGCAAATACTCGAGTAGCACCGGGACGTTGACCATCATGCCAATGGTCACGAAGAAGAGTCCGAGCAAGATGTCGCGGAAGGAAGCGATATCTGCTTCCACCTGATAACGATAGGCAGTTTCGGCAAGCAGCATGCCAGCAATGAAGGCGCCAAGTGCCAGAGACAAACCCGCTGCCTCGGTAATCCATGCCAGTCCCAGAGTGACGAGCAACAGGTTGAGCATGAAGAGCTCGTTGGATTTGCGTGCGGCCACCCACTCGAACCACGGGCTAATCAGCGGTCTGCCGATGACCACCAGCAACAACAACGCCAACACTGCCTTGCCCCCGGCAATAGCCATGTCGTGGGGCAAGGCTTTGCTTGAGCCCGCCAACGCGGGGATGAGGATGAGCAGGGGAATGACCGCAAGATCCTGAAATAGAAGAATACTGATGGCAATGCGACCATGCCGACTCTGGGTTTCCATGCGTTCGGCCAAGGCTCGTACCACCATAGCAGTGGAGGACATGGCCAGAATACCACCCAGGGCCGCGCCAGTTTGCCAGGGCAGGGGAATGAGCAATGCGACACCAAGAAACACCAAGGCAGTCAAGACGACCTGCGCGCTACCGAGTCCAAATACCAAGCGGCGCATGCGAATGAATTGCGCCAGACTAAATTCCAGCCCAATACTGAACATGAGGAAAACGACGCCGAACTCGGCCAAATGCCGCATGCGTTCTTCGTCGGGCACCAGCGCCAAGGCGTGCGGCCCCAGCAGCACCCCTACCAGGAGATAAGAGATGATCGGAGGCAAACGTACCTTGCGCGCAGCTGCCACCATGAACACGGCAGCCGCCAGCAAAACGACGACGGTCAACAGAGAGTGGTCGGGCATGGCTCCTCACCAGGGGGTTTTTGCTATGATAGCGCAAAAGGAGGTACTCACTCACATGTATATTGTTACTGGAGGTGCCGGATTCATCGGCGCCAATATCATACACGGGCTGAATCAGCGCGGTGTTACTGACATCCTGGTCAGCGATCATTTGCAGCGCGCTGACAAGTTTCGCAACCTCGCCGACCTGAATATTCGCGATTATTTTGAGGCCGAGGCGTTTCTTCCCGAACTTCTGGCGGGAAGGTTTGGAAAAATCGATGCAATCTTCCATCAAGGCGCCTGTTCCGACACCATGGCCATGGACGGTCGCTATGTTATGGATAACAACTTTGCCCACAGCAAGGCCTTGTTCCATTGGTGTCAGGAAAATCGCGTGCCGTTCCTCTATGCCTCTAGTGCCTCGGTTTACGGCATGACCGGGCGGTTTCGAGAAGAGCGAGCGGCGGAAGATCCGTTAAATGTCTACGCCTTCAGCAAGTTTCAGTTTGATCAATACCTGCGGGCGCAGTGGGCGGAGATCACGGCACCGGTGCATGGCTTCCGCTTCTTCAACGTCTATGGTCCACGCGAATTCCACAAAGGGCGCATGGCCTCGGTCGCCTTGCACTTTTCCCGTCAATATCGTCAGGAAGGCAAAGTGCGTCTCTTTGCTGGCAGTGCTGGCTATGCCGATGGTGAACAACGGCGCGATTTCATCCATGTGGACGACGTGGTCGCGGTAAATTTCCACTTTCTCGATCATCCGCAATCGGGCATCTACAACGTGGGAACGGGGAGGGCGCAAAGTTTCAATGATGTTGCCGTGGCCGCCATCCAGGCGATCGATGAAGAGACCGGGAAACCGGCGCGTCCGCTCGCGGAGCTGCAGCGGCAAGGGATAATCCAGTACAGTCCCATGCCCGAAGCCCTGCATGGCAAGTACCAGAGTTACACCCAGGCAGATGTCGAAAATTTACGCGCGGCAGGTTATTCCGCTCCCTTCCTTGATGTGGAAGCCGGTGTGCGGCGCTATCTCTCCTGGCTACGCGAAAAGGAATGAATATGGATGGTCGGATATTAGTAACGGGTGCGGCGGGTTTTATTGGTTTCCATCTCAGTCGCCGTCTGTTGGCAGAAGGCTACAGTGTCTATGGGATTGATAATCTTAATGCTTATTATGACCCGGCCTTAAAGCGCGCGCGTCTGGCGCAGCTCGAGAGCCATCCTGCCTTCCAGTTTCAACGTCTTGATCTGGCTGATCGTGCTGGTATGGAGGCACTGTTTGCCAAAATGCCTTTTGCTGCAGTAGTCAATCTGGCGGCGCAGGCTGGAGTGCGCTATTCATTAAAAGCACCGCATGAGTACGTAGATAGCAATCTGCAGGGTTTTCTGAACGTACTTGAGGGCTGTCGGCAGCAACAGATCGCGCATTTGCTCTTTGCGTCCTCTAGTTCTGTTTACGGTGCCAACAGCCAACTGCCGTACAGCACCCATGATCCAGTCGACCATCCGGTGAGTCTCTACGCGGCAACCAAGCGGGCAGGGGAGTTGATGGCACACAGTTATGCCCATCTCTATCGCATCCCGTGCACCGGATTGCGTTTCTTTACCGTCTATGGCCCCTGGGGCCGGCCGGACATGGCCTACTTTAGCTTCACTCAAAAGATCCTTGCCGGCGAAAAAATCCCGGTCTTCAACCACGGGCAAATGCAGCGGGATTTCACCTATATCGACGACATTGTAGAAGCAGTGACGCGCCTGCTTCCCCTCGCCCCAGCGCCGCAAAACGCTTGGCCGAATGATCCGGCGAGTAGCGCCGCGCCGTTTCATATTCACAACATTGGCAATCACCAACCCGTCGCGCTGTTGGAGTTTATCCGGTTGCTTGAGGAGGCGTTGGGGCGAAAAGCAGAATTGGAGCTTCTGCCCATGCAGGATGGCGACGTGCACGCCACCTATGCCGAGGTCAGCGAGCTACAGAGAGCCGTGGATTTCGCGCCCCGTACCGATCTCGCGACCGGCCTGGGGCGTTTCGTTGCTTGGTACCGGGATTATTTCGGCATCCGCTAGGGGTTCAACCTTGTGCAGCGCCGTGCCTGCCAACCACTGGCGCTGCATCCATTACCCGGGTCAACAATCCATTTTGCTCCTGTGCTGCGAGCCAGGAACGCGATTGCCGGAAACGCAACCAGCGATGCTGCTCATAATCGTAAAGCTGACACTCCCGGAAGATCCGCCATACGCCAAGAAAACTGAAGCGCATTTCGTGAATATACTGTCCGTACTGCTCACGCAGGTCGGCATAGGCACCCTTCAGGTGATAAAAAGGAATTCGGGCATCAACATGGTGCGGGGTATGGATGAGGATGTTGTGGATCAACATTTCACTGATACGCGAGCAACGCACAATGGTGCTGCAATATAGCTGTCCCACGGCTGGTGACCAGTCCTCCTTGTCGGCGAAGAAGGGTAGATCGGGATGGGTATGGTGCAGAAATACAAACAGCGCGATGTAGTAGTTGAAGACCAGAAAGGGCACAACGACCGCTGTCACCCAAGTCCAAATCCCGCCTATCCACCAGGCGAAAGCAGAAAATCCCACAAAAAAGACCAGAGTAATGAGCTTGTCATTGCGAAATGCCGCACGATTTTTCCCCTCGCCGCGAAAGCGCAGCATTCCCGGCCACCAAACACGCAGGATATAGTGCAGAGCACAGGCATAAGGAGTACGCTCCAGCCGGTACACTAGGCGGCGCAACCAGGAACTCTTGCGGTACTCGGCAGGCGTCCACGGCCGCCAGATCCAGTCGACAGAGCTCAGGCTGGTAAAACCGTGGTGCACGCGGTTGTGGCCAAAGGCCCAGAGCCGGTACATATTGAAAGAGGGCAGCATGAAGATCGTCCCCAGCCAACGGGAAAGCCTCTGGCTGCGAAACAGGGCGCCATGGGCAGCATCGTGTGCCCAGACGAACATGAAGGCGACAGCAGAGCCTGCGAGCAAACCGAAGAGTAATTTCAGCCACCAGTAAGGAGCGAGAAAAGTGCCAGCGATGGCCGCAAGGTAGAGTAGCGCATCGAAGGCGTAGGCAAAGAGCGCTCGGGCGATGGATTGCTGGTAGCGCTCGGGCCGAATCGCCGCCCGTAGTTCCTGCAATCGGACCGGGCGCAACTGCGCCAAATCCTTGTGAAGAGATTTTTGAAGCATGGCAAACTCCTCGCCGCATAATGTAATAATATATTTGTATCTTATTTTTAGATACGGCACAAGCTATGGACGCTTCGCAATCGCCTATCAATCTCACTTGCAGGCTTGGAGATGATGGTGCTAGATTCCGGAGCGGGGATGCCGTCCTCACTCAATTCAGGGAGAATGTGAACATGGATATCGGTAAAATCAAGCCCGTTGCCCGTTTGGTCCTACTTGCTGGCGTGATTGCATTGGCCAGCGCCTGCGCGAAGAAAGAAGAGAGCAGCACTGCCGCTGCCACTTCCAGCGCCACTACAGAATCTTCTGCTGCTGTCAGTTCCAACACCAGCGCGCCCAGTGAAGCCGCCTCTGCTACCGAGTCGGCTGCAAGCAGTGGTTCGGATACTACGGCGTCGAGTTCCAGCAATGCCACAGACGCCACGCAGTCTGGAACGAGTGACTCTTCTGCAGATAACACTGCCGGGGATAGCAGCGACAGTTCCAGTACGTCCACCGACTGATCACCGTCAAGGTCGCTATGCGTAGCGGGCCGATCGATTCTTTTCGATTGGCCTGTTTTGTTTTATCCTTCCTGCAAATGACAGAATTTTGGGCGAGAAAGGTCCAACGGAAACGAATAAAGGGAGGTTTCTGAATGTTTACTGAAGGGAAGCGTATACATCCTTTGGCTCGTACGATACTGATGTTGAGCATCGTTGGCTTAGCAGCTGCGTGTGGTAAAGGAAACGACAACAGCAGTGCTACGGCGTCGTCATCCAGCACTAATGACAGCGCCGCAGCAAGTGACTCTGGCGCAGCTGCGAGTAGTGATAGTGCGGCCACCACTTCACCGGCGGCATATACTCCATCGGTCGCGGCTCATCTGGTACCGGTCGCCATGAGCACGGACCAGATGGCGAAAGCAAAATCTCTGGCCGAAGCCAAGGGTTGCTTTGCCTGCCATCAGGTCGATGCCAAGGTAGTTGGACCGGCCTTCGCTTGGGTTGCTTATAAGTACAAGGGCAATCCCAAGGCCGAAGGGAAGCTGGCTGATGCGATTGAACATGGTATCAGTGGTGTGTGGGGCGGTATGCCCATGCCAGCGCAAAGCGTCACACCAGCGCAAGCCAAGGAGTTGGCCTCTTGGGTTTTGGCGCAGAAGCCCATTGCCCCGCCCAAGGCTTCATAAGGAAGCAGGTTTTATGATACAAACCCCGCTTCATGCGGGGTTTTTTATGCGAAAAGTATTCTGGATAGCCAGTAGTTATTATGCCGAGGGATTGCCCTTCTCCCTAGTACAGCAGGTATCCGTGCAGTTCTTCACGGCAGCCGGAGCAGGTACCCCCGTAATCGGCTTACTCTCCCTGCTTGGGTTGCCCTGGAACTTCAAGTTGTTCTGGAGCCCGCTGATCGACCTCTTCGGCAACAAAAAGCGCTGGATTTTCGTTATGGAGCTGATCCTGGCCGGCGTAGCCATGCTGCTCATCTGGCCTGCGCAGACCATGAACTTGGCTCTCGCCTTCAAAATATTTGCGCTGATGGCCGTGATGTCGGCAACCCACGACATGTCGGTAGACGGCTTTTACATTCAAACCTTGCCGGAAAGTGAACAGGCCGGCTATTCCGGTCTACGTGTCGCTGCCTACCGCGTGGCCATGTTGGTCGGTAATGGCGTGCTGGTAATCATCGCGGGCTGGGTCTCCTGGTTTGCCTGCTTCGCTTTGGCAGCACTAATGTTGCTTGGATTAGCTTTCTGGCATCGTGCCGTGATGCCCACGCCGGCAAAGAATACAGCGGCCAAAGGGGAAAGATGGGCGCAGGTCGCCAGTTCCGTGCGCAGCTACCTTGCGCAACCGAACGTTACCTGGGCCTTAGTGTTTATCCTGTTGTTTCGCGCTGGCGATGCCTTTCTCTTTGCCATGGTTACGCCGTTTTTGCATAGCCTGGGCTATGGTTTGGTGGCGCGTGGGGTGCTGACGGGTGCCGTGGGAACCATCACCGGGATTGGTGGATCCATCCTCGGTGGCTTGATCATCGCGCGTTGGAGTTTGCAGCGTAGTATTTTTGCCCTGACCTTTATCCAATCGTTCGCCATTCTTGCCTATGCATGGCTTGCCTGGGCTAGACCTGATGTTTATTCGGTGGCGGCAGTCGCGGCTTTTGAGCAATTTGCCGGTGGTTTGGGTACGGCGGTGCTGATGGTCTTTCTCATGCAACGCTGTCAGAAAGGCTTTGAGGCCACACATTTTGCAATTGGTTCAGCATTGATGTCTTTGGCGGCAACCATCGCTGGAAGTTATAGCGGTTTCTTGGTTCGCGATTTTGGCTATTTTCACTTTTTCTTGCTGAGTTTTGCAGCAGCGATTCCCAGCCTATTCTTGGCATTTTTCATGCCGTCTGGACTCTTTCAGCAGGAACGAAAGCGTTATGAGAAGACGGAGGTTCCGGCATAATTAATTGATATATCGTAATTTCCTCCTGAAATGTTCAAGGTCTGCGAGAACCTTTGCGCGGCGAAAAAAGTCTTTATCCCCGCATTTTACCCGCTATGCTGGCCGTCAAACTCTACCACCACGAGAACTACAACATATTTATATAACATCCTGTTATATAATAGAACACTCGAACACCAGGTTCGCGATTGATGCCCCGACGCGCCGACGCGGGGCAGTTTTGAGTGCATGGAATCCGGGCTCGTATCGGCACTCAGAGTACACCAATCGCAAACGTGATCGGCGTTTGCTGCGTCTCTTGCGTGGCCAACGCTGGCGCGGCATGTGGGGTGGGAAGGATACCTGGTGGGAGAGACATTACTGGGTACCAGAGCTTCCGCTAGAGCTTGCGGCCCGGATATCTATGACTATGGATCAAAAGGCATTTCTGTTTCTGGATGGGCGGCACGTTCGGCTCATTTGGTGCTACACTTAAAAAATAAGCTAGGTAAGACGAGCGGGGTTGGGTCATGGAACGATCTTTGTTACATCGACTAGAGGAGGCGACGGTTCATGCCGCGCTAGATGCTGGGAAATCTCGCGTGTTTCTGGAGTACCGCGCAGAGTCTGGCGGCCCAGCCTTATCCATATCCCTGGGCATTGATCTGTTTCAACGTCTCGCGGAGCAGCACGCAGGGAATGATAAGGCCAAGCAGTGGTTGGAAGCACGGGTGCGGGAGGTAGCGGACCTGTCGCCAGGGACCGTCGAGCACTACTTGAACTTTGTCATCAAGCAGCAACTTTGTGTGTTTCCAGAAGAGTACCGAGATAGCGAAAGACTGGAGGTTCTTCCGCTATGCCTATTGTCCAATGACTCGCGCAGCAGTTTTTGCGCTACTTGTGTCATGTGTAGGCAGAATCACGCAGGACCTCCAAGCGAAACGGAACGTAAGGCTGGTTGAGAAGAAATGTCAGAGACCCGGTGTTCAGCAGCAGCATGCAATGTCGCATAATAGATATTATGTTAAATCTTATACATTGTGAAGAATACTGGATTCTAGCAGACCTCCTCTCGCGCTCTCTTCTCCCTCAATACGATTCATGGCGCTAACCCTCGCTGATCTGTCCGTCGCGCCCAGTCGACGCGCGCCGGGCACAAGTTTCCGAGCTATTGCTGAACCTTAAGTGAGCATGTGGATGCGCAAGGTCATGCGATAGTGGAAGACTAAGATGTTGCGCAATCTCATCGTATCAGCGATACTTTTTTCAGCTACAAGAGCAAAGCATTCTTGCAGTAAAATAATAGCTTTAACACAAATTCAACCAAGATACTGCTCACCTATGATATGAGCAGTAATCTATAGCGTTTTCTGTTACTAGCTAGCTTGCCAAGAGAATTTTTTTGTTCTATAACCAACCAAAGATCCGACAAAATAACGGGATGAATGCATGCGTAGTTACAAAGACGTTGCCAATTATGCCCGATACCTGGGCTTGTTTCTGACGCTCTCTACAATTGTTCTAACTGGTTGTGCAGAATATGAATCCAGCGGCGGCTGGCAGTCGACAGCCACTGCTCCAACAACGATTCCGCGAAGCAACTATTCCTACTATGACTCACATCGCGAGGCGACGGTTTTGGATGCTGTGTTAGTCAACGCCATCGCACAAATCGGCAAACCTTATGTTTGGGGCGGCGAAAGTCGGCATCATGGCTTTGATTGCAGCGGGTTGATCCAATACGTGTTAAATGAAGCCGGGGTTACGGTACCCCGCACTGCTCGGGCACAAGCGTTGGCCCTTCCAGCGGTCTCCTTCTCCCGCATTCGTAAGGGGGACTTGGTTTTCTTCGATACCATGGGCGCACCCTATACCCATGTCGGGATCTATATCGGCGGCGACCAATTCGTCAGCGCCCTCAATCGGCACGCAGGTATTACCGTACAAAGCTTGCACAACCCTTACTGGGCGCAACGTTTGGACGGAATAAGGCGCCCCATGCCGCCAGAACTCCTCGCCATGCAATCTCTGGATGATCATGTACTCAACCAATAACAGCCAAAACCATCGGAACCCTTTACGGATAGCGCTTACTGGCGCAGTTGTCGGCGGCTTGACCCTTTTATTAGGAGCCTGTGCAAATCAGGTGCCTATTGGTGCAAGCAATCAAATTTTTCAGCAACAAGCAGCACCAGTGATCGTGCCTCAGCCGGCATCAGTGACGCAAGCCATGCCGAATGCTGCGACGCACGTTGCACCTAATCCGCAAGTAGATTGCTCGCAAAATCTCTTCTTTCCAGGATTTCCGCAAGGGTACCAAGAGCAGCTACGGGACTTTGCCTGCACCTTGCAAACTAAATATCACTTGCCCGAACAATGGGTCTTGCCGGCGATCTATAATGCACGCTTCAGCGAACGGGCGCTCGCTTTGATGACCCCGCCCCCCCCGTCTCCAGGTCCGGTGCGACCCTATCCCTGGTGGCGTTATCGGAATCGCTTCGTGCGGTCGGACCGCTTGCAGCGAGGCGTGGCATTTTGGCGAGCAAACCAGAACATTATCAAACAAGTAGCTAATAAATATGGCGTTTCCCCTGAAATTCTCATGGGGATTCTGAATATTGAGACAGGCTTTGGTACCTTTCAGGGTAATTTCCCCGTGCTGGACGCGAATTTGTCGCTTGCTTTGGGGGTGCCAGCCCGTCGTTCTTTCTTTTTATATCAAACAGCAGAGACCATCCGCTTGGCACATCAGTTGGGTCAGCCATTGTCATCGTTGCGTGGCTCAGAAGCTGGCGCTATGGGGATGTCACAGTTTCTCGCCAGCAGCTATCTGAAATATGGAACCGTCTGGAACGATCCTCCCGGTGATGGATTGCCAGATCTCTGGCGCTCAGTGCCGGATGTGCTTGCCTCTACCTCCAGGTTTTTTCTTGCCCACGGCTGGCAACCAGGGCAACCGGTACTGTGCGAAGCGACGGTCAGTGTTCCTGCACAGGCAGCGCAGCTGCTACATGGTCGCTATACTCTGCGCGAGATCCAGCGCGCAGGCATCCAACCGCAGGGAGCGATGGCTATGCCCGGAAATACTCGCGTAGGAATTCTCCAGCTCGCCACCGAGCATGGCGAACGCTTTTTTATCGCCTACCCCAATTTTTACGCCATCATGGGCTATAACCCGAGCATAAAATATTCCGCCACGGTCTGGGCCTATGCTCAGGCGTTGCGGGCACAGCTAGGCTGAGAGTTCTGGCGGCAAGTGATACACTCCAAAAAAATCAGATTCTGGGGTGTTCCTTGACGCAGAAAACGCATTCCGATGTAGAATTGCTCCTGCCAGACTGGCTGGTACCGATCATACCCAGAGGGGCATTCCCAGCCCACGGGGTAGCTGTTCAGGGTGGTCGAATCCTGGCATCCGATAGCCACCATGTCCTACGGGAGCGCTATCCGCAAGCGCGGTGTATCACCCTCGCCGGCCAGATCCTGTTGCCGGGTTTTGTGAATACGCACACTCACGCGGCCATGACGCTGCTGCGCGGGCTGGCAGATGACCTGCCCTTGATGGTCTGGTTGCAGGAACATATCTGGCCAGCAGAGGGACGTTTCGTTGCCCCGGATTTCGTGCGTACAGGTACACGCTTGGCGATCGCGGAAATGCTGCGCAGCGGCACGACCTGCTTCAACGACATGTATTTCTTCCCACAAGAGGCAGCGGAAGTCGCGCAGGAACTGGGTATGCGCATGCTCCTCGGTCATGTGATTATTGATTTCTCTACCACCTACACCCGTAACGCAGAAGATGCCTTGCGCTTGGCCGCGAGTCACATCAGCACCCTGGGCAGGCCTGCCCTGCTACGCCATAGCGTTGCGCCCCATGCTCCCTATACGGTGAGCGATGGGCCACTAAGAGATGCCGCCGCCTTGGCACGGGAAACCGGTACATTCCTGCATATGCATGTGCATGAGACCGCCGGGGAAGTACGCGATGCCCTGGCGCGCGACGATCGCCGCCCGCTGCGTCGCTTGTATGATCTGGGTCTCTTGGACGAGCGCTTTCTTGCCGTCCACATGACGCAACTGGATGCCGATGACTTAGCCATTTGCAAGGAAACGGGATTGCACATTGCCCACTGCCCGGAATCCAATCTCAAACTGGGCTCCGGGATTGCCCCCATCGCTACCCTGCTCGCGCAGGGCCAGGGGGTTGGCCTCGGTACGGATGGTGCCGCCAGCAACAACGACCTCGACATGCTCGGTGAGTTGCGCACTGCAGCGCTATTAGCGAAGGGGCGGGATGGCGACCCAACCGCCCTGCCCGCCGAGCAGGCCCTATATATGGCGACTTTAGGCGGGGCAAAGGCCTTGGGCTGGGATGATGAGATCGGCAGTTTGGAGGTCGGCAAAACCGCCGACTGTATTGCCGTTAGCCTCGATTATCCCGCCACCAGTCCGATCTATGACCCCATCTCGCAGCTGGTGTATTGCGCCAGTCGCGATCAGATTCGTGCGGTGTGGGTAGCGGGCGCACAAAAAATACGCGATGGGCAGGCGCTGGAATGGGATGATGCTGAACTCGCCCGAGAGGCGCAGGATTGGGCACAGCGCATAGCGCGGGAGAGATTGTAATGAGTAACCTGGATCAGACGGAAATAGATAAGTTCCAGTCTTTTGCGAATACTTGGTGGGACGCGCAAGGACCTCTGCATACCTTGCATGAAATCAACCCGGTACGTCTGCAATATATCGCAGAGAAAGTACCTGAGGGATTGCGCGGCAAGCGAGTTTTGGACGTTGGTTGCGGTGCGGGAATCTTGAGCGAATCTATGGCTCGGCAAGGAGCCAAGGTGCTCGGCATCGATTTGGCTGCAGAGGCAATTCAAGCAGGCCAGCAACATGCGCAGGAGCAATGCGTGGACATACAGTACCAGGTGATTGCTGTCGAAGATCTCGCGACCGCAGAACCGGAAAGCTACGATGTCGTAACCTGCATGGAGATGTTGGAGCATGTGCCTGATCCGGCAGCAATTATCGCCTCCTGCGCGAAGCTCGTGAAACCTGGTGGCGACGTTTTTCTCTCTACGCTCAACCGCAACCCGAAGAGCTATCTCTATGCCATTGTTGGAGCTGAATATTTGTTAGGTTTGTTGCCGCGCGGTACACACGATTACGAGAAATTTCTGCGCCCCAGTGAGTTGCTCGACATGATCCGCGAGAGCGGTTTGCGCCTGCGCGATTTACAAGGCATGCATTACGATCCCTGGCGCCGTACCGCGCGCCTGGCGGGCGACGTGAGCGTCAACTACCTTTGCCATTGCCAGAAACCAATATAATGCGCTGGCAGGCCCTGCTTTTTGATCTGGACGGTACGCTGGTGGATACCGCGCCAGACCTGGCCGGAGCGGTGCAAGACCTCGCGCGCGAGCGCAATTTAGCGGTCCCGACATTTTCCAATCTGCGCAAAATGGCCTCCCACGGTGCACCGGGTCTGTTGGGGGCGGCTTTTGGCGTTGCGCCGAACGACCCTGAATATGCACAGATGCGGTTCGATTTTCTGCGTTTGTACCGCGCGCGAACACACCGAAACAGCCCCTTGTTTCCGGGAATCTTAGAAATTCTCGAGATATTGCAATACAAACGGATTCCTTGGGCGATTGTCACCAATAAAAGTGAAGAATTAACACGAGAGTTGCTTGCCGTACTTGCCCTGCCCTATTCCCCAGCGGTCCTGGTCGGCGGTGATACCACGGCAGAACCCAAGCCCTCGCCCTTGCCCGTGCGATTTGCTCTGGACCATCTGGGCATTGCTGCGGAATATGCCCTGCTTTTAGGAGATGATCGCCGCGATATCGAGGCGGCGCATGCCGCAGGTTGTACCGCTTGGGCCGCTCGCTGGGGCTACTGGCAGGAATCTGACCCCGTGGATGCGTGGGGCGCCGATACGGTACTCAGAGAACCACAGGAGTTACGCTTACGCCTGCTGACGAGCTAGCTGCACAAACGAGGCGGAGAGTATCAGTCCGGCACCGACGATTTCTATGATGGTCATCGCCTCATTTGCCCAAATCCACGCAGAAACTGCACCGACAATGACCTCAATTGGCATGATCACCGCCGAAATGCGAATGGGCAGGCGGCTCACGCCATAGATCGTGCTGGCGGTGGCAAAGCCGACCCAAAACCAGGCAAAGAGTGGGATAAAGAGCACTGGCCAGTGCGCTGCATGCGGCCACGCCTCGTTGAGCGCAAAGATGAGGCCGATGATGGCGCAACCCCACCAGATAGCCACCGCGCGCATCAGGTCCGACATGGCGCGCGCGCCGCGCATGACGACGTTGCTCAAGGCAAAAGCAAAACCGCTACTGATGGCGAAAAACAGCGTCAGCAGTCCGGCCGACCCGAGATTCAATTGCCCCTGCAACACGACCAATACTGTGCCAGACACCGCGAGCAGCACGGCCAGGCTGCCGCGCCAGCCGATAGATTCTTTAAGAAAGACACGGGCGAGTATCACTGCCCAGACCGGCGAAAGATAAAAAAGCAGCAGAACGATGACCACTTGACCGTGAAACAGGGCCAGCATGAAAGCCACATTGGTCCAGCCGCCAAACAAGGCCAGCAAAGCAAGGCTGCGCCAGTCTCTGCGGTTGATTTTCCAGGCACGACGCCAGTAGGCCAAAAGGCTCCCGCCCGCCGCCAGGAGCAGATAGGTAACAGCAATCAACCACGGCCCGCCAAAGCCTTGCGCTGTAAAAAAATGCAAAGGCCACCAATAGGTACCCCAGAGGGCCGCTCCCAAAACCAGGCTCAGAATCGGTATAAGCTGGCCGGTGCTTGATGGGGAATGATTTGGCACTTGTCAGCGCTGCCCGCTTAGCCCAAAATTTTGCGGATGAAATTTGTTCACTCAGAACCCGTGACGTATTGATGGGGAGGCGATTGTAGAATGAACCCACGACTGACGTCACTGCAGGCCTACCCCTTTGAACGCCTGCGCGATCTACTGGCTGGCACCACCCCGCCAGACCTGCAATTGATCGATTTTTCCATTGGTGAGCCGCGGCATCCAGCGCCTGCCTTCGTAGTGGAGAGCATCATCGAGCACCTGCATGGCTTGGCCGAGTACCCCAAAATTCTCGGTTCGGAAACATTGCGTAAGACAATCATTGCTTGGGCCACGAAACGTTTCTCGCTCCCCGAAGACTTCCTGCACCCAGAACACCATGTGCTCCCCGCCAACGGCAGTCGAGAGGCCCTGTTCAGCGTCGCGCAGGCGCTGTTCGATAGCAGCTCTGGCAAGGATTTAATTTTACAGCCTAACCCCTTTTATCAGATCTACGAGGGGGCTGCGCTGCTCGCGGGGGCGACTCCTTTTTATCTGAATTGCGGCAGCAGTGGTCAGCCAGATTACCGGGCTGTCGAGCCAAAGATATGGCAGCGCTGCGCTCTACTTTATGTGAATAGCCCGCATAACCCCACTGGTGCCGCCCTGCGCGTCGAGGATTGGGATTTTCTGATTGCCAAGGCGCGGCAGTACGATTTCATTTTGGCGGCGGATGAATGCTACAGCGAAATCTATTTCGACGAGGCTCCGGCTGGCGTATTGAGCGCAGCGGCGCGCAGCGGCTCGCTGGACAAGGTGCTGGCATTTCATAGCCTTTCCAAGCGCTCCAGCATCCCCGGTGCGCGTAGTGGCTTCATTATCGGCGATGCTGATTTGCTGGCGGCCTTCCGCCTCTATCGCACCTACCTGGGCAATGCCATGCCACCTTTTATTCAGGCAGCATCGGCAGCGGCCTGGGCCGACGAAAAACACGTCATCGCCATGCGCCAGGACTATGCCGAAAAATTTTCCGCGGCGGCAGAAATCCTCGGTGACCTCCTTCCGATCGAACGACCGGACGGTGGTTTTTATCTCTGGTTGCAGGTGGGCGATGGCGAGGCCTTTACCCGTGATCTCTACGCAGCACAACACGTACGCTGTCTGCCAGGCACCTATCTGGCGCGCACAGCACACGGCACGCACCCCGGTGCGGATCGGGTCCGCATTGCCCTGGTCGGTGAGTTGGACACCTGCCGCGAGGGCTTGGCGCGTATCCGTCAATTTCTCCAAACCTCCTCTTAACTCAGCATAGGAATCTCTCTCGTGACTGCATTACAAGACATTATCGACACGGCTTGGGAACAACGCGCCGAAATCTCCCCTAAACAGGCACCGGTGGAGCTGCGCGAGGCGGTTCAGCAAGTCATCGAGGGGCTGGACAAGGGCGTGCTGCGCGTTGCGGAAAAGGTCGATGGCGCATGGCATACGCACCAGTGGATCAAGAAGGCTGTCCTGCTCTCCTTTCGCTTGCATGACAACTTTCGCATGAACGGCGGCGAAACCCAGTTTTACGACAAGGTGCCGGGTAAGTTCAGCGACTACAACAGCAATGATTTCCGCACCGGTGGCTTTCGCGTGGTGCCACCCGCTACCGTGCGCAAAGGCGCTTTTATCGGTCGTAACTGCGTGCTCATGCCCTCCTTCGTCAACATTGGTGCGCATGTAGACGAGGGCACGATGGTCGATACCTGGGCCACGGTGGGTTCCTGCGCGCAGATTGGCAAGAACGTGCATCTCTCTGGAGGCGTCGGCATTGGTGGGGTGCTGGAGCCGCTGCAGGCAAACCCGACCATTATCGAAGACAATTGCTTCATCGGTGCCCGCTCCGAGGTCGTGGAAGGGGTGATTGTCGAGGCAGGCTCAGTCATTTCCATGGGGGTATTCTTGGGTTCCAGCACCCGTATCTTCGACCGCAGCACCGGTGAGATCAGCTATGGCCGCGTTCCTGCCGGTTCGGTAGTCGTGTCCGGCAACCTGCCATCCAAGGATGGTAGCTACAGTCTCTACTGTGCCGTTATCGTCAAAAAGGTCGATGCCAAGACCCTGAGCAAGGTCGGCATCAACGAAATTCTGCGCGATCTCTGATGCGCGTTCTCGACTACAGCAAGGAGCTGATCGCGCGCAGCTCCGTGACGCCTGAAGATGCCGGCTGTCAGGACTGGATGATAGCGCGACTGGAAAAACTCGGATTTGCGATTGAACGCATGCCAGCCGGTGGCGTAGAAAATTTTTGGGCCATGCATGGTACGGACGGCCCAATTTTCTGCTTTGCGGGTCATACCGATGTGGTGCCAACGGGTCCGCTGGATGCCTGGCACAGCAATCCATTTATGCCCACAATTCGCGACGGGAGTCTCTATGGCCGTGGTGCTGCCGACATGAAAGGCAGCTTGGCGGCGATGCTGGTGGCGACCGAGGATTTTTTGCAGGAGTCGCCGGAGCATCCGGGGCGCATCGCCTTTCTGATCACCTCCGACGAAGAAGGCGTCGCAACCCATGGCACTCGCCATGTGGTAGAGCAACTGCGTGCCCGCGGCGAGCGTATCGACTATTGTCTGGTGGGCGAGCCGTCCTCCGAGGATACTTTGGCAGACGTCGTTAAAAATGGGCGCCGTGGTTCACTAAATGCGCAGTTGCGCATCCTCGGCGTGCAGGGCCATGTCGCCTATCCGGAAAAGGCGGAGAATCCCATCCATCGCGCCCTGCCTGCGTTGAACGAGCTGGTGGAACGCAACTGGGATGACGGCAGCCCGGATTTTCCCCCCACGCGCTTGCAGATTTCCAATATCCATGCCGGTACCGGTGCTACCAACGTCATCCCCGGGGTACTGGAGCTACAGTTCAATTTTCGCTTTTCACCTGCCTCCACGGTGGAGGGCTTACAGGCCGCAGTGCGGGCAATTCTCGACCGCCAGCATTTACGTTATGAGCTGGACTGGCAGTTCTCGGGGCCGCCGTTCTACACCGCGCCGGGTAAACTGCTGGATGCCGTACAGGATGGCATCACGCAAATTATGGGATGCCCGGCTCGGCTTTCTACGGGTGGAGGAACTTCCGACGGTCGCTTCATCGCCCAGTTGGGTGGTGAAGTGGTCGAACTGGGACCGAGAAATGCCACCATCCACAAGATTAACGAGCAGGTTGAACTAACGGATCTGGAACGGCTACCGCAGATTTATCTGGGGACTCTGCGTGCTCTGTTTGCCAAGGGAGCTGCATAAGTGCTCCTGCCGCGCTACCTTGCCGCTGTGCTCCTGCTCTTTACTCCCTTTGCCATAGCGGGGGCAACTCCAGTTTTACAGAGTGATTGCCAGTTGGCTCAGATTGCGACGGCCAAGCAACTTCCGCAACGGGGCATGGCTACCTGGCTCGCCTGGCAGGATGATGGATCAGGAATGCAACTAAGTTCTTCAGATCAACTTACGGCTGCCAGCAGCGTCCTGCCCTCACCTTCCTGCGCGCGCGTTGAGAATCTGACCAACCATCGCAGTGTGGTGCTGCTGATCGACCGTAAAAGCCCAGCGGATAGTTTTGGGCTGCTGCAGTTGAACACCGGCGCAGCGCAGACACTGGGGATTACGGCGACAACGCCGGTAGAGGTCAGTGATCTGGCAGTGGCCACTCTTAATGCATCGGCTCCAGACATAGCTGCGCAGGTGGTTGAGGAGCATTTTCTTTGGTCTTCAGGTTACCCCAGCACTCGCACTGCTGAGGCCGCCTGGCAAGATGCTAGGCGTGCGGGCATTGCCAAGTTGCAGATTGTGCCTGGATTGGACCAAGGAAATTGGGCCTACCGGCTTCGGCTTGGCCCTCTACCCAGCACTCTCTCTCCGAGCATATTGGCGCAAACCTTGCGTCATGCAGGCTTTTCTTTTCATGCGATAGAAAATGACTAAGATAGAAAAATGGCCTAACTTATTTGTGGTAGGTGCGGTAAAAAGCGGAACCACCTCCCTGTGGGCATATCTCAAACAGCATCCGGAAATTTACTTTCCGGAATTGAAGGAGCCGCATTTTTTTACCCATCCACAGCCTGCGCCAGAGCAACGTCATTGTATCCGTTATATTGATTCGGAAGATAACTATCTGCGGCTATACCAAGGTGTGGACAAAGTGCAATATCTGGGCGACGCCAGCCCATCTTACCTTTGGTCGGAGATTGCGGCGCGGGAAATTGCGCAGCGGAGCCCGCAAGCCAAAATTATCATTATCTTGCGCGATCCGGTGCAACGTGCCTATGCTCAGTACCTTATGGATTTTAATGAAGGGGTCACTGATCTCGACTTTTTCAGCGCTCTACAGCGCGATTGGATGCGCGCGGATAAAGGCTGGGGGGTATCGCAGTTATATGTTGAGCTAGGCCTATATCATGATCAAATTCAGCGCTATTTTTCTCTCTTTACTCGCGAGCACGTCGCAGTTCTGCTATTAGAGGATCTTACACGTAGACCTCTACAAGTCTTGGAAAACCTAGCGGCGTTTTTGGAGCTTTCTCCCATGCCCTTCCAAGAGATCGATTTCCATCGCGCGCACAATCATTATGCGCGTCCACGCGGAAATTGGGCGCGCAGATTGGCGGGAAACCCCTTGAGCCGGACCGTTGGCGAGTACTTTTTCCCGCAGCGTTGGGGCGAATATATCTGGCGTAATATCTTTCTCCGGGAAGAGCAGAAGCCAGCCATCGATCCACGCGCTAAGGCCTGGTTAATCAATAAGTTTCGACCCGAAGTGGAGCGTCTTGAACTTCTGCTGCAACGTCCCCTACCAGAGCTGCGGCGCAGTTGGCCAGACACTGCTGCCCCAAATCCGGCGGAATGCCAGCTCCAGACAGAGTCACACTTGCGATAGCCAAGAGTGGGGTCTATCTTCAAAGGAGCTTATCTGTTGTGGAGATTTCCAAGATGGAATACATCCGCTTCTTTGCAGAAATCGGTATTGGCGACCTTGCCTTGGTGGGTGGCAAAAATGCCTCTTTGGGGGAAATGTATCGCGCGCTACGCCCGCTGGGGGTACTGATACCCAATGGCTTCGCCATTACTGCGCATGCCTACCGCGATTTACTCGATCGTCACCAAGCCTGGCCCAAATTGCACAAGATCCTAGATGGCTTACAACCGCATCAGGTAGAAGATCTTGCACGACGTGGCAAGGCAGCACGGGAATTGATTTATAGTCTGGAGTTACCGGATCAGCTGCAAGACGAGATCCTTGCCGCCTACGCGCGCTTGCGCGAGGAATACGGCGACAACCTCTCTCTTGCGATCCGCTCCTCTGCCACCGCGGAGGACCTGCCCACGGCGAGCTTTGCCGGACAGCAGGATACCTATCTCAACATCAGTGGCGAAGCCGATCTACTCGATGCCTGCCGCCGCTGTTTTGCCAGTCTTTTTACCGATCGCGCCATCCACTATCGTATGGATGAGGGCTTCGATCATTTCCATGTCGCACTGTCGATTGGTGTCATGAAGATGGTGCGCTCCGATCTCGCCAGTAGCGGCGTCATGTTTTCGCTCGATACGGAAACGGGCTTTCGCGACGTCATCTTCATCACCTCTTCTTACGGGCTAGGGGAAAACGTCGTGCAGGGCTCGGTGAATCCCGATGAATTCTATGTCTTTAAGTCCGGTTTTCGGCGCGGCAAACGTGCCGTTCTGCGGCGGGTGCTGGGCAGCAAAAAGCTGAAGATGGTCTATGCCAATGGGAGTACGCACCACGGTGTGCGCAACATCGCCACCAAGGCAGCAGAACAGCAGCGTTTCTCCCTGGCAGACGAGGATATCCTCACCCTCGCCGATTACGCCATCAAGATTGAAGAGCATTACAGCAAACAGATTGGCGAGGATCGGCCCATGGACATGGAATGGGCCAAGGACGGCGAAGACGGGCAGCTCTACATCGTGCAAGCACGGCCGGAGACTGTGGCATCACAACGTAAAGGCCAGATATTGCAAGAATTCTATCTGCGCGAGCGGGGAACGGCACTTGCCAATGGCCGCGCCGTCGGTAGCAAAATTGCCACCGGGCCAGCGCGTCACATCGCTACTTTGGAGGAGTTACACTATTTCCAGCCGGGCGAAATCCTGGTTGCGGACAACACCACGCCAGACTGGGAACCCATAATGAAGCTAGCCGCAGGTATCGTCACCGAGCGCGGTGGGCGGACCTGCCACGCCGCCATCATTGCCCGCGAGCTGGGGATTCCGGCAGTGGTCGGGGCGGAAGATGCCATGAGCAAGATCCCCGACGGGGAGCCGGCGACCATCTCCTGTGCCGAGGGAGAAGTGGGCAATGTGTATGCTGGCGCCTTGCGCTTTGACATAGTGGAAACCGATCTTTCTGGCTTGGCGCGTCCAAAAACGGAAATCATGATGAACCTTGGCGACCCAGAGCTTGCCTTTCAATTGCAGGCCCTGCCCAATGATGGCGTGGGGCTCGCGCGCATGGAATTCATCATCGCCAATGCTATCAAAATCCATCCTCTGGCCTTGTTGCATCCAGAACGGATTACGGATGACAAGGTGCGCCGGGAGATCAAAAAAAGGACCGCCGAGTACCCCAGCCCGGAAGAATATTTTGTGCAGCGGCTGTCTGAGGGCGTGGGGACCATTGCTGCGGCGTTCTATCCCAGGCCCGTAGTGCTGCGCACTTCGGACTTTAAGAGTAACGAGTATGCGGCGCTGATTGGCGGTAGCGATTTTGAGCTCCAGGAAGAAAATCCCATGCTCGGTTTTCGCGGCGCCTCGCGTTATGCCCACCCCAATTATAAGGAGGGCTTTCGCCTGGAATGCCGTGCCATCCGGCGCGTGCGCGAAGAAATGGGCCTGGACAATATCATCGTCATGCTGCCCTTTGTCCGCCGCGTAGAAGAGGCCGATGCGGTGTTGGCGAAAATGGCAGAGTTTGGTCTGCGCCGCGGCGAGAACGGTTTGCAGGTCTATGCCATGTGCGAGGTTCCCAGCAACGTGCTATTGATTGATGAGTTTGCCAAACGCTTCGATGGCTTCTCCATCGGTAGCAACGATCTGACCCAACTGGCATTGGGGGTCGATCGTGACTCCGCCGTTGTCGCTTTCGATTACGATGAGCGTGATCCGGCGGTGAAAGTCCTGATTCGGCAAGCGGTAGAGGGATGCCAACGCAATCATATCCACTCCGGGCTCTGTGGCCAGGCTCCCTCGGACTATCCGGAAATGGCCGAATATCTGGTGCGCTTGGGCATCGATTCCATCAGTCTCAACCCGGATACCATTCTCGCCACCACTCGCCAGGTGCTGGAGCTGGAGAGATCTTTACATCGTTAATGCACGCTGGTCGCTCGCAAGGAGTACTGGATGCCAGAAAAGAAAGTCTTGTTGGTCATTTTTGATGGCTTTGGTCTCAATCCTAATCGCGCCTTCAATGGTTGGGCGCAGGCCCGCACACCGCACCTGGACCACTACTTTGCCAGCCATCCGCACAGTGCCCTGCAAGCCTCTGGGCGGGCGGTGGGCCTGCCGGACGGGCAGTTTGGCAATTCCGAAGTTGGGCACCTGACCCTCGGCTCGGGGCGCATTCTCAAACAGGATCTGTTGCGCATTGCCGATGCCATCACCGACGGTAGTTTGGAAAAGCTGACCAACTGGGAAGCGATACTGCAAAAGGGTAAACGCATCCATCTGCTTGGCATGGTCTCCGACGGCGGCGTGCATTCGCACATTGAACATCTTCTGGGCTTGTTGCCACCGCTGGTGCAGGCGGGCATGGAGCCGGTCATCCACTTCATCAGCGATGGGCGGGATACGCCACCGCGCAGCGCCAATCGTTTCGTCACGCAATTGGAAGATGCGCTCCAGAAGCTCGGCAAGGGATATATTGCCACCCTCTCCGGTCGTTACTACGCTATGGATCGAGCGCAGCATTGGGAACGCACGGAAAAGGCCTGGAAGGCCATGTTGTTGGGCAAGGGCGAGAGCGCAAAGGACGCACAAAGCGCTGTGCGCGATGGCTGGAAGCGGGATGGCGGTGATGAGTTTATCCAGCCGACCGTGATTGGCAATCCAGAGAAGGCACGCATTGCTGCCGACGAGCCGGTACTTTTTTTCAACTTCCGCTCCGACCGCATGCGGCAACTCTGCTCTGCGATTGCCCTGCCGGACTTTCACAATTTCGATCGTGGCGGCGAAAAAGCACGGCCCAGCACCTGCATGACCGCCTACGACGAGCAATTCGAACTGCCGCTGCTCTTTCCCACGGAAATCCCGCAACAGGTTTTGGCGGAAGTCATTGCCGATGCCGGACTGGCACAATTCCATTGTGCCGAGACCGAGAAGTACGCCCATGTAACCTACTTTTTCAATGGCGGACGGGAAGAACCTTTTCCCAACGAAAAGCGTGAGATCATCTCCTCCCCCGCCGTTGCCACCTACGACTTGCAACCAGAGATGAGTGCGCCGGAGGTAGCAGACCACATCATTGCCGCTCTTCAGGCAGATCGCTACGCCTTTGTACTGGTGAATTTTGCGAATGGCGACATGGTCGGTCATACCGCCAAGATCCCCGCCATCCTGCATGCGGTAGAGACTCTCGACTTACAGTTTCACCGTGTGGTGCAAACGGCCCTGGCGCAGGGCTATCGCGTGATCCTCACCGCCGATCATGGCAACTGCGATGAAATGGTCGACCCCGTCAGTGGCGAACCCCATACCCAGCACACCGTCTATCCTGTGCCCTTCTTGCTACTCGGCGAGCCAGGCGCGCGCCTGGGCATCGGCGCTGGTCTCGCCGACATTGCGCCGACCGTACTGGATTTGCTAGGACTAGCGAAACCCAAGGCAATGACCGGGCACAGCGTGATTCTGCATTCTCATCTCTAAAAATTGTACTTGGTCGGCCCAGATTTCTCTCGCTCCCGTATCGATCACCAGATTGATCTGCGTCATCCGCTAACGTTTTGCAATAAGCACGAAAGCTCGCTAGATAGGTAGTCAGATAGCCAAATATTGCGCCTCTTCCGATTCTGGGTGGTTTTTCTGGATCAGTACCCGGCCTCTTTCTGGTGGCGGATGGCTAAGATAGTGACCACCTCTGCGTCGATGCGATAACGCGCTACATAACCGCTATCGCCGAATTCGATCACCCACTCCCGGTAGTCCTCAGACATATCCTCAACAGGTCGGCCAATATGCGGTTGATGCCGCAGAATCTGAACGGACTGCAGGATGGTTTCACCTGCTCGCCGAGCCGCTGCCGGATTTTGCGGACGCAAGAACTCGCGCAGCCGTTGTAAATCCCGGATGGCTCCTGGAGCATATTTCACTTGTGGCATACAGGCGCTGGCAACTCATGGTCCGTACCCCAACTGGCCAGCCATGCGTCCACTTCATCGGCAGTCGCGTGCAAACCGGTCATCTGGAAATCCTCCCACGCTTCGAGCGTTGCCTGTCGGAACGCTTCGCGCTTTTCCTCCCGTTCGACGTATTGCTGGATAGCCTCGCGCATGATCCAGTGGGTTGTCCGGCGCCGAGCTTTCGCCAACTGCTCCATGCGTACACGGGTTTCCTGATCCAACTTGACCGACACCGGACGGGAAATAGCGGCAGTCATGATGTGTGCCTCCTGCTGGGTTATAACAGGTATTACTTTTTCATACTTTGGCGACGGATACCAGTCATCTCCTGTCTCGCGGAGCAGGCCTCTAGCAGTCATTGTGCAAATTCCGCTGTGAGGCGCGAGATATAATCAGATACTTGAGGACGATTATCCAGATGATGACGCATTATGCAATCGCAGGTATGCGTTTAGCGCCTTTGGCACGCGGTTGCAGGAGCTCGTGACCGTCGATCCTTCAGCAAAAGAGCGTCTATGCCGCTATGACAAGGCAGGCGGAGTTCATCCGTCGACGAAGCGATAGGTCGGCCATTCGGTCCGATTCTGCGTGTGCTACTCTATCATATAGATCTATCCCATTATATCTTTGTGCCAAATCTTTGTGCCAAAGCAACGCTGTAAAAGTGAGGTGGGGAATGCTGGCAGAACACAATCCGCAAGAGTGGGAGCAGATGGGGCTGGAGGCGAGCTTCCAGGCACTGGAAAGTAGCGAGAAAGGGTTGCGCGCGGACCAGGCGATGCAGCGCTTGCAACAGTATGGCAGTAATGCCCTCGAAGAAAAGGAGATGCCCTTGTGGCGGCGCCTCGTCTCCTATTTTTGGGCACCCATCCCGTGGATGATTGAGGTGGCAGCGCTGCTCTCCGCGATCAATGG
Organism: Acidithiobacillus sp. IBUN Pt1247-S3; assembly: GCF_041146875.1. Lineage (NCBI taxonomy): Bacteria > Pseudomonadati > Pseudomonadota > Acidithiobacillia > Acidithiobacillales > Acidithiobacillaceae > Acidithiobacillus > Acidithiobacillus sp. IBUN Pt1247-S3. Next base: position 223,194 of record NZ_JBFRXP010000001.1, on the reverse strand, counting down.
CGATTGGAAGAGCTTTTTCGTCATCTTCGCCATGCTGTTGATAAATGGAGGCATCGGCTTTTGGGAAGAGAAAGGTGCTGCCGACGCCCTCAATGCTCTAAAAAACCAGCTTGCCCTAAAGGCCCGAGCCCTGCGCGACGGCCAATGGCAAGAGATTGACGCGAGTACCCTGGTGCCCGGTGACGTGATCAGCGTGCGCCTGGGGGATGTATTGCCGGCCGATGTAAAATTCTTCTCTGGCGATTATCTTTCCGTCGATCAATCGGCCTTGACCGGCGAGTCTCTGCCGGTGAACAAAAAGGCCGGTGCTCTCGCTTACTCCGGCACCATTGCCAAACAAGGAGAGATGTTGGCCGTGGTCTACGCCACCGGCAGCAAGACCTTCTTCGGTCGCACTGCCAGCCTAGTGCAAAAGGCAGCGCCCGTCTCCCACTTCCAGAGGGCGGTGCTGGATATCGGCAATTTTCTCATTGTTCTTGCCTTGGCGCTGTCAACGATCCTGATTGTCGTCGAGCTGGTGCGCGGCCTGTCCTTTCTCGAGCTCCTTGCCTTTGTCTTGGTGGTGGTCGTCGCCTCGATCCCCGTCGCCATGCCCGCCGTATTGTCGGTGACCATGGCCTTGGGGGCCTTGGCTCTGTCGCGCATGAAGGCGATCGTGTCGCGCCTGACCTCCATCGAGGAGATGGCCGGGGTCGATATCCTCTGCTCCGACAAGACCGGTACCCTCACGCAAAACAAGATCACCCTAGGGGATACGGTGCTGTTTCAGGCCAAAGAGGAACAGGAAGTGATCGTGGCTGCCGCCCTCGCCTCGCGCGAGGAGGATGCCGATGCCATCGATCTGGCGGTGCTCGCCGGCCTCAAGGATCATACTCGGCAATTGGAAGGCTTCCAACAGCATAAATTCATCCCCTTTGACCCGGTCTCCAAGCGTACTGAGGGCCAGATTCAAGGCTCCGACGGCAAAGGCTTCCGTACCTCCAAGGGCGCCCCCCAGGTGCTCATGGAGATGGCCAAGCTTACGGGCGACGAGCGCGCCAGGGCGGAAAAAGTAGTGGAAGACCTCGCTGCCAAGGGCTTCCGCACCCTGGGTGTGGCACGCTCGGATGATGACGGGGCGACTTGGCAATTTCTTGGGATTCTTTCCCTCTTCGATCCGCCGCGGGTGGATTCCAAAGACACGATCATCGAGGCGCAGAATCATGGTATCGAGGTGAAGATGGTGACCGGTGATCATCAAGCCATCGCCAGCGAAATCGCCGGACAACTGCATCTCGGTACCCATATCCTCACCGTCGGCGAGCGTTTGTCGAAATATGCCGAGACCGGGCAACTGGACGAAGGGCTGGCGGCGGAAATCGAAAAATCCGATGGTTTTGCCCAGGTCTTTCCCGAGCACAAATACGCCATCGTCAAGGTGTTGCAGCAACGCGGTCATATCGTCGCCATGACCGGCGATGGGGTAAATGACGCCCCTGCCCTCAAACAGGCAGACGTGGGCATTGCCGTTTCCGGCGCCACGGATGCCGCTCGCGCGGCAGCGGCGCTGATCCTCACCGCCCCAGGACTGAATGTCATCGTCAAGGCCGTCGAGGAGGCGCGGCGCATCTTCGAGCGGATGATGAGCTATACGGTGTATCGCATTGCGATGACCCTCGACATCCTCTTCTTTGTTGTGCTCACCATGCTCATCTTCAATTCCTATCCGCTCACGGCGATCATGGTGGTGCTCCTCTCCCTCCTCGACGATATCCCCATCATGAGCATCGCCTGGGACCGCACGGCAGTGCAAAAAAAACCCGTACATTGGGAGATGGCGCGGGTGTTGAGTCTGGCATCGATGATGGGCCTTCTCGCCTTGGGCGGCACCCTCGTCCTCTACCTGATTGGCCGTTTCGCATTCAATCTGTCCAATTGGGAACTGCAAACGGTGATGTTTTTGCAGCTCATTGCCGGCGGGCACCTGATGCTCTTTTTGACACGCACCCGCGGTCCCTTCTGGAAACCGCCCTATCCTGCGCCCATCCTGCTGATCGCCATTCTTGGCACCCAGATTGTCGGCATCGCCATCGTCGCGTTCGGCTGGCTAATGCCAGCCATTCCCTGGGCGGCCATCGGCCTCATTTGGGTGTACAACCTCATGTGGATGGTTTTGGCAGACTTCGCGAAGCTGGCCATCCATCGGCTGATGGACCGCCAGGCACAACATCAAATTCGCTTTCTCAACACCCTGAATCGCTCGCTGCATCCGGCTATTGCCGCGATCGAAGCGGACGGTGCCGCAATACGACGGACAATGCAAAACCCGCTGCATCCCTCAAGAAAGCACGATAAATGAGCCCTCGGTTGCCGCCTTACTGCTCGGCGAGCCCGGCGTACGCTTGGGCAATTGTACTTGCTGAAACGCGGCTTGGCGTCTACCCTAAATTGAGAGGTATTTATCGGAATTCTCTTACGCAGGAGGAACGGTAGCCATGCCAGAAATGCAGGATCGCATCACGCAAATCGAGGAACTCACGGTACGGCTAAAGGAACAATATCCAGCCGAAATCAATAGTTTTCTTGCCTTTATGGGCAAGGCTGAGGGCAGCCCGGCGCTGAGCAAGGCGCAAAAGGAACTCATCAATGTCGAGCTGGCGGTCGCGGCGCAGTGTGAATGGTGCATTGCCCTGCATGTGCATGGGGCGGTCAAGGCCGGGGCGAGTCGCGATGAGATTATGAGTGCCGGCTTCCAGGCAGTGCTCATGCATGGGGGGCCGGCGTTGATGTACCTGGTGCCCCTCACCAAGGCCCTGGATGAGTTTCTACCGGAGACTAGCCATGCATAACGTCGACCCGGTTTCTCTCTTACGTCAGATGCTGCGTGCCCGTGCTTTGGAGGAGACGGCGGCGCAGGAATATGCCGCCGGAAACATTGCCGGCTTTTTGCATCTCTACCCCGGTGAAGAGGCTGTGGCCAGTGGGGTGCTCAGTTGTGCCGAACCGGGTGACTACATTGTCAGCACCTACCGCGAGCACGTTCATGCCCTTCTCCGCGGCATTCCGGCGGCAGCCATACTGGCGGAGCTGTTCGGCAAGAAGACTGGGGTCAGCGGCGGCATGGGTGGCTCGATGCACCTCTTTGATGCCGAACGGCGCTTTCTCGGGGGTTACGCCATTGTCGGGGAGACTTTTCCCATTGCCCTCGGGGCCGGCTATGCCGTTGCCTATCGCCAGCTCCCCGAGGCGGTGCTTTGCTTTTTTGGCGACGGCGCGGTCAACCAGGGGACCTTTCACGAGTCCCTGAACATGGCGGCACTCTGGCATCTGCCCATTCTCTTCCTCTGCGAGAACAACCACTACCAGATCGGCACGGAAATCCATCGGCATTCCGCCGTGGTCGAGGTTTATCGCCGCGCCTGCGCCTATAACATCCCGGCCGAACGCATCAACGGCATGGACGTGCTAGCCGTGCAGCAGGCGAGTCAGCAGGCCTTGGCGCGCATTCGCGCCGGAGATGGACCGCAGTTTCTCGAATTCGAAACCTATCGCTATCGCGGGCATTCCATGGCCGATCCCGGCGCCTACCGCCCAACGAGCGAGGTGCAAGCCTTCGAACGGCAGGATCCCATCAACACCCTCGAAGGCGAGATGGCGGGTCAGGCCAATTGCCCGGCGGGCGATTGCCTGCTGCAATTTCAGGAGCATTGCTGTGCCGCCGGGCATCTGAGTGCCGAGGGGCTCCAGCGTCTACAGGCCGAAATCACAGAGGAGATGCAGGCTGCCCTGGCCGAAGCCCAGGCGGCACCCGCTCCCAGCATGCAGGACGCGCAGACGATTTTTCAGAAAAATCGCCGTTTTGAGGACTTCTTCGGGAGGCCGGAAGCATGACCACGATGCTCTATTGGCAAGCGTTGAACCGCGCCCTGGATGAAGAGATGGCGCAGGACGAAAATGTCTTTCTTTTGGGCGAAGATGTCGGTCTCTATGGCGGCACCTATCGGGTCAGCGAGGGCTTATTAGCCAAATATGGCGAATGGCGGGTACGCGATACGCCCATCTCCGAAAACAGCTTTACCGGCCTCGGCGTGGGGGCGGCGATGCTCGGGTTACGGCCGGTAGTCGAGATCATGACCATCAACTTCGCCCTTCTCGCCCTTGATGCCCTGATCAACATGGCGGCAAAGATCCCCTTCATGTCCGGCGGCCAGTTTCCCATGGGGCTGACGGTGCGCATGCCGGGCGGGGTCGCCAAGCAACTAGGGGCGCAGCACTCCCAGCGTCTCGAACATACCCTGATGAACGTCCCTGGCCTGCGTATAGTGGTTCCCGTGACCCCACAGGACGCCTATTGGCAACTGCACCAGGCCATTCGCTCTGATGACCCAGTCATCGTCCTCGAACACGAGATGCTCTACTTTCGCAAGGCCGAACTGGAGACTGCCGGAACGGCGCTCCCCATGCATGCGGCGCTCGTCCGCCGAGCGGGACGGGACCTGAGCTGCATCGCGTATTCGCGCATGGTGGAAGTGGCCTTAGCAGCAGCGGACGAACTGGCAAAAGAGGGGATCGAAATGGAGGTCGTCGACCTGCGTAGTCTCTCGCCCATCGATTGGGAAACTTGTGTGCAGTCCGTTGCCAAGACCCATCACGCACTGGTGCTGGAAGAGGACTGTCGCTTTGCCGGAGCTGGCGCAGAAATTGTCGCGAGCCTGCAAGAGCGCTGTTTCTATTACCTTGATCGTCCCATCCAGCGCGTCGCGGGCATTGATTTGCCCACCCCCTTTAACGCCGCCCTGGAGGCCGCCAGCATCCCGGATGTCCAGCAAGTGATAAAGGCAACCAGAGATTTGCTCCATACGCAAGGAGATTCCGCATGAAACACGAAATCACCATGCCGGTTTTGTCGGATACCATGCAGACCGGGCGTCTGACGCGCTGGAACAAGGCCGTGGGCGAGGCGGTAAAAAAAGGCGATGCCTTGGCTGAGGTCGAGACGGACAAGGCCATACTGGATGTGGAAGCCTTTCAGGATGGTTATCTGGCCGGCCCCTTGGCGCCGGTAGATACCGATATTCCGGTGCGCTCGGCCATCGCCTGGTTGGTGGACAGCAAAGAGGAACTAGACGCTAGCACAGATGCGCAGGATGCTGCGCCCGCGGTCCCGCAAGCCCCCGTCGCACCGCCGAAACCGCAACAAGCCGCAGAAAGAACGGCGCCTGCCCCAAAAACCCCCGCACAGCAGTCCGTGCAAAAGGAGAATCCTCCGCCGACAGTACCATCGCATTCTTCGCCATTACCTGCGTCACCAACCTTGGCCGACGGCGCCCGCGCCAGCCCCTATGCCCGCGGCCTCGCGCAGGAGTTGGGGATAGATCTTCGCAGCCTGGGCAGCGGCCCGATCGACAGCCGCGCCGTCCTTGCCGCAGCCCTGCGTGGCCCGCTACCCGATCTCACGGCGGGACCCAGCTACCAGATGGAACGCCTCCCAGGGATGCGCGCCGCCGCCGCCCGCAATATGCAGGATGCCGTCTATACGCCGACCTTTCAGATCACTGCACGCCTACCCCTCGCCGCCCTCCAGGCGCGGGCAAAGGCAAGCAAGCAGAGTCTGACTCTGGCGTTGGCGCGTGCCTGTGCCCTTACCGTGGCGGAAGACCCGTGGTTCAACCATCTCTGGACGCCGCAGGGCCTGGCCAAGCGCGAACGGGTAGATGTGGCGATTGCCGTTGATACCGGGGATGCCTTGCTGACGCCGGTCTTGCGGGATGCAGCACGGCGTCCGGTAAAAGAGCTTGCGGAGGACTGGCGCATCCTGCTGGGAAAAATCAAAAGAGGCAGGCTGGCCCCCGAGGATTATCGGGGCGGTACGTTCTACCTCTCCAACCTGGGGGTCTTTGACGTCGTACACAATTTCGACGCAATTGTGCCGCTCGGTGCGGCCGCCATCCTGGCGATCGCGGCCACCCAGGCGGACGGGAACAGCGAGTTCACCCTAAGTTGCGACCATCGCGTGATCTTTGGCGCCGACGCTGCGCGCTTCTTGCAACGTCTCCGCGATCGCGTCGCTGATCCCTCCTGGCTCGATAGCTGAGGAAACCCGGTGTCGGAGTACATTCTCGCCCTGAACAGTGGATCGTCGTCGCTCAAATTCGCCCTGTACGATTTTGCCGGCGAGGTAGTGCAGCGCAAGGGAGAAGGCGCGATCGAGCGCATCGGTCAGAGTGTCGGACGATTTTGGTGGCGGGGAGATCGGCGACTGGATCGCACTGCCGCTTTTCCAGATCTCTCCAGTGCTCTGAAGGCGTTACTGGATTTGTTTCAGGAACTGGGTCTGGAGCAGCTTTCCGCTATTGGCCATCGCGTGGTCTCGGGCGGACCGGAGCTACGCGAACACTGCGCCATAGACGAACATGTTCTACAAACCCTGCGCGCCTCCCTGCGCTTCGCACCTCTGCATCTTCCCGCCGAAATCGCCGTCATGGAGGCTGTGAGCCAACACTGGTCCAAGACGCCGCAATTTGCCTGCTTCGATACCGCCTTTCATCGCTCGATCCCGGAACTCGCGGCCCGCTATCCCTTGCCCCGCAATCTTTGGCAGGAGGGGGTACGCAAATACGGATTTCATGGCCTTTCTTACGAATACATCCTCACCCAAATTCCAACACCGGGGCGCACGATCATCGCCCACCTGGGCAACGGCGCGAGCCTTGCCGCGGTACAGGATGGCAATTGCGTGGATACCAGCATGGGGCTCAGCCCCACTGGGGGCATCGTCATGGGCACTCGCTGTGGCGATCTCGACCCCGGAGTACTTCTCTATCTGCTGGAGGAAAAGGGCTATAGCGCAAATCAACTCGAACGCATCCTGAATCATCTCTCGGGTCTTTTGGGCCTTTCCGGCCTCAGTGGTGACATGCAGGTACTGCTGGCGGCACGCGAAAATGATCCACATGCCGCCTTTGCCATCGACGCCTTTGCTTACAGTGTGCGCAAGATGATTGGTTGCTATCTGGCGGTACTCGGAGGAGCCGATCGCCTGGTCTTTACCGGTGGCATTGGGGAGCACGCGCCCTTGCTGCGCGAGCTGATTTGCACCCCCCTGGGGGCCTTGGGTTTTGTTCTGGACAACGCCGCCAATCAAACCGGGCAACGGCGCATTTCCCGGTCAGAAAGCCCTGTCGAGATCCTCTGCATCCCCACTGACGAAGACCGCATGATCGCCGAGCACAGTTATCAACTCTTGCGGCAGAGGTAACGTACGCGGGAAAAACGGTATCCCTAACGTTGGCTCGCCAGACGCTTGGGCACCGGTACCGGCGCACATTGTCGGCAAGTCACATCTGTGACATGGTGCGCCAACCTAAAGACTTTCAAGAGTTCTCTCATGCATATATGGGTTGATGCCGACGCTTGCCCCAACGTCATCAAAGACATTTTGTACCGCGCCAGTAATCGTCTGAGGCTGCCTTTGATCCTGGTAGCCAATCAACCCTTGCGCGTACCCCGTTCTGCCTATATCCGCACGATGGTCGTGGCACGCGGCTTTGATGTGGCCGACGAGGAAATCATCCGGCAAATCGTAGCGGATGACCTGGTAATCACCGCCGATATTCCGCTGGCTGCCGCTGTTCTAGAGAAAAACAGTCATGCCCTCAGCCCGCGCGGGGAGCGTTATTCCCCCGACACCATCCGCGAGCGCCTGCGGATTCGTGACATGATGGAGCAACTCCGGGACTCCGGGGTGCGCACTGCTGGCCCCGCTACCCTGAGTCAGGCTGATCGCCAGGCATTTGCGAATGCGCTGGACCGTCTGCTGCCCCGCGCCTAATTTGTGGGGCACGGTATGGTCATCAATGCGAAGGTCCGATAAAGCGTACAATGGCTAGTAACAAACGTGACGCGGCGATCTTCAAAAAGACAGCAGCGCACGCTGTAGCGCCTGCAAATCGGGGATCTCCAGTTGGCGTCCATGGACTGCGATCAGGCCTTTGTTTTGTAGCTTGCGCAGAATACGAGAGAGAGTTTCTGGGGTCAGCCCCAGGCGCGTAGCGATCGCTGCCTTCTTTGCCGGCAATTCCAGCAATACCCTGCCCTGCCCCTCGGGGGTCAATTCCAGGAGATAATGAAGCACGCGCTGCTCCGCACTCTCAACACTGAGTTGACGCAATTCCTTGACCAAAAAATGCAGACGCATGCTCAACCGCGCCAACATCTGACGCATCAGTTGTGGCCTGGCTTCTAGATGTTGCATAAAAAGCGCTAGCGGGATTTCCAGAACGTTGCTACTACCCTCTGCCCGGGCGGTGACCGGATAGCGACCACCCAAAAAGGCAACAGCCTCGGCGAACAGATCTCCCGCCTGCATGATTTCAATGATCTTTTCGTCGCCGGTGCTGGCTGCGGCAACAAGGTGAACGGTGCCCGAAAGGAGAAAATAAAACGCCTCTGCCTTCGCCCCTTCAAAAAACAGTAGCGTGCCCGCAGACAATTCCCGTTGCCGACTCTGTGCCAATAGTTCCTGTAACAAAGACGGCGGCCAAGCGGTGAAAATTGGCGTTTGGCGGAGTCGTTGCTGGTCATCAGCAGCTAGATCGCTACTCATGCTTTTTCTCCTCCCGTATTTTTCTGAATGATCTGTTGTGCCTTTACCCGCGCCCGTTGCAGGTCCTGCTGGAACAGGTCGGTTTCGTAGCCCCTGGCGGGGGTTTGCGTTAGGGGATGCAAGACATTTTGAGGATGTCCGCCGTGGATCTGAATCTGCACTTGCATCGACAGGCCGGGACGCAGTGGATGCTGAGCCAACTCCTTGTTGGGCAGAGAGATGCGAAGCGGAACCCGTTCGACGATATGGATGTAATTTCCCGTGGCATTCTCCGGCGGCAGGATGCTAAAGGCGCTCCCGGCACCGGGCGACAAGCCTTCGACCAGCCCATGGTAACGCACGCCACCACCGTAATAGTAGCTCGTCAGAATCACGGAATCTCCCGGACGAATCTTCGCCATCTCCGTTTCCTTGATGTTGGCGACCACCCATAGGGGCTGCAAGGGAACGATGGAAAACAAGCGCTCTCCCACTTTCACCATCTGCCCTGGCTGTACCGCGCGTTGCGCGATATATCCGCTGACGGGGGCGCGGATATCGCGGCGCAACCAAGTTATATAGCTCTTCTCGAAGACCGTTACAGCAGCCCGCACCTGTGGATTATTGGCAATATTGGTGCCATCCACCAAGGCGCGCGCCGCCCGCAAGCGTGCGTGCAAGGCCGCAATCTGTGCCGCCTGACTGACGACGTCCTGTTCGGTATCGCTAATTTGGATCACCGCCACGGAGCCACTTGCCTGGGCGCGACGATAGCGCTGCAGATTGTCTGTTAGCTTTTGTAGGGTGGCTTGTTTTGCGACGATACTTTGCTGTATCTCTTGCACCTGCGCGAATTCCTGTCGTAGCTGGCGCACGGTTCTGCCCAAGGCCGCAGCCTTGCCCTGCATGGCCAGTGTACTGCGATTGCCCTGAACTGCGGCCAGGATCTGCCCCGCATGGACAAACTGGGTGTTCTGCACAAAGACACGGCGTACGGTGCCATCCACCTGCGCCGGTACGGGATCGATATTCCCGGTGACGTAGGCATCATTGCTCTCCACCCGCTGGCTGGCGATGAAGATCCACCACAGCAACCAGAGCAGCGCGAAGAGCAACACGACGATGGCAAGTATCCACAAATTGCGCCGGCTACGCTGCAGTCCCTGCCGTTCCTGTTCACCCTCCGCCATGCACACTTTTCCTCTCTATCGAACGGTAACCGCCACCCAGAGCCGATTCCAACAGCGCCCAATTCTGAATGCTGGCTGTCTGCAAGCGGGTGTTTTTTTCCTCCGCCTGAAGGTACTGGATTTGACTACGCAGCTTGGGTAACAAGCCCGCCATACCACTCTGCCAGACGCCCTGGGCCAAATATTCCTGCCGCGAGGCCGTGGCCAAAACCTGTTGTTGTGCGTGCCGCTGCTCGCGGAGTTTTTCCCAGGCGCTCAACGTATCGGCCACCTGCCGCAATGCCGCCAGAACACGGCCTTGGTACTGGTCTTGTGCTTCCAGAAACTGGGCGTTTTGCCCGCGCAACTGGGCACGCAGAGCACCGCCTGTAAAAATTGGCAAGCTAAGAACTGGACCGACGGCGTGTGCAAAATTGGCCGGATTGAACAAGTCGGCCAGGTTGATACTGTTCCAACCCGCCAGGAGTCGTAGATTGAGATCGGGGTAAAATGCCGCGCGCGCCGCGTGTACCCGTGCTGCCGCAGCCTCTACCGCCCAGCGCGCGGCGACAATGTCGGGGCGATGCGCCAACAATCCGAGGGGCAAATTCTCCGGCAGGCGACTCGACGGCAACGGCAAGGCCCCGCTTGGTGTTGCTTGCACCGTGCCCGGCCCCTCCCCCGCCAGTTCTGCCAGTGCATGGCGTTCCGCCGCACACGCGGCCCGCAAGCTGGCGATGCGTTCGCTGCTCGTTGCCAACTGTACCTGCAATTGCAACTGTCCGTGCTCATCAGCAATACCCGTACGATAGGCGACTTGCGCAAGCGCCAACGCATGCCGTTGCAGCCGCACTAGAGCCAACTCCTGACGTAGTAGTCGTTTATCACCCATCAGACCAGCGTAACGCAGAACCACTGCAGTACTGAGCAGCAACCGTGTTTGCGCTTGTTCCGCCAGTGCGATTTGCGCAGCACCACGAGCCGCTTGTACCAGCGCACGATCTCGCCCCCAGAGATCCACATGATACTGAATTTGCAAAGGATTTATCTCGGTATAGAGGTTACTGGTGCCATTGGCTCCCGGATGCAATCCCTGCGCAGAGAAATATTGCTGGGTGAACGATAGATTGGCATTGAAGTGCGGCAAACGCCGGGCATTGCTCAGGCCAATCGTCGCCTGGGCAGCCAATACTCGTGCCGCCGCCGCATGCAAATCTGGATTATTGGCGAGCGCACGCGTAACCCATTGGTCCAACGTATGATCATGTAACGCGCGCCACCAGGCGTGCTCCGGCCATGCCGTCGTCCTGCGCATTGCTTGGGGTGTGTGCGGACCCGTCGCTGCGCCAACGCGAGGATTTCTGGGAAGATGTTGCGGGATGCTTGCACAGCCCGACAGCAGCAGTGCGAGAACAAAGCCAATCAGACAGCGTAAGCTCATGGCTCCACCATTTCGGCAATGGCCATCTGTTCCGACATGGGCTCGGCGGAAGCTATCGGATGACCAACGAACAGGCTAAGTGCTGCGAGGGCGAGAAAGCCCCAACCCGCCACCGTAAATACTTCGTTGAAGGCAAGCATAGCAGCTTGTTGTCCCAGCAGATCAGCAAGTTGTGCCTGTGCCCCAGCCGGGGTCAGAAGGGGCGAGAAACGCTGTAGCGCCGCATTCCATGCCAGATGCTGTTGCTGGGGGTCTTGAATCAAAAAATGTCGATGCAGAATGCTGCGCCGCGCCCAAAACACCGCCGTTATGGGAATACCCAGAGCTTGGCCACTGCTGCGCAGCAGGTTCAGCAGCGATGCCGCGCGCAGTTCTTCCGTAGCCGCCAACCCCCAGAGCCCAATGCGTGCCCATACCCCAAACAGCGCACCTAAGCCCAGCCCAACCAGGAGGGGCGGCCAGCACAGCATGTCCGGGGATACGGGCAGAGCCCAGGACGCCATCCAAAACGCCGAGACGCTGAGCAAGAGCATGGCGACCACGCCCAGCCAGCGTGGGTCGTGACGGCGTAGATACCAATGGCTAAAAGCAGCACTCACTGGCGCCAAGAGCGCCATGGGTAGCAACAATACCCCGATACGATAGGCGCTGAAGCCAAACTGGAGTTGATAGAGCACCACCAGAACGGCAAGGGTGCCTTGAAAAAACAATCCGCTCAGCAAAATTCCCAGAGCAGCCAGGGCAAAATTGCGCCGCCGCAGTAATCGCAAATCGATAATGGAATGGCGGTGCGGCCAGCTCCACAGCAGCAGCGCCAGCGCTGCCAGCAAGCACAATAACAGCAGTAGCTCGTTGCGAGTGCTATCCCACCACCCATCAATATCCCAGAAATTTAGAAACATGACAGCGCTGCTCAAAGTGATGGCGAGGAATGCGTAGCCTAGCCAGTCCATGGCAAACGCTGGATGATCCTGATCAGGTTCTTCCCAAAACCAAATCCCAAGAAATACCAGTAGCGTAAGCGGTACATCCAAAATAAACAGCCAGCGCCAACCCCAGGTATCTGCCAGCAGCCCACCCAGAAAGGGACCAAAGGCAAAGGGCGTAATCGATGCCCAGCCCCAGAGAAAGAGTCCGCGGCTTTTGCCCTCAGCATGGTAATGAGATAGGAGCAGACTCAGCGACAGAGGGATAGTTAGCCCCCCGGCCAAGGCAGCGAGAATGCGGGCAAACAGAAACCAGCCATACTGCGTGCTCAGCGCGTTTAATGCCGATGCTACAGCAAAAAGCGCAAAAGCCAGCAGCAAGCCGCCACGGTCGCCCAATCGACTACGCAACCAGGGCGCCAAGGGAAAGGCGAGCCCCAGGCCAAGGAAATACAGATCCTGCGTCCAGTCGCCATAGCCGGGATTACAACCCAAGCTGCCGGCAACCTTGGGAATCATTGGCAGGTAGGCGCCACCGTTGAAGAGCACCAGAAAGTGCCCCAGCCCAATACTGAGATTGGCCGCCAGAAAGCGGTCAGCACTGCCATGCTGGCTCCAGCGGCGTGCAAGCTGAGCTGGGGACTGGATCATCGAGATTCCGGCAACAATATTGCTGCGCAGGGTAACAATTCTGCAGCTATAAGACGAATTGGTTTATTTGATGAAATCTATCGTCAATATAGATAGCAGGAAAATTGCCAGCAGCCTACAATGCATTTTCGGGCAACACACCAAGAGCCGCAGCGCTACACTTTAGCTTTGCGTACACCCGGCTGAATTTGGAACTCCTCTCGGATTATGAAAACCGGGAATTGCAGAACGTCCCTAGAACCGCACGTTACAAGAGGCCAATTGCTTGTCCCTGCGCCGTATTGACAGAAGAGAAAACGAGGATAAGATAGTAATCGTTTACTTACTTCTGGGCGATACCATGAGCATCCATCCACAGCACCTGCCAGCGGACGAACGCCGCGCCGTGACCGTAGAGGCCGTAGTGGAATTGGCGGCAACACAAAACCCCAGCGAGATCACCACCTCGGCGATTGCCGCGCACATGGGCGTGACGCAAGGCGCGCTTTTCAAGCATTTCCCAAGTAAGGAGGCCATTCTGGAGGCGGTCATGGAGTGGGTGGCAGAGCGTCTACTCGGTCGGCTCGATCAGGCGGCAAGTGCCGCAGCCTCCCCCCTCTCAGCCCTCGAAGCCATGTTCATGGCGCATGTGGATTTTGTCACCGCGCACCCCGGTGTTCCGCGTATGTTGTTTGGCGAGCTCCAACGCGCTGAAGCCACCGCCCCCAAGCGGCTGGCGCAGATGCTCATTCGCCGCTACGGCGAACGCCTGCGACGCTTGATTGACGCTGGCAAGACAGCGGGAGAGTTGTCCGCCGAGCTCGACACAGCAGCCGCCACAGTACTGTTCATCGGCACCATCCAGGGCCTGGTCATGCAATCGTTGCTCGCCGGAGACCATCAATTCATACGTAGACAAGCGCCGGGGGTATTCGCTCTCTATCGGCGCGGTATCGGGAGCGCGAAATGAAACTACCTGCCTTGCAACGGCGTACGCTGGCGCTGCTTGCGGTCATCGTTCTACTGCTGTTGCTGCTCGGGTATGTGGCGCTGCGCTCGGGGCCGCTGGCGCCGGTGACGGTGACCGTAGCGACCGTTCAGAAACAGGCTCTTAAACCTTCACTATTCGGCATTGGCACAATACAGGCGCGCTACACCTATCAGATCGGCCCCACCGCGGCCGGACGGCTCAAGCACCTGGACGTGCATGTGGGCGACACGGTGAAGGCCGGACAGGTAATCGGCGAGATGGACCCGGTGGATCTGGACCAGCGCATCACCGCGCAGCAGGCCACCATCCAAGCCGGCACGGCGAGCGTACGCCAGGCCGAGGCCAAGCGCGTCTATGCGCAGACACAGGCGCAGCGATACGCGCAGCTGCTGGCCGTGCACAGTACCAGTGAGGAAACGCTGGCCAGCAAACGGCAGGATCTGGCGGTGGCTGACGGGGCGCTCGCGGCGGCACGCGACGATCTCGCGCGTCAGCGTGCCGACTTGCAAGCATTGCGCGCACAGAACACCAACCTGCACTTGATCGCGCCGGTGGACGGTCTAGTTGCTGCACGCTACATCGATCCCGGCAGTACCGTGCTGGCCGGTGAGGCCGTGGTGGAGGTAATTAATCCGAACAGCCTTTGGGTCGATACCCGCTTCGACCAGATTTCCGCCACCGGCCTGGCGGCCGGGCTACCGGCGCATATCGTGTTGCGTTCGCGCCAGGATCAGACCCTACCGGGTCGGGTGTTGCGCGTCGATCCGCTGGCCGACGCGGTGACCGAAGAGACCCTGGCCAAGATGGTGTTCGACAAACTGCCCACGCCGCTGCCGCCGGTCGGTGAACTGGCCGAGGTGACGGTCGAACTGCCCGCACTGCCCGCCGCGCCGGTGATCCCCAATGCCGCGCTGCGCGAAGTGGACAGCCAGCGCGGGGTGTGGACGCTGAACGCCGACAAGCTGGCTTTCGTTTCCGTAGTGCTGGGGCGCTCCGACCTGCACGGCCATGTGCAAGTGCTGCAGGGCCTGAAGGCTGGTGACCACGTCGTGGTCTACAGCGAAAAGGCCTTGCACCGTGGCAGCAACATCCATGTCGTCGACCACATCCCCGGAGTGGCGCAATGATCAGCCTGGCCGGGCGCGATATCCTGCATGCCTGGGGCAAGTTCATTTTCACCGGCATCGGGCTGGGCCTGCTCATCGGCGTGACCCTGACCATGGCCGGCGTGTATCGCGGCATGGTGGCCGATGGCAAGGCGCTGCTGGACAACAGCGGCGCCGACCTCTGGGTGGTGCAGAAAAACACCCTCGGCCCCTACGCCGAATCGTCCAGCGTGTACGACGACCTCTGGCGCAGCATCCGCGCCATGCCGGGCGTGGCCGCGGCGGCCAACGTCACGTACCTGACCATGCAGGTCGGCCGCGGCAGCGAAGACGTGCGCGCCACGGTAGTGGGCATCACCGCGGGCGAACCGGGCACCCCGGGCTGGCCGCCGTATCTGGTGGCGGGGCGGCAGATCACCCGCGGCCACTACGAAGCGGTGGCCGATCTCGCCAGCGGCTTCAAGCTCGGCGATCACATCAAGATCCGCCGCAACCTCTACACCGTGGTCGGGCTGACGCGGCGCATGGTGTCCTCCAGCGGCGACCCGATGATCTACATCCCGCTCAAGGACGCGCAGGAAGCCCAGTTCCTCAAGGACAACGACGCCATCCTGATGCAGCGCCGGCGCACCGAGGCCAACCCGATGTTCAACCGCCCCGGCGTGCCCGGCCTGCTCGACGCCGTGATCGCCTCGCAGACCAGCAACAGCTACGTCAACGCCATCCTGGTGCGCATCCAGCCCGGCTACACGGCAGACGAGGTGGCCGCGCCGATCCGCCGCTGGCAACGGCTGACCGTCTACACCCGCGCGCAGATGGAGGGCATTCTGATCGGCAAGGTCATCTCCACCTCGGCCAAGCAGATCGGCCTGTTCCTGCTGATCCTCGCCGTGGTCAGCGCGGCCATCGTCGCCTTCATCATCTACACCCTCACGCTGGACAAGATCCGCGAAATCGCCGTGCTCAAACTCATCGGCACGCGCAACCGCACCATTGCCGCCATGATCCTGCAGCAGGCGCTGGCGCTGGGGCTGATCGGCTTCGCGGTGGGCAAGATCACCGCCACCTTTGCTGCGCCGCTGTTTCCCAAATACGTGCTGCTGATGCCGCAGGATTCGGTGGCTGGCTTTGGCGCCCTGATGCTGATCTGCGCGCTGGCCAGCCTGGTCGCCATTCGCATGGCACTCAAGGTCGATCCGGCCGAAGCCATCGGAGGTTGATCATGGCCGGCAAAGGTATCCGCATCGAAGGATTGAAAAAGCGTTACGGCAGCGGCGACACCGCCGTCGATGCGCTCAAGGGCGTGGATATGCGCGTGGACCCGGGCGAGGTGGTCGGGCTGATCGGGCCCTCCGGCTCGGGTAAAAGCACGCTGCTCAAGTGCCTGGGTGCGGTGATCGACCCGAGTGCCGGACGCATGACCTTGGGCGACGAGCTGATCTACGACCAAGCCTGGAAGGTGCGCGACCTGCGCGCCCTGCGCCGCGACAAGATCGGCTTCGTGTTCCAGGCGCCGTATCTGATTCCGTTCCTCGACGTGACCGACAACGTCGCTCTGCTGCCCATGCTCGCCGGCCGGGCCAACGCCGAGGCCCGCCAGCGCGCACTCGATCTGCTCACCGCGCTGGACGTGCAGCACCGCGCGCGGGCCATGCCTTCGCAGTTGTCGGGCGGCGAACAGCAGCGTGTGGCTATCGCCCGCGGCCTGGTCAACCACCCGCCGGTGATCCTTGCCGACGAACCCACCGCGCCGCTGGACTCCGAGCGCGCGCTGGCCGTCATCCGCATCCTCAACGACATGGCAAAGAAATACCAGACCGCGATCATCGTCGTCACCCACGACGAAAAAATCATCCCGACTTTCAAGCGCATCTATCACATCCGCGATGGTGTGACCCACGAAGAAGCGGGCGAAGGCCGCGGCTTTGCCTGAATCCACAGAGGAAATCCGATGAACAAGCTGCTCCAGGCTGGCGCTCCCGATCACGAAGGTGCATGACCATGCAAACCCGCACGCAGAATTTCGCTCATCGTCTGCTTGGGGCCAGCGGTGCCCTGCTGCTGGTCGCCTTGGCTGGCTGTGCCGGCGGGCCAGACTTCAAGGCCCCGGCCGCCCCCAGGGTGACGGCATACACCGCTACACCGCTTGTTGCGCAAAGCGCCTCGGCACCCGTCAGCCAAGGCGAGACGCAGCGTATCGTCGCTGGGACGAATATCGATGCGCAGTGGTGGCGATCTTTCGAATCGCCCAAGCTCGACGCGCTGATCGACCAGGCACTGCAAGACAACCCCACCCTCACCGCCGCTCGTGCCACGTTGAACCAGGCGCAGGAACTCTATGCCGCACAGGCCGGTTCGACACGCTATCCCCAAGTGGATGCCGGGCTTACCGGCGAACGACAGCGCTTCAACCCCGGGGTTTTGGGACAAACGGCGGCCGCACGTGCCTTCACACTCTACAACGCCAGCGTGGGCGTGCGTTACAACCTGGACCTCGCCGGCGGCAACCGTCGCGCGTTGGAGGCCTTGGCCGCCCGGGCCGACTACCGCCGCTACGAACTGGAAGCCGCGCGCTTGACCCTGATTGGCAATATCGCTACCGCCGTGATTACGCAGGCAAAGCTCGCGGCGCAGATCGAGGCCAGCACCGCTATTCTGCGTGCCCAGGAGAAACAGCTCGAACTCGCCCGCAGCCGCGTACGCCTCGGCCAGGCATCGCCAGACGAAGTGCTGTCCCTCACCACCCAGGCCGAGCAAACGCGCGCCGAGTTACCGGCGTACCGAAAACAGTTACAGCAGATCGAGCACCTGCTCGCCACCCTCGCCGGACGCGCGCCGGGAGCGGGTGGCATCCCCGCATTCACCTTGGCGGACTTCACCCTACCCAAGGACTTGCCGCTGGTGGTGCCCTCACAGCTGGTGCGCCGTCGTCCAGATATCCGGGCCTCCGAGGCCCTGTTACAAGCTGCCAATGCTGATTATGGTGTGGCCGTGGCCAAGCTCTATCCGCAACTCAACCTCAGCGCCAACCTCGGCAGCCAAGCCCTCAGTAATGCTGCACTGTTCAGTCCTGCTTCGCTAGTATGGAGCCTAATTGGACAACTGACACAACCGCTATTCAATCCGGGCCTGCCCGCGGAAAAGCGTGCGGCATTGGCAGCTTTCGACGCTGCCGCTGCCAACTATCATGGCGTAGTGCTGGATGCCTTGCGCAACGTCGCCGATGCGCTGCGCGCGGTAGATGAGGACGCACAAACCTTATCCGCACTCGCCACCGCCGATGCCGCCGCGCAGGGGTCCCTGCGCTCTGTTGAGCGACAATACCAGTTTGGTGCAGCCAGCTACCTGCAAGTGCTGATTGCCCAGCAGCAGGCACAACGGACCCGTTTGGCACTGGCCGCCGCGCAGGCGCAACGACTAGTAGACAGTGTCGCGCTGATGCAAGCGATCGGCGGATAAGATGGTTTCTGTGCTAGGGTAACTTTGCCATGCCGATATCTACCCCCTCCCTCGAACTGTTGGAAACCTTTTGGGCCGTGGCCGAAAGCGGCAGCGTCAGCGCGGCTGCCCGTCTGCTACATCGTAGTCAACCGGCCATCAGCGAGCGTCTGCAACGCCTGAACGACATCGTCGGTGAGGCGCTGTACGTTCCCAATGGTCGTGGCATACGTCTGACGGCAGCCGGAGAGGCATATTTGACTCCCGCACGGCGCCTGCTGGAGCTCAAAAACGAGGTCTCCGACATGCTCTATCGGCGCTCCCATTTGCAAGAGGGTGTGCTGAAAATCGCCGCCACCAATACGATTGCCAACTATTTTCTGCCCCAACACCTGGTCGAATTTCGCCAGGTCTATCCCGAGGTGGAGATCATCATGAAGGGTGGGGTCAGTGACTGGTCGCAAACTGCGCTGCTCGATTGGGATCTGCTTTTCATCGAGGAAGGCAGCGAGGATGTCAGCCTCCCCCGCTATTATCGTAAGTACCCGTGGTTACAGGATGAAATACTCACCATCTTTCCCAACGATCACCCCCTGGCGAGCCAACCCGATATCACGATTGCCGATTTGTTGGCCTTTCCCATGGTGTGGCGCGAGTCGCAATCGGGGGTGCGGGCACGGGTATTACAGGAGTTTACGCGGCAGGGGCTGAGTGTACCCATTCGCATTGAGGTCAATGGCGTCGAGGCCATGGGCAACGCGGTAGCTGCGGGGCTCGGTATTGGTTTCATTGCGAGTACTGCCTTGCGGTACCGCTCGGATTGGGAGTTCTGTACGCGCCGCCTCCCCGCCCCGCAAGGGATTCATTGGACGCTATATCTCGCGGTTCCCGAGGCTCCTTACCGCTCCTATACCCTGACGAGATTTTTACAGCACATTGGCCTAGAACAGGTTGCGGATGTCTGATCGCGACCAGACTTTTTTAGACCTGTTGGCGGAATTGCGTACCTGCCAAGTATGCGCCGAAAAGCTGCCGCAGGCACCACGGCCGGTCTTGCAGATCCACCCCCAAGCGAAAATCCTGATTGCGGCGCAGGCGCCTGGGCGTCGCGCCCATGCCAGTGGCCTGCCTTTTGATGACCTGAGTGGCGATCGCCTACGCGATTGGCTCGGTGTCAGTCGGGCACAATTTTACGATCCGCAGATCTTTGCGCTGGTACCGATGGGCTTTTGTTATCCCGGCAAGGGACGATCTGGCGATCTTCCGCCGCGGTCAGAGTGCGCCCCACGCTGGCGCAACTCTTTGCTCAGTCATCTGCTGCAGGTGGAGCTAACCCTGGTGATCGGCCAATACGCGCGCCAGTATCATTTGCCGACAAGTCAGGGTTCCTTGCAGGAACTGGTACGTAATTGGCGTGACTATGCTCCCGCACTCATTCCCCTGCCGCATCCCAGCCCCCGCAACACCCTCTGGTTACGCCGCAATCCCTGGTTTGTGGAAGAAGTGCTCCCAGCCCTGCGCGAGCGTGTGGCAGCGATTCTGCCTTCTGATTTTTCTTGACCAAGATCAAGGAAAATCTCACCGAGTAGGCCTATGGTTGCCTCGTGGTTTTCTTACTGAGCCAAGGAGCAGCAGATGAGCATCGACATGGACTTGATCAAGAGTAGCGGCAAGGCGGTACAAGATCTGGGAGTGCAGGTTGCCGCACATTTCTATGACACAATGTTTCAGCATTTTCCCGAAGTGCGCAAAATGTTTCCCGGCGATATGAGTGAGCAACGAGTGCGCCTCTTCAATTCCGTCATCCTGATTGCCTCGAATATCGACAACACGGATATGCTAGTCCCCTATTTGCAGGAACTGGGGGTTGGGCACATCAAATACGACACCCGTCCAGAACACTATCCCATTGTCGGCAAAAGCCTGCTGCTGACCCTGAAGCACTTTCTCGGACCGGCATGGACCGCGGAAATGGCCGAGTCCTGGATCGAAGCCTACAACCTTGCCTCGACGGTATGTATCCAGGCGGCCTGTGATGCCATGGCAGTAGATCGCTACAAGCCTCTGACCCTCGACGACGTACCCCCGGTGGCGGCCTAAACCCTGCGGCCCTGGTGCTTCGCCGGGGCCATCTGCCCGGAGGACGAAATGGATTATCAAATTACGCTGGAACCGTCCGGCCAGAGCTTGCGAGTGCGCAGCAATCAAAGCATTGTCGAGGCCGCTCTCGAACAAGGAATTGCTATCCATCATGGTTGTGGTAACGGCTCCTGTGGTGACTGCAAGGGTACGGTGCTGGCAGGAGATTTCGAGCAACTGCCGTTTATGCCGCTATTACTTACCCCGGACGAGCGTAGCGCAGGCAAAGTGATTTTGTGCAAACTGCAACCGCGCAGCGATATGCAGATTCGGGCACAGATTGACACACCAGAACTGTGGGAAGGGCAAATCCATGCCTTGACCCAGCTGGCACCCTCGGTGATGGAAATCCGCCTGCAAATGGATCGAGACTATCCTTATCGCAGTGGTCAATATGCGCGTATTGTCGTTCCTGAACACGCAGATACCTGGCGCTCCTACTCCATGGCGCGTCCGCCGCAACATGATCACAGTGTGATTTTCCACGTCCGTGCGGTTCCCGGCGGCAGTTTCAGCGATTGGTTGTTTCACCGCGCAAAGATCGGCGACAAACTACAACTCTCTGCCGCACAAGGCGATTTTCGCCTGCGCCAAGACAATGAGCGCCCCATTCTTTGTGTTGCCGCCGGCACTGGCCTAGCGCCCATCGAGGCCATCGTGCAGGAAAGTCTGGATCTAGGCTGGCAGCGGCCCATTACCATATTTTTTGGGGCGCGCAAACGGCAGGATTTTTATCATCTGGAATTATTGCAGGAGTGGGGACAGCGCTACCCACATTTTCGTGTCATACCGACCCTGTCCGATGTGGAAGACCACGAATGGGACGGCGCACGTCGTCTGTTGCCCACTGTTGCGCAAATGGGCAATTGGCAAGGCCATGAGGCCTACCTCTGTGGTAGTCCCGGCATGATCGAGGCGGCCATTGATTTGCTTTTATCCCATGGGCTGCCGAGTTCGCAAATCCATTTCGACAGCTTTACACCCAATGGCTGAGGAGATTCCCCATGAAAGTACAACTGTTGGTTTCCAAATGGTGCCCCACCTGTCCGCAAGCCGAAACCATCTGGCAAGAGGCCGTAGAAAAGCGATCAGCAGAATTGGCGATTCTCGATGTGGCGGACAAGGCTGGGCGGGAAATCGTCAGTCGCCTGCGCATTCGTACCGTACCCGCTATCGTCATTGACGGCGGGTTAAAAACCGTTGGCGTACAACCGTTAAGCGATGTCTTGAAGCTGCTTGACAGTGTTTCGGGAGGAGAAAAATGACGCATGCCATACAGGACATCATGCAGCATGATCACGAACGCTTGGATAAGCTATTGGCAGAAACAGAAATAGCCGTAGAAAAAGGTCATTGGCAGGAAGCAGAAACCCTGTTCCAAGGCTTTCGCAAAGGTATCGTTGGCGCCCATATGACGATAGAAGAATATCTGTTGTTTCCCGCCTTTGAACGTTGGTCTCAAGACGAACAGCATCCGTTAACCGCCCTGTTACGCAAGGGACACCAGGATCTGCGGGTATTTTTCGCGGAAATAGAAGACAGTTTACAGCAACACGATACAGAAGAATTCGCCGACCTTCTCAGCACGGTACAAATCATTCTGAAACAACATGACGCCAAAGAAGAGAGCGAACTCTATCCCTATCTTGACGAAGCGCTACCGGGACAAGGCGATTTCGTTCGTCAGAAAATCGCAGCAGCACAGGAGTAAACACAAATGAGTGAATATCGCGGCTGTGAGCTTCCCGAGGATTTGTTTTATGACCTGGACTATATATGGGTTCGCCCTGAGGATGACGGGCTTTTCACCATTGGTGTGACCGACCCTGCACAAACCATGTCGGGCCGGCTACAAAAAGCGCGCATCAAAAAAGTGGGAACGCACCTGGAGGCCGGCCGTCATGTGGCAACATTGGAAAGTGGAAAATGGGCGGGAGGGGTCCCGGTGCCGTTCGCTGGTGAGGTCGTGGCGCGCAATGAGTTGCTTCTGGACGATCCGCACCTGATCAATATTGATCCCTACGGGGATGCCTGGATTACCCGCTTGCGTGCCGACAATCTCGGCGAGGCTTTGGCAAACTTACATACCGGAGACGAGGCGCTTACGGCGCTGCGCGCCTGGATCGAGCGCTATGATGTACAATGTATGAGGTGTTCCGAATAAGAGGGATAGCAAATGCTGCGTTTACTTCGTGAGCCTGCCCCTTCCTTTGCCAATCCCATAGCGCTCTTGCAAGCCTGTCATGAGCGTATTCTCCAACATTGCCAACTACTCGAACGGTTGAACACTCGTCTGAAAGATCAGGGCGTGGACTCCGACTTGCAACAAGCCGCAGAAAGGGTATATCGCTATTTCACCCTCTCCGGGCCAGCACACCACGCCGACGAGGAAAAACAATTATTTCCTTGGCTCCTGGCACACAAAGATCTTCCAACTGCCACGCGCGCGATTATTGCGGAACTCATGCAACAGCATTCATTACTGGATGCCTTTTGGGAGCCATTGGCAAGCGATTTAATCCAAATCCGCCAAGATATTTTTGCCGAAAATACTCTGCACATGCAGCCTTTTATTGATCTCAGCAGACGGCATGTACGGCTGGAAAACGAGAAAGTATTTTCCGTTGCGGCAGAACTGCTAGACACTGTGACGGCAACGGCATTAGGTGCGGCCATGGCCGAGCGGCGGCGTACAGAAAACAGATAAGGAGAGGGAAAAAGCATGCAAATCATAACCTGGCGCGTCTATGAGCACCCTTTCCCTGATGGTTATCGCGTTTTGGCAGAGCGCCTGTGGCCGCGCGGGGTTCGCAAAAGCGACCTAGGCCTGGATGCCTGGCCCAAGGAGCTCGCGCCATCTACCAAACTGCGCCAATGGTTTGGGCATGACCCCGCACGCTGGGGGGAATTTCAGGAACGCTACCGAAAAGAGTTGCAGGTGCACGAGGCAGTAGCTCGCAGTCTACTGGAGTCCGCTGGCAAGCGCGATCTGCTACTTCTCTACGCCGCGCATGACACGGAACACAACGCCGCCTTAGTATTGCAAGGATTCTTGGTCGCGCTGCAGAATTCCTCATCTGGTACCATTTGACTCTGTAGGCTCGACCGCATGTCTTTGACCCTACCAATCTCTTTAGCCGCCCGGAACCAGCCCGATTTTTGCGCTGTTCTCGCCGACGAATTGCGTGCTCAGGACGCCCTCTTCTGGCCGCTGCAACGCGCTATGGAACATGGCAGTCATGCCCTGGTGGAAAGCGCCAGCATCATGTTGTTGCGCGAGTGGGAAAACGATGGAAGTCTGCATCTTGTGCTTGGCGTAAGCTGCGCAAGCATCATTCCCGGCTGTGCCTGCGAGGCCGATCCCACCCCCATGAGTGAGGTAGCGGAATATGCCTGGCTGCAGCTTTGTATTGACTGTGCTTCGGCAAGCGCGGTGATAAGCGAGTGCGAGGAAGCGATCTAATCACGCTGCAGCAGTCAGCCGCGAGTAACGCATGAATCTTGCTTGTAACGAACTGACAATGACGTCCTCGCTTCGGCTCTGCGGAAGCGAGGTTTTCTTTTTCAGGATTTCGAGGACCGTGGAATGAAAACCGATGCCGAACTCTCGCTGGGCTATGTCGCCCTTGTCGATAGCGCTCCCCTGATCGTAGCGCAGGAACTGGGCTTTTTCGCCCGCGAAGGATTGCAGGTACGCTTGCAGCGCGAGCCATCCTGGGCCAGTTTGCGCGATCATCTGCTTTTTGGTGACCTGGTTGCCGCTCACGCGCTGGCACCACTGCCGATGGCGGCCACTCTCGGCATCGCCTCGCCAAAAATCCCGGTCATTACAGGTCTGGTCCTCTCGCTCAATGGAAATACGATTACCGTCAGCAGACGCCTGTATGAATTGCTGCTGGAGGCGGGTAGCAGCGTGCAGGATGGCCCGATGGCCATGGGCAACGCGTTGTGCAAACTCGTGCGCGGCAACCCTTCTCTATTGCCACTACGATTTGCAGTGGTATCGCCGGTATCCAACCACCACTATCAGTTGCGCCACTGGCTGCAGGCGGCAGGACTGGACCTGCACAGCGAAGTGGAAATTGGTGTGGTACCTCCGCGCTACATGGTTGATGCCTTGCGCAAGGACGAAATCGATGCCTTTTGCGTGGGCGAACCCTGGGGCAGCCTGGCTGCCATGGAGGGAGTCGGACAACCCATCGTTAGCAGTTATTCATTGTGGAACAACGTAATGGAGAAAGTTCTTGCGGTTCGCGAGGATTGGGCAACGCGCGAACCGGAGCCGCATCAGGCCTTGCTCCGCGCCTTGATTGCCGCTGGCCGCTGGCTGGATGTCCCAGCGCAGCGCCAGCATGCCGCCCCGTGGATTGCGAAGGCCATCGAGGTCCCCGAAACCGCCGTTGCCGCAGCCTTGCGGGGTGCCGTACCTGGCATGGCAGAGCAGCCGGATGGGCACGTCTTCCATCGCTATGCAGCGCAATATCCCTGGCAGGAACACGGACTCTGGCTGGCGGAGCAAATGCAGCTTTCTGGCCAATGGCCAGCAACGATATCGGCTAAATCCGTGGTGGCGCGCGTATATCGCGGCGACTTGTATCGTCAGGCCGCAGCAGCGATGGATGCCCCCATTCCCGTCGATGAACAGTCCGGTTTGGGGGCACATACGGCTCCCTGGAAAATGACGGGAGAGCTACGCGATATCCCGATGGGCGCGACGCAAATATTTGATGCCAGCCAACCGCAGCCGGGTAGCTGAAACAAGGCAATGACCCATAATGAGGCCCCAAAACAGAGCGTGCGCACTATTGTTGTGCATTTCTTGCGTTTCTGTTTTCACTGCAAAAGTCTGACCCTGTGCGTTACAACTCATTATTTTTTAATAGACTTGTTGCTAAGTTATCGGGAACATTCATGATGGCATGAGTTCTGCTTTACATCATTCGAGCATCACTCAACGCTGAGTGATGACACGGAACGATGGCGTTCCTGGCCGGCAACGGTCAGGAACGCCTTTTTGTTTTTCGACTGCCTGAGGACTTTGTCATGCAATCCCTGCTCTCCCAACTGCGTGCAGGAAATTGGCGCGCCTTGCTCGCCAGCTTCCTCTATTTTGATACCGGCTTTACGGTGTGGTTGCTGTACGGCCCCTTGGCGCCCTATATGATTCATAGCCTGCATATCTCGGCCATGCAGCAAGGGTATTTGGTAGCCGTTCCTGTGCTCGCGGCCGCGATCTTGCGTATTGGCTTCGGCAATCTGTATCAAGCCGTTAACGGTCGCTGGCTAGCTTTGATTGGTGTGGCACTGTCAGCGATTCCGCCTCTGGTTTTATCCCTCTACCCCGGCGTACTCAGTTATGACGCCTTGATCTTCCTGGGCGTGCTGCTGGGCGTTGGTGGTGCCAGCTTTGCCGTAGCCTTGCCCATGGCAGGCAGTAATTACCCGCCCAAAATCCAGGGTACGGTTCTGGGCATTGCGGCAGCTGGCAACATTGGTGCTGTGCTCGACGGATTCCTCTTTCCACCATTGGCCGGCCAGTTCGGCTGGACACACGCCACGGCTGCGGTTCTTCCCCTGCTGGGCTTGGCGGCCGTTACCCTGTGGTTCTGGGGCAAGGATTGTGCTCCAAAAACGGGAAAAGTGGCTCCGGCGGCCTGGGGTTGGGGACTGACCCTCGTCGGCTTGGCCTTTTTGGCGGTTGCTACTCCGCGCGGCTGGCTGGGCCTGCACGGCAAGGCGGCACTGTTACTGTTGCCAATCTACGGGGTCATCCTGTCGCTGGTATTTCTGCCGCGCCGGTACTTTCCGGTTTTCCGTGAGCGTGATACCTGGGCATTGATTTTGGTCTATGCCATAACCTTTGGTGGCTTTGTCGGGATGTCTGCCTTTGTCAGCCTGCTACTGGTAACCCTCTATCATCTACCGAAAGTAGATGCCGGCATGTTGATGGGCCTTTTTGCCTTTACTGGCGCGATTCTTCGGCCGTTTGGTGGGCTCATCGCCGATCGAATTTCTGGTGCGATCGCTTTGCGCTATTTCCTTGCGGGAATCTGCCTCATCGATGCCAGCTTTGCCCTGTGGACACCCACCTTAGCAGTCAGTATTGCATTGTTGTTAATACTCTACGCATCCTTTGGCCTGGGCAACGGCGCCACCTTTCAGCTCGTTCCCCTGCGTTGGGCAGAAAAGACGGGGTTGATGACCGGCATTATTGGTGCAGCCGGTGGCGTGGGTGGATTCTATCTGCCGGTGATTCTGGGCATCGCTAAAGAACAGACGGGAAGTTACCACTGGGGCTTTGGCATCTTTGCTGGGCTCAGCGCTACCGCCTTGCTGATGGTTTTCGCCCTGCGCCGCCAGTGGCTAACCTGGTCTAAAGCCAGCCCCGCCCACAGTCATACGCTTCATTCTCAAGACCTCAAGGCGTCCGCCGTTACGGATTGAAACTCCCTTACCGTCCTCTCGCAGCGGCGCATGCGCCGCTGTCAGGCCCTTCTTGTCTCTGGAGTCATTATGACCACTTTTCGCCGCTCCATTATTACTGCCGCTATTTTATCCACCATTGCCCTACCGCAAAGCAGTGCCTGGGCCGACCCCATCGCCAATGCCATCAGTGGTGGCAACGTCAGCCTGAACTTTCGTCCGCGCTATGAATTCATGTCGCAAAATGGTAAACGCGACGCCAACGCCTTCACCGTGCAAACTTTATTGGGGTTGGCGAGCAAGCCTATCGCGGGCTTTAGCGCCAATCTGCAATTCATCGACGTGGCGGGTATCCTCAATAATTACAACAGTCTGAGGAATAGCAAAACGTCGTATTCGGTGATTCCCGACCCGGAAGAAGCCAACATCAATCAAGCCTACCTGCAATACCAAGGCTTGAGCGGGTTGCAGGTACGCGCCGGACGCCAAGAGATCAATCTCGATGATGAACGCTTTGTCGGTGCTGTCGGTTTTCGTCAAACACCGCAGAGCTTTGATGCTATCTCCATCCAGGAAAACCCTAGCGCCACCCTCGGCGCCTACGCTGCATACATTTGGCGCATCAAAAACATCCTCAATGAAAATGTGCCCAGCAAGACCTTCTTGGGTGAAGTCCATTGGCAGCCCTCGCCGATGTTCCATGCCCAAGCCTTTGGCTACTGGTACGGAAATCAGGCCAAAAGCGCAATTCCCGGAGCGGCTGCCTGTTTTCTGGCCGGCAACGCCCAGGTCTGTAATAGCCAAACCCTTGGGTTACGCATGCAGGGGGCCATTCCCGTCGCTGACAAAATTCAGGTTCCTTATGATTTCACCTATGCGAAACAGCTCCCCTATGATGCGGGTAGCTCCCTCATCAACGCCCAGTATTATCACCTGAGCAGTGGTGTGCGTTGGTCTGGGGTTGGCTTATTGGCCAACTACATGGTGATGAGCAGCAACCGGAATGGCAGTTATGGATTTCAGACGCCACTGGCCACCAAACATGCCTTCAATGGTTGGGCGGAGCTGTTTCTGACTACGCCGGTATATGGCTTGCGTAGTCTCTATTTCACTCTGGAAGGCAAGCTGTATGGGACTGCCTTGCAGGCGACTTACTACGATTTTCATAGCGCCTACCAAAGCGAGAGCTATGGCCACGAAGTGGACCTCTCCGCCATTCATCATTTCTCGCGACACTGGACCGCAGGGGTGCAATACGCCGATTACGTGCACAGTCACTATGGCGTAAACACCGAAGGCGCCTGGATTTTTGTGAATGCGGCGTTTTGAGGCTTAAGGGTCTGAAATCCCGCGACAGTATGGGCTGACCCGGACTTGCACCGGAACTGAACGACGAGTTTTTCGAGAGGGCTGGAGAGTATGTCGGCGATAGGCTTGTCCGCCGTAGCCGTCCAGCGGGCGGCCGCAAAACGGCTACAACCATTCGCTTCGACGACGAAATAATCCATCGGCGGGGGCAGCGTTCCAGCGCTCAGCATGGCGCGTATGGCGTCGGCGGTCTGCACGACGAGTTCGCGCAGTGCGGGCGTGATGACTTCGCGCCGCCGGTGGCTGCTGGCGTGGTAGATGGCGCCAAGCGGCACAGGACGCCCGAGCATGTCTTCCAGGCACATGGCCTGGGCGGCGAGCTGGATGTCGTCATGTGTTTTCTGGCGTTTGCGGCCATGCTTGAATTCCACCGGGAAGACCGTGCCATCGGGATGGAACTCCACCAGGTCGGCCTTGCCTATTAAACCCCATCGCTCTGACCATAGCGGAAGCGCACGCTCCACGCGTACCCCAGACCGAATTTCATATCCTGGTTGGTCAACCAGACGATACACCGCTTGCCCGCGTGCAGTGTGAAGGTTGTCAGCGAAGAATTGTTCTAGATGAATCAAGCCACATTGGCGGGGGCAATAGGCCCAGTGTTGGAGAGCCGAGAGAGGGATAGGATCACTCTGGCTCTCGCCCATTTTTAACCTAACAATTGCTTGAGCAAAGCATCTCGGGTTATGCCGTGATGTGCGGCGACACTGTCGAGGATGGAAGCCAAAGTTCCAATCCGCAGTGGGTCGTGTTTGGGAATGGTAACATGATGTTCCCCTCTAACTTGACTAGTGAGCCTAATATGGCTGCCCGTCTGCCTGTTGGCAGTATACTCGAACAGTCCTAACCGCTTAATCAACTCGTTTCCAGATAAATCACGTGGAATCCTCATGCCGCGATGACATCCTCGCGAGTAATGTGCAAGCGGATGAGGCTGGGCCTGTCATCTGGATCAAAGTGGCAATGTACGGCGTCGCGTACTTGCGCATGTAAGGCTTCCATGTCGTCGGCCTCCGTAAAAATGTCTACCCCCATGGCACGGGCAATAAAGCCGCCCTCAGGAGCTTCTTCCACGACAAAGTGAATCTCGCTCATTTAGTGCACCTCCTTATTCCAGTCTCATTACTGTAACACCCACCGGCAGGTTTTCCTCATTCAGGAACACTTCGTAGTCTGCAAAGGAGCGAGGAGCACCAACATTCTGTTTGCATGTTACTTTTATACACTCGAACAATGAATGCGCTGGCGCATTGCCCAGCTCGGAGTCGTACTTGAACACGTAGAGACCGCGGGTGGCCATTTCGCCGCGCGAAGCCGAGCGGTCGTGTTCGAACATCTGGCCGCGCACCTGGCCGCAGTTCACGCCAGTGGACATCACGGCACCGAAGGTGCGCACGTCGAAGAAGTTCTGGCACATCCAGTCGCGTGCCTTGTTGACGTCGTCACCGCTGCCCTTGCGTTTTTTGCCTTTGGCAGACTTCTTTTCGTCTGTGGCTTCAGTGGCTTCGTCGTCTGCGGGCGCATCAAGTTTCAGCGCGCTGTAGGCGCGCTGGTGTTGCAGGTTGAGGATGGCTTTCTCGCGCACATAGATTTCACGACGCTTCTCGCCGGGCTGCGGGTCGCGTGGCTCCTGGTCCTGCGTCATCGCGACGAAGTTGCGCACCTTGCGCTTGAGCGCCACATCGGTGACGAGACCGTGGCCGGTTTCGGCGTCCAGACGCGGCAGGTTGCCGGCATCGGGGTCGCCATTGGGGTTGCCGTCCTTCACGTCGAAGAGCAGCACGAAATCGTAACGGTGGTTCAAGCTCATTGGGATTGCTCCTCGTTGTTGGGTTCGGACTTGGTGAAAAACGCCTGACGCTGCTGGTAGTAGCCGAGGGCGAATCGGGCTTGGTCGGGCAGATTTATCTGTATCTCAATTGAGATGCATAGTAAATGACCATACATACTCTAAGTATCGAAAAGCGCACCAAAATAGCGCGTCATGCACCATCCCATGCACCACCACCTAGCAGAATAAAACGGGAGAAAACTCTAACTATCTGTTTTCTCTATACTGACTCATTGGCATGTCAATTGCTTATATAATCTCGAGGCAATCTCCCTGATTGTTGGTGTGTGAAACGGCAAAGGCGTCGTCAGCATTTATGGCTGGCTGCGCCTTTTTTCTTTGGAGAAACGGTACAATGAGCAACAAGGCACGAAAAGCGCGCTTGGTGGTGATCGGCAACGGCATGGCGGGTATCCGCACGGTCGAAGAATTGCTGAAAATGGCTCCGGATCTCTATGAGATCGCGGTCTTTGGCGACGAGCCGCACCCGAATTATAACCGCATTTTGCTCACTCCGGTGCTGGCCGGCGAAATGCGCCTGGAAGAAACCATCCTCAATGATCACGACTGGTATGCCGAACATGGCATTACCCTGCGTACCGGCAGCCCGGTCGTGCAAATCGACCGCGTGCGGCGCCAGGTTATTACGGAGCAGGGTGAGGTAGTGCCCTACGATCGCATCCTGATTGCGACGGGAGCGGCGGCGGCGATAGCGCCGATCCCCGGCAATGATCTTTCTGGGGTCTACAGTTATCGCGACATGCGCGATGTGGAGGCACTGACCCAAGTGAGCGCCAGTGGTGGCGAGGCGGTGATCATCGGTGCCGGCCTGCTGGGGTTAGAGGTGGCGCATGGCCTGAATGCCCGCGGCATGCAGGTGACGGTAGTGCATCGCCGCGCCTGGCCTTTGGACAAGCAATTGGATGCCCGCGGCGGTTCCATGTTGCAGCAGGCGATGGAGGCACGCGGAATCCATTTCCTCATGGAGCGCGAAAGTGCCGCCGTGCTCGGCACGGAGCAAGTCGAGGGCTTGCAGTTTCAGGATGGTAGCAGCGTTCCAGCCCGCATCGTGGTGATGACCATAGGCATTCGCCCACGTACGGCTCTCGCCCAGGCCGCTGGCCTGGCGTGCGAACAAGGCATCTTGGTAAGCGACACCTTACAGACCTACGATCCACGCATCTACGCCGTGGGCGAGTGCGTGCAACATCGCGGCATGACCTATGGGCTGGTAGCACCGCTGTTTGAGCAGGCCAAGGTCGCCGCCAATCATCTAGCCGAGTATGGGCGGATGCGCTACGAGGGTTCGATCACCAGCACCAAATTGAAAGTGACCGGAATCGAATTGTTCTCTGCTGGCGATTTTCAGGGCGGCGCGGATATGGAAGAACTTACCCTGCTCGATGCACACCAGGGCATCTACAAAAAGGTCGTGTTGCAGAATGACAAGATCAAGGGCATTTTGCTGTACGGCGATACCAGCATCGGACCCTGGCTCTTCGAGCATCTGCGCGATGAAAACGATATCAGCTCTGTGCGCGATCACCTGCTCTTTGGCGAAACCCATCTTGGCGATTCCGGACATTCCGGTGCCAATCAAGCCTCGCGTTTGCCGGATAGCGCCGAAATCTGCGGTTGTAACGGCGTAAGCAAGGGGCAAATTGTGCATGCCATTCGCGAAGGGCTCTTTACCCTGGAGGAGGTTCGCAAATGTACCAAGGCGAGCGCCTCTTGTGGCTCCTGCACGGGCCTCGTCGAACAACTCCTGGTCAGCACCCTCGGCGGCGTTTACGACGGGAGCACACGCAAAAAAGCGTTGTGCGGCTGCACGGATTACAGTCATCAAGAAGTACGCGACGCCATTCGCAAAGAAAAACTGCTCTCGGTGCGCGATGCGTTTCGTGCCCTGAGCTGGCGCAATCCCGGTGGCTGTGCCAGTTGTCGGCCTGCGGTCAACTACTATGTGCGCACCGCCTGGCCTGCGGAGGGCAAGGATGACGCCTCCGCACGCTTCATCAACGAGCGCGCGCATGCCAACATCCAAAAGGATGGCACTTATTCCGTCATCCCCCGTATCTACGGCGGCGTAACGACACCAGCGGAGCTGAAGCGCATTGCCGAAGTCGCTGAGCGCCATGCAGTGCCCATGGTCAAGTTCACTGGTGGGCAGCGCCTTGATTTACTCGGCATTCCGAAAGAGAAATTGCCAGCGATATGGGCCGAGCTCGACATGCCCTCCGGGCACGCCTATGGCAAGGCCCTGCGCACGGTAAAGTCCTGTGTGGGACAGGAATTCTGTCGCTTTGGCGTGCAAAACAGCACCCAGCTCGCCATTGATCTGGAAAAAAACCTGGAACGGATGTGGGCGCCACACAAGGTCAAACTCGCTGCCTCTGGCTGCCCACGCAATTGCGCCGAAAGCACCATCAAGGATGTGGGAGTGATCGGCGTCGATTCCGGCTGGGAGATTTACGTAGGCGGTAACGGCGGCATGAAGGTGCGTGCTGCCGATCTGCTGGCCAAGGTACAGACCGACAGCGAAGTCATGCAGATCAGCAAGGCCTTCCTGCAAATGTATCGGGAAGATGCGCAATATCTGGAGCGCACTGCCCCGTGGGTGGAGCGGGTGGGTCTGGAGAAAATCAAGGCACGTGTCATCGACGATTTGGCACAACGGAAGGAACTGGCAGAGCGCCTGGATTTTGCCATCGCGCAGGAAAAAGATCCTTGGGCCGAGGCGGTTTCCGGTCGTCTGGACATCCATGCTGCACCGCTGCGGCGGGTATCGGCCTGAGGAGGACGAAAAATGGAATGGTTTCCTTTGGGTAAGCTGAGCGAAGTGCCCTTGGGTGGTGGCCGTTATGTAGAGACGCCGGCGGGTGAAATCGCCGTACTCTGCAACGAAGAGGGCGAGCTGTTTGCAGTGCGTAATCGCTGTCCACATCGCGGTGGCCCTCTCTCGGAAGGTTTTGTGTCCGGCAAGACCGTGTTCTGCCCGCTGCACAACTGGCAGATCGATCTGGAAAGCGGCGAGGCATTAGCGCCGGACCAAGGCTGCGTGAAGACCTTTCCCCTCAAAACCGAGGGCGAGGAAATCTGGTTGGGACTGCCGGAGACGCAGCCGTGAACGCGGGTACAGCAACCCGGCTGAGCAGGTCGGTCTGCCCCTACTGCGGCACCGGCTGTGGCGTGCTGATCGAGCACGATGGCAAGCAGATTCTGGGGGTGCGCGGCGACCCGGAGCACCCCGCCAATTTTGGCCAATTGTGCAGCAAAGGCATGACGCTGGCACAGACGGTACATGGTCCGGGGCGCGCCGTGGTGCCGCTGCACCGAGTAGCAGATGATGATTGGCTAGAGGCCAGCTGGGACCAAAGCCTGGGGCAGATTGCTACGCGCTGGGCGGAAATCTACCGCGATCGCGGGCCGCAGGCCCTGGCATTTTATGTATCGGGACAATTACCTACCGAAGACTATTATGTTGCCAACAAGCTGGCCAAGGGCTTCCTCGGCACCAATCATATCGACACCAATTCCCGTCTGTGCATGGCCTCGGCCGTAACCGGCTACAAACGCAGCCTGGGCATGGACTCGGTGCCCTGTAGCTACGAAGACCTGGAGTTGACCGACTGCCTGTTCATCGTGGGCGCGAATGTCGCCTATGCCCACCCCATTATTTTTCGCCGCATCGAAGCGGCTAGGGCCAAACGCCCCGACTTGCGCATCATCGTCGTCGATCCCCGGCGCACGGCCACCGCCAGTATTGCCGACCTCTTTTTGCCCATCCTGCCCGGTACAGATGTCGCACTCTTTCATGGCATCTTGCATCTCTTGATTTGGAATGACCGGCTGGATGCCGAATTTATTCAGCAGCACACCCAGGGTTGGCAGGAACTGAAACAGCGGGTGCAGGAATATACCCCCCAGCGCGTGGCAGAGATCTGCCAGATCGCCGAAGCGGATTTGCAACAGGCAGCGGAAATGTTCGCTTCCTCGCCCAGCGTCCTGTCGCTGTGGTGCCAAGGCTTGAACCAGTCGGCACATGGCACGGACAACAACGTAACCCTGATTAACCTGCACTTGGCCACTGGGCAAATTGGCCGTCCGGGTGCCGGTCCTTTCAGCCTTACCGGCCAGCCCAATGCCATGGGCGGGCGCGAAACCGGCGGCATGCCTGCCCTGCTACCCGGCCATCGTGAGGTGGCCAATGCCGAGCACCGCGCGGATATTGCTGACATCTGGGGCATTGATGCCCTGTATCCCCAACCGGGGCTTACCGCTGTACCCATGTACCAGGCCCTGGAGCGTGGCGACCTGGCGGCGATCTGGATCACCTGCACCAATCCGGTGCTGTCCCTGCCCGATCGCCAGCAGATAGAGCGCGCGTTACACAATGCCGAACAGGTCGTTTTGCAGGAGAGCTATCTGGATGGCGAGACGATGCCCTTTGCCGACTGGGTTTTGCCCGCCGCCAGTTGGGGCGAGCGCGAGGCCCTGGTCACCAATTCCGAGCGCCGTGTTTCCCATCTGCAAGCTGCCATTCCCGCACCCGGCTGTGCCCGCCCCGACTGGCAGATTTTTTGTGACTTTGCCCAGGCCCTGGGCGCAGCCCTGGATCGTCTGCAAGTAGCCCTCCCCGACCAACGGGATGTCTCTTGGCAACGGCGCGCGGCGCGGATGTTTTCGTTTGCTGATACCGCGAGTATCTATGCGGAATATCAACGCTGTACCGTCGGGCGCGATCTCGACATCAGCGGTCTGCAACTCGCCACGCTCATCACTCAGGGTCCACAGCAATGGCCCTTTCCTGCCGGGGCAAAAACTGGACAGAAGCGGCTCTATGCCGACGGCGTATTCCCTACCTCCAGTGGTCGTGCCCAATTCCATGCCCCTGCCCACGTTGGGGTGGCAGAGGAAATCGACGCCCGTTACCCCCTGCGCCTGACCACCGGGCGCCTGCGCGACCAGTGGCACAGCATGGCGCGTACCGGCCGTGCGGCGAGCCTTTTTGCCAGTGCCGAAGAGGCCTTCCTACACATTCACCCGCGGGATGCCCGGCAATTTTCGGTAGAAGACGGGGAATTGATACGGGTTGAAAGCCGGCGCGGCGCATCCATATACCGCACGCGCATCGATGACACGTTGCAACGCGGCCTGCTCTTTGCGCCCATGCATTTTGGCCGGCGCCATGCCCCAGCGGCCCTATGTAACACGGTGACCCTGCCGGCAATCGATCCCTATTCCGGCGAACCGGAATTCAAACACGCGGCGGTACGCATCCACGCGATTGCATTACCCTGGGAGGCCGCCGTGCTGCTGGAGGATAGCGCAGGAGAGGCAAGCCGGTTATTGCGCGAACTGGCGCAGGACTTTGCCTATGCCAGCATCACCCCGCTGGTGTCCGCACAACACCCCGCCACGCTTTTGCGCGTAGCAGCCAAACAGGCGCCGGACCCCAGCGTGGCCCAGCGTTGGGACGCAGCACTTTCCCTGCTTGGAGCGGATACCTTGCTCTACGAAGACCCACGCAATGGCTTCAGCAAGCGCCTGCGTATTCATGACGGACGCTTAAACGCATTGCGCCTCTGGGGTGGCCTGCAGACCCTGGACTGGCTGCGCCAGTTAGTCCTGGATGGCACAGAAGTTGAGCCCTTCCGCTTGGCCCTGCTGGCACCACGCGTACCCGCCAATCTGGCGTCCTGGGAACGCTCGCGCGGCATTTGTGCCTGCAAGGGAGTCGATGAAAAGACTATTTTGCACGCCATCGCCAATGGCGCGAGCTCCCTGGAAGGGATCATGCAGGCCTGTGGCGCGGGAACAGAATGTGGCTCTTGCAAGCCAGAAATTCAACAACTACTCCAACACCGATTTGCGGAGGCATCATGAAGCCGTGGAGCCATTACCTTAGCCGCGTCGCCCGCGGTCGTGAGCATGCCGAAGATCTGCATCAGGACGAGGCGAAAGAACTCTTTTCCGCCTGGCTGGCTGGCGAATTGCCAGAACTCTATGCCGGAGCCTTCTGGGTGGCCTATCGCATCAAGGGCGAGAGCCTCGCGGAATTGGAAGGCTTTCACCAAGCTGCTCGCGCGCACATGACACCCATGGCACGGCACAGTCGTGTGCGGCCCGTGGTTTTTGCCAGCTACAACGGCACGCGGCGCCGCGCCAACCTCTTGCCATTGTTAGCGCTGACCCTTACCCGTTGTGGGGTTCCCGTGCTTGTGCATGGACCAGACCTGGATGCTCTCCCCGCGTCGCCCTCGCCAGACCACTCGCCGGAAGACCGCGTGCATAGTGCACAGGTTCTGGAACAATTGGGTCTAGCAACAGCAGCGAGCCTTGCACAAGCGGAGACGCTGTTACAGATGCAAGGCTTGGTCTACCTGCCGTTATCTGCCTGGCAACCGGGATTGGCGCGCATCTTTGCCCTGCGTGGTGTCATGGGAATTCGCTCCAGTGTCCATACCTTGCTGAAAGTATTGCACCCCTTTGCGCTGCAAGAAGCCATCGTCTGTGCGGCCGTTACCCATCCGCCCTATTTACAACGACTACAGGAATTCTTTGTGCACAACGACATCGCGGCGCTGTGCTTTCGCGCGACCGAGGGGGAGCCGTTCGCCAACCCACAACGTCGTCCCGATCTCTTTCAGTGTACCCAGGGCCGCGCAGAGTTATTGCTGGCCAAAGACAGTACGCCGCTGGCACAACTGCCGGAGTTACCGGAAAACACTATCGCCGCCACCAGCGAATTTACTGTCGCTGTGCTCAATGGTCAGCGCGCCCTTCCCCTGCCCATTGCCGAGCAGGCCGCTGCTTTGCTGTGCCTCAGCGGTCGCTGTCCTGACCTTGCCCGTGCCCGCGCACTCTTGCGGCACTCCTTCTCGCGCATTGCTGCCTAAAGGAAAGTCATCATGATTACCCGCCTCTCTGCTCCCCTGGTTTCCCTGGTAGGCGCCGGCCCCGGCGATCCTGATCTGCTGACCCTGCGTGCGGCGCGACGCCTGGATGCCGCAGAGGTCATTTTTTATGATGCCCTGGCCAATCCAGAAATCCTGTCTTTGGCGCCCGCCAGTTGCCAACGCATAGACGTGGGCAAACGTGGCGGCCAGCCCTCCACCTCGCAATTACGCATCCACGAACAGATGATTCGCGCAGCGCAGCGGGGGCTACGGGTAGTCCGACTGAAGGGGGGTGATCCCTTCCTTTTTGGACGCGGCAGTGAGGAATGTCTAGCCCTGCGCGCGGCTGGCATCGATTATGAAATCGTCCCAGGAATCACCAGCGGCATGGGCGCAGCCGCCTATGCGGGCATCCCTCTCACCCATCGGCAGATGAGCCGCTCGGTGCTGTTCTGCACCGGGCAACAGGCGCGCAACTCTGCACCTATCGATTGGATGCGCTATGCCGGGGCAGCCGATACCTTGGTCATTTATATGGGCATAGCCCAGATCGAACAGATTTGTGCCGGCTTACTGGCCGGTGGCATGTCTGCCAGCACCCCCGCAGCCGCTATCCAATGGGCGACCTTAGAGCAGCGCCAGCTACGCAGTACCGTACAGGATTTGCCTGCGGCAATCGCCCAGACGGGTATCGGTAGCCCCGCAATATTGATCATTGGTGCGGTGGTGGAATTGGGAGACATACTCGCTTGGTTACCGACAGCGCCACAAAACAGCCCGGTGATGCAAGCCAGTTGCCCATGACAAGCCCGATGCAGTTACTCCTAGCCCACGGATCGCGTGACCCCGAATGGCGCCAGCCCTTCGAATGGATCGCAGAAGATCTGGGGGCCGCTCATCCCGAGCGCAGCATCGTCCTCTGCTACCTGGAGATGTGGTCACCGAGTCTGCCGGAAGCGATTCGCACGGCCTATGCAGGAGGGGTAAGCAATTTTCAGATCACCCCCCTGTTTTGGAGCCGTGGTCGTCATCTGCGCGATGACGTGCCCAGGATCGTTGAGGAATTATTGAAGGAACTGCCGGCTTGTGCGATCGTCGTCGACCCGCCGGTAGGTGAGTCCGAAATTGTGCATGCTGCTGTGTTACGTCTCCTGGCCTAATCGACGTGTACCGTATCGTTCTCATTGATGACGATGACGCACGTGTAGCCATTCTGCGCGATGCGCTGATTGTCGAGGGGCATAGCGTCCCTGCCATTTTGTCGTGGAAGGCATTGTCCTGGCAACGGGTAGAGGAATGCCGGGCCGAGGTGATCATAGCCGATGCCAGTTCCCCGGAGCGCGACGTTCTGGAACACATCGTCTTTTTGAGCGAGACTCTTGAGCTGCCGGTGGTGGTGCTGGGCGCACCCGAGGACGAAGACACCATGCGCCGTGCCATCCGCGCCGGCGTGGCCGCGTATGTAGCACATGGTATTGCCGCGCGCGACATTGCGCCCATTCTGAAGGTGGCGGCCCTACGCTATGCGGAGTATCGCCAGCTGCGTCAGGAGCTGAGCAGCACCCGCACCGCCCTCAATGAGCGCAAAATCATCGAGCAAGCCAAAGGTATCCTCATGCGCGACTTCCAGATCGATGAGGCCGAGGCGTACAAGCGTTTGCGGCGGCTGGCAATGAATCACGGGAAAAAACTGATTGAACTTGCCCTGATGATTACCCAAATGGAAGATCTCTAATCAGCCATCTCGCGTTAGTAACCCAGAAAAAATCTCCTCATCCAACACCGCAATCCCTAGTTTTTCTGCCTGCGCCAACTTACTACCAGGATTTTCGCCCAGCAACAAATAGTCTGTCTTTTTGGAAACCGACGACATGACCTTGCCGCCGCGTTTCTCGATTTCTGCCTTGGCTTCGTCGCGAGTCCAGTTTTGTAATGTTCCGGTAAGAACAAATTGTTTGCCCGACCAAATTCCCGCTTTCTTTGGCACAGGCTGCGGCCAGTGGATAGCGGCGGCCAGCAAATCGCGGATGACTTCCTGGTTGTGCGCCTGCGCAAAAAAATGCGCCACGGCTTGGGCAACAATTGGCCCAACGTCCGGTACCTGTTGCAATGCTTCTTCATCGGCAGCCATCAGGGCGGTGAGGTCGACAAAATGTTCGGCGAGAGCCTTGGCCGTCGTTTCGCCTACCTGCGGAATACCCAGGGCATAGAGAAAGCGCGGCATCGTCGTATCCTTGGATGCTACCAGTTGCGCCAGCAAATTTTCCGCCGAACGGCGCCCCATGCGCTCCATCTGCGTGAGCGTTTCCCTATCCAAGCGATAGAGATCAGCCACACTCTGGACCAACCCGGAATCGACCAACTGCTGCGCCAGTTTCTCGCCTAGACCCTGAATATCCATGGCCTTGCGCGCGACAAAATGCAGGAGTGCACCCACCCGTTGGGCGGGGCAAAAAAGCCCGCCGGTACAGCGATAGGCGACTTCATCGCCCAAACGTAGCACCTCGGAACCGCAAACCGGACATTGCGTCGGCATTTGCCACTCTGCCGCCTCCGCCGGCCGACGTTCGACTAAAACTTGCACCAGTTCGGGGATCACGTCGCCAGCACGGCGAATAAGCACCGTATCGCCAATGCGTATGTCCTTGCGCCGTACTTCATCCAGGTTATGTAAAGACGCCCGACTGACGACAACGCCGGCCACCCGCACCGGTTCCAGCACCGCCACGGGCGTAACCACCCCAGTGCGGCCCACCGAGGCGAGAATATCGCGTAACACGGTCGTTTCTTCATGTGCCGGGAATTTATAGGCAATAGCCCAGCGCGGCGCGCGCGCGGTAAAGCCCAAGCGTTCGCGCGCAGCGAGATCATCAAGCTTAAAAACCAGCCCATCGATCTCAAAGGCCAACTGCTCGCGCCGGGCGGCCATCTCTTGCTGGTATTCCTCTGCCGCTTGCAGGCTATCTACCGGGCGCAACAAATCCGTCAGCAGGGGAAACCCCCAGTCGTGCAGACGTTGCAGCACGCCAAGGTGGCTATTGCCGAGGCTCTGATTAGCCTCACCCCATCCCCAGGGGAAAAACGCCAGGGGTCGGCGTGCGGTAATACGCGAGTCAAGCTGACGGAGACTGCCAGCCGCAGCATTGCGCGGGTTGGCAAAAGGCGCTTGTCCAGCTTCTTCCCGCTCTTGATTAAGGCGCGCAAACGCCGCCGTCGGGATCACCGCCTCACCGCGAACCTCCAGCAATGCGGGCCAGCCCTCCCCCTGCAAACGCAAGGGCAGATTGCGAATGGTGCGCACATTATGGGTCACGTCTTCACCATGCACGCCGTCACCACGGGTACCAGCTTGCACCAATTCGCCGTCTTCATAGCGCAAATTGAGGGAAAGCCCGTCAAACTTCGGTTCGGCGCTGAGCACGATCTGCTGCTCCTCTCCCAGGCTCTTTTGCAGACGCGTCCACCAGTCGGCAAAACCACCAGCATCAAAAACGTTATCGAGTGACAACATAGGAATACGGTATTCAGTATTGGCAAAAGAAGAGATGGGGGTGGCGCCCACCCGCTGGGTGGGGGAATCCGGGCTTCGCCATTGCGGGTACTGCTCCTCCAATGCACCAAGTTCGCGCAGAAAACTGTCGTACTCGGCATCACTCAGAAAGGGGGCATCATCCTGATAGTAAGCCTGATTAGCGGCGTGCAGACACGCACGCAATTCGTCCATCCGCAAACGGGAAACTTCGTCATCTACCACAGGGGCACTCCCAGGCTAGTTTGTCGCCCTAGTATAGGCGGTGCGTTCCCTCGCGAAAATTCATATGGTCGAAGCCTATACGGAACCTTCCGCCAGGCTTCATAATCCAAGCGTATGAAAAGTTGGGCACTTGTTTTTTCCTTCAGATGCCCACAACATGGAGAGAGCGGTATTTTTCAGGAGTATATTGATGAACTACGACCAAAAGCCCTATCAGTTTCCTGACGGCATGAATCCCTATGGGAATCAGGCGCCCGCCCTCAGTCGTGGCAGCCTCATGGCCAAGACTTACGCCTTACTCGCGGCCACCCTGGGTGTATCGGCCGTTGCTTCCATCTATGGGATGAGCTCGCCCTTTGCCTATCAGCACCCTATCTTGTTGATGATTGGTTCTTTCATCCTGCTCTTTGCCGTGCAATACACTGGCGCACACCGTAGCCCCTTCGCTGTGCCATTGGTTTTTGCCTTTGCCGCAGGCATGGGGATGATGATGGGGCCCGGCATTGCCATGTATCTGCGCATGCCCGACGGCCCATCAATCATTGCCACTGCGCTGGGTACCACGGCGGTGATGTTCGTCGGCCTTTCTGCCTATGCGATGACTACCAAGCGAAATTTCAGCAACATCGGTGGCTTCCTGATGACAGGGCTAATCCTCGCCATTCTGGTGTCGCTACTGAACATGTTCCTGCTGCACATGCCGGCCCTGCAGTTGGCGATTGCCGGGGTAATCGTTATCGTCTTTAGTGGTCTGATCATCTTCGATACCCAGCGCATGGTGCAGGGTGGCATCCAGGAGCCAGTGCTGCTCGTCGTCGGTCTGTACCTCGACATCATCAACCTCTTTATGGCTTTACTCGAGATCTTTGGCGGCACCAGTCGAAGTTAACGCGGTAACACACAACAACGCCCCGATGCTGCGGCTTCGGGGCATTTTTTCGTATCTATCCACACGACGACGAATTTGAAAGACGATTCTGCCCATACCCCAGTCATGCGCCAGTATCTGGCGCTCAAGGCCGAGAACCCCGACGCCCTGCTATTTTTTCGCATGGGCGACTTTTACGAGCTTTTTTATGACGATGCCAGACATGTCGCCGAACTGCTGGGTATTGCCCTTACCACTCGTGGGCAGAGTGCTGGCGAGCCCATCCCAATGGCTGGCGTACCGATCCACAGCGTCGACGGTTACCTAGCTCGCCTGGTGCGTACCGGCCTCAAGGTGGCCATCGCCGAGCAGGTAGGCGATCCCGCGCTCGCCAAGGGGCCAGTGGAACGCTCTATCAGCCGTGTGCTTACTCCGGGTACCTTGGTGGATACCAGCTTGCTGGAACCGGAGCGGGAATCGTTGCTTGCTGCCTTGTGCCCTGGCAGCCAGGATAGCTGGGGATTGGCCCTACTATCTGTCGCCAGCGGCGATCTGCGCGTGCAGGACTTTAGCTCCGTCGCCGCATTAGGCGACCGTCTGCGGCAATTGCAGCCGGCGGAAATCTTGCTGCCCGAAGCGCAAGAGATTCCCGGTGCTCTGCTTTCGGGTCAGTTCCAAAAAATTAGCGCAAAGGCATTCCTGCCCGGCAGTAGCGAGAGGGTCTTGCAACGCTATTTTGGCAATCACCTGGGTAGTTTTGGTGTTGCCGAGCATCCCCTTGGGCTGCGTGCTGCTGCCGCCGTGCTCGACTATGCCGAGTCACGCCTCAAAACATCCCTGGCTCAAGTGCAACGCATTACCCCCGAGCGTCCCACAGAGACCCTGGGGATCAACGCCAGTGCCCTGCGTTCGCTAGAGATTTTGGCAGGCCGCGACAACGATGGACCAAGTCTCTGGAGCCTACTGCAACACTGCCAAACTCCCATGGGCGCACGTCTGTTGCGCCGTTGGCTTTTACGCCCTTTACGCCAGGGAGAAAAATTACTCGCCCGCCATCGGCGGACTACCACGCTGATCGAAGACGCACGCTATCGTGGCATTCAGCAAGCCCTGCACGGCCTTGCCGATGTCGAGCGGGTGCTCACCCGCATTGCCCTGGAACGGGCTAGCCCGCGTGATCTTGGGCAGCTACGAAATTTTCTGCAACGCTTACCGGAGATTCGGGCAGCGATTTACACGGTGGAGGAGCCAGAGAATTCGGAATCTTCCAGCCAGGCAACAGAAGACTTTGCGCAATTGCGGATATTACTGGAGCGCGCCCTGCTGGATGATCTGCCCCTCAGTCAACGCGATGGCGGCTTTCTACGCGATGAATATGACGTGGAACTCGGCTCCCTGCGTCACGCCGAGCAAAATGTCGGCAACGAATTGGCGGCGCTAGAGGCTGCCGAGCGCGAACGCAGCGGTATCCCGCAACTGCGGGTGCAGTTCAATCGCGTGCATGGCTATTTCATCGAAATCCCGCGCAGCTATGACGGCCCAATACCGGACGACTACCACCGCCGACAAAGTACCAAAAGTGCCGAGCGCTACAGCAACGTCACCCTAAAGGAAATTGAAGACCGGGTTTTGTCCGCCGAAAGTCGCGCCCTGGCGCGCGAGAAAGCGCTGTACACCGAGTTGTTGCGCAAGCTAGCGCAAGACATTGCCGGCTTGCAGGAGCTGCTTGCAGAGATCGCTGAGTGGGACCTGCTCGCCAATT
Source organism: Acidithiobacillus sp. IBUN Pt1247-S3 (assembly GCF_041146875.1). NCBI lineage: Bacteria > Pseudomonadati > Pseudomonadota > Acidithiobacillia > Acidithiobacillales > Acidithiobacillaceae > Acidithiobacillus > Acidithiobacillus sp. IBUN Pt1247-S3. Next base: position 179,886 of record NZ_JBFRXP010000001.1, on the reverse strand, counting down.
TCGCCGAGCGTGCCCAGGCCTTGCGCTGGACTGCACCGAGATTCAGTCACGACGCCGTGCTCGAGATTCAGTCTGGTAGACATCCCATCGTCGAAGCCGAGCTCGGTGCCCACTTCGTCCCCAACAATCTCCGGCTGCACGACGAGCGGCGTATGCTGCTGATTACCGGTCCCAACATGGGGGGTAAATCCACCTACATGCGACAGGTGGCGCTGATCGTCTTGCTTGCGCATATTGGCTGCTGGGTGCCGGCCCAATCGGCGCTGCTCGGCCCGGTAGACCAGATTTTCACGCGCATCGGCGCCGCCGACGACCTTGCGGGCGGGCGCTCGACCTTTATGGTGGAGATGCAAGAGACTGCGGAGATATTGCACCTAGCTACTGCCCAGAGTCTGGTGATTCTCGATGAAATCGGCCGCGGCACCGCCACCTACGACGGTCTAGCCATTGCCTGGGCTACAGCCGAGGAGCTGCTGCGCAAAGGCAGCTATACGCTCTTCGCCACCCACTATTTTGAACTTACCGAGATGCAACACCCGCTGCTCGCCAACGTCCACCTGGATGCCCTGGCGGGCCATGATCAAGTCACCTTTCTCCACCAAATTGAAGAAGGTCCGGCTACCCAAAGCTTTGGGCTGGCCGTCGCCCGCCTGGCCGGCTTGCCCAATCACGTGCTGGCCAGCGCACGGGAACGCTTGTACAGCCTGGAAGATCCAGCACGCTCCAATCCGTTGCCAGAACAAACTCCGACCCAGCAACTCTCCCTCTTTGCCGAGGCACCCCACCCTGCCCTGCGTGCCCTTGCAGAAATTGATCCCGAGGACTGTAGCCCACGTGCCGCGTTGGAGTTACTCTACAAACTTCGTCACCTACTGGATAAGCCTGCGTAAGGCGACAAGCTTGCGGCCTCTTTCGAAACTTTCAGGCTGCGCGTATAGTCTAACGCACAGTAAGGGGGCGACCGGCTTCGACGCAGGTCGCGAAGCCTTCGGTGCATGCAGAGCTGCGATTTGCTCTTAAAACTGGTCGCAGATTCATAATTGCCAACGACAGCAATTACGCCCTCGCTGCTTAAGCAGTGAGCCCTCTGCCCGGGTTTGTTCGTGGACCCGGAGCCGAAAGGCATGCGGAGGGTCATGAAACACGGAATCGCGCTGGATCTGGTCGGTGGGTCCAGTTCTAAAACAAAGCCGAATCGCTGGGAGCGCATCCTGTTTGTCGGAGTCGCTCCGGGTTAAAACCCAATAGACAAACTACGCATGTAGATCCGGTGGTCTAGGTCTTGCGGACGCGGGTTCAATTCCCGCCGCCTCCACCAATACTGAAGCCCCAACTGTTATCAGTTGGGGCTTTTTCTTGTCTGTTTGCGCCAATTCCCGCGTGTTGTTGGGGGCTCCCGGCCATTCCTCGCTCCGACCTCGCTCTCCGAAATTGGGCCTGGCAGGTCGACCCGTTCGCCGAAGGCGTTTCGCGCAATCGACTGTGCGCGACCATGTCCACGGTGTGGTGGTACCACACCAGTGTAAATGGGTGTACTTTTGGTTGCGGCCCAGCAAGGCCATCCCGTTTCGGATATTGCGAATTTTCGTTTGTTTCGTTTATGCTGCCCCCATGACGCTGTTTGAAGCTTCCAGGAGGCTGCCATAACCACTCTCTCTCCCACCCATCCGTTGCCGACGGCCGAAGAAGTTGCCATCGCCCGCGAGAGCGGACGGGCGCTGTCGGCCTACCTGCAGACCCGTGCGGAAACCCAGCAGATCGAGATCCTCGACGACAAGGGTGCGGCCCACCCGGTTCGCGTTCCGGTGTCGGCGCTGCGCCTGCTCGTGGACGTCCTGACCGAAATCGGTGAAGGCAACGCGGTCAGCATCATCCCGATCCACGCCGAACTGACGACTCAGGACGCGGCGGACGTGCTCAACATCTCGCGCCCCTTCCTCGTGCAGTTGCTGGAGCGCGGCGAGATCCCGTTCCACAAGATCGGCACACACCGTCGTGTCCGCTACCAGGATGTGATTGCGTACAAGGAGCGCATCGATGTGGAGCGCAGCAAGGCCCTCGATGCCCTGGCCGAGCAAGGCCAGGCGCTCAAGATGGGGTACGAATGAATGAGCTCGAACTTCACCGTCATCTACGACGCGTGCGTGCTCTACCCGGCCCCGCTGCGCGACTTCCTGATGCGCCTGGCACTGACCGATCTGTACCGGGCGCGCTGGACGGACATGATCCACGACGAGTGGACGCGTAACGTCCTGAAGCAGCGACCAGACCTGAAGGCCGAAGACCTGGAGCGGACGCGGTCGCTGATGAACGCCCACGTCCGCGACAGCCTGGTCACCGGCTTCGAGCACCTGATCCCGGCCGTCGAATTGCCGGATGCCGACGACCGTCATGTAGTGGCCGCTGCCATTCACGGCGGAGCTAGCCTGATCGTGACCTTCAACCTGAAGGATTTCCCGCCGGAGCAGCTCAAACGCTACAACTTGGCTGCCCAGCATCCGGACGACTTCATCTTCGATCTGCTGGATCTGCACGCGGCTCGAGTATGCGAGGCAGCTGCCAACCATCGCCGGTCACTGAAGAACCCGCCCAAGACGGTCGACGAGTACCTGGACACGCTGCTCAAGCAGGGGCTGACGCAGACCGTTGGCCAGCTGCGGGAATGGAAGGTGGCGATCTAACGGACGCGGGTTCAATTCCCGTCGCCTCCACCACACACCAGGGCTCGGATAATCTCCGGGCCCTTTTTTTTCTTGCCCGAAATCTCCGCGTGGCGTGAGTATGGTCAGAGAGATTGATGTGCCGCACCCAGAGTGGTCGGCAGTGCGCCCATCCGGTAGACTTTCAACGATCTTTACCGACTTTGAAATGCACCAACCGAGCGCCAATGCCATGGCTACCGAACCATGGGTTACCGCCGAGGATGTCGCCCAGCACCTGGGCGTGGCTAAGGACACCGTTTACCGCTGGCGCGAGCGCAAGAGCCTGCCCGCACACCGTGTTGGGCGGCTGTGGAAGTTTCAACTGTCCGAGGTGGATGACTGGGTGCGCGCAGGGGGCGCGGATGAAGACAAGATGAATGATTCGACAGGAAAGCAACCATGACCAGCATTCAACAACGCGCCGAACTGCAACGCCGTATTTGGCAAATCGCCAACGATGTACGCGGCGCTGTCGATGGCTGGGACTTCAAGCAATACGTGCTCGGCACCCTGTTCTACCGCTTCATTAGCGAAAACTTTGCGGCCTACATCGCGGGCGGTGACGACAGCATCCGCTATGCCGAACTGTCCGACAGCGTCATCACCCCTGACATCAAAGACGACGCCATCAAAACCAAAGGTTATTTCATCTACCCCAGCCAGGTGTTTTCCAAGGTGGCTGCCAGCGCCAGTACCAACGAAAGCCTGAACACCGATCTGGCTGCCATCTTTGCCGCCATTGAAGCCTCCGCCAACGGCTATGCCTCCGAGCGCGACATCAAAGGCCTGTTTGCCGATTTCGACACCACCAGCAACCGCCTGGGTAACACGGTGAAGGATAAAAACATCCGCCTGGCCGCCGTGCTCAAGGGCGTGGCCGAGCTGAACTTTGCCGACTTTGAAGGCAGCAACATCGACCTGTTTGGCGATGCCTACGAATTCCTCATCTCCAACTACGCCGCCAATGCGGGTAAATCCGGCGGCGAGTTTTTCACCCCGCAGCATGTCTCCAAGCTCATCGCCCAGCTCGCCATGCACAAGCAGACCGGCGTCAACAAGATTTACGACCCCGCCTGCGGCTCCGGCTCGCTGCTGCTACAAGCCAAAAAACACTTCGATGCGCACATCATTGAGGACGGTTTTTTCGGGCAAGAAATCAACCACACCACCTACAACCTGGCGCGGATGAACATGTTCTTGCACAACATCAACTACGACAAGTTCAACGTCCAGCTCGGCAATACGCTGATCGACCCGCATTTTGGCGACGACAAGCCCTTCGATGCCATCGTCTCCAATCCGCCGTACTCGGTGAAGTGGATCGGCTCAGACGACCCCACCCTCATCAACGACGACCGCTTTGCCCCCGCTGGCGTGCTCGCGCCCAAATCCAAGGCCGATTTTGCCTTTGTGCTGCACGCGCTGAGTTACCTCTCCAGCAAGGGCCGCGCCGCCATCGTCTGCTTCCCCGGCATCTTTTATCGCGGCGGTGCCGAACAGAAAATTCGCCAGTATCTGGTGGACAACAACTATGTCGAAAGCGTGATCTCACTCGCCCCCAACCTGTTTTTCGGCACCACCATCGCCGTGAATATACTGGTGCTGTCCAAACACAAAACCGACACCAGCACCCAGTTCATCGACGCCAGCGGCTTGTTCAAGAAAGAAACCAACAACAACGTGCTGCTGGAAGCGCACATCAAAGAGATCATGGCCGTGTTCGACAGCAAGGCCCATATCGAGCACTTTGCCCAGTCCATTGCCTTTGAGAAGGTCGCCGCCAACGACTACAACCTGTCGGTCAGCAGTTACGTCGAAGCCCGCGACACCCGCGAAGTGGTGGACATTGCAAAGCTCAATGCCGAACTGAAAACCTCCGTCGCCAGAATTGACCAGTTGCGTCAAGACATTGATGCCATCGTGGCGGAGATTGAGGGAGGGGATGCATGATTCTGGAAAACAAATTGGGCATCACCGATCAGATCGCATTGGTCAAAACCGAAGAAAAAATCAGCAAAAAAAAGGCCAAGCGGCTTTTTGACTCCGGCGACATTCACCATGTCGCCGTGGGGAAATTCGCTGGCCTCTCCTTTATCCACGCCTATTTGTTTGAAGAAATTTATGGATTCGCTGGACAAATCCGGGAGGTCAATATCGCCAAAAGCGATTTTCGTTTTGCCCCAGTGATGTATCTGGAAGCCTCGCTGAAACATATCGACGCCATGCCGCAAAGCACCTTTGACGAAATCATCGAAAAATATGTCGAGATGAATGTTGCCCACCCCTTTCGTGAAGGCAATGGCCGCGCCACGCGCATCTGGCTGGATGTAATGCTGAAAATAGAAACCCGGCAGGTGGTGGATTGGAACCGCGTCGACAAAGAAGAATACCTGTCCGCCATGCAGCGCAGCACAGTGAAAGACCTGGAAATTAAAGTATTACTAAAGCAAGCCCTCACCGACCAGATTAACAACCGTACCCTGTTCATGAAGGGTATTGATGTCAGCTATTACTTTGAGGGCTATAGCGAATTCAAGACAGAGGAGCTGTAGGCATGAGTAGCGTGAATTTTTTGGAAAAGCTGCTGGATGGGGTTGAGGTGGAGTGGAAGGCGCTGGGGGAAGTTTGTCGCTTTATAAATGGCAGAGCTTATAAGCAGCCAGAGTTACTAAGCCAAGGAAAGTACCCCGTTTTAAGAGTTGACAACTTCTTCACAAACGACAATTGGTATTACTCAAGTCTGGAACTTGACGAAGATAAATACTGCGATAAGGGCGATCTCCTATATGCATGGTCTGCATCATTTGGCCCGCGAATCTGGGGCGGAGATAAAGTCATTTATCACTACCACATTTGGAAGGTGGTTCCTAATGCGGATTTGATTCACAAAAAGTTTCTTTACTATTTGTTGGAGTGGGATACCAAAGCTCTCAAAGAAGAACACGGCACCGGCTCAACAATGATGCATGTCGGTAAAGGCTCAATTGAGAAAAGATTAATCCCCATCCCCTGCCCAGACAACCCCAAAAAATCGCTGGCAATCCAGGCCGAAATCGTCCGCATACTGGACACCTTCACCGAGCTGACCGCCGAGCTGACCGCCCGCAAAAAACAATACAACTACTACCGCGACCAGTTGTTGAGTTTTGATGACGGGGAAGTGGAGTGGAAGGCGCTGGGGGAGGTTGGCGAATTTATTCGCGGAAAGCGCTTTACCAAGGCTGATTATGTGGAGGATGGAATCAGCGTTATCCACTACGGTGAAATTTACACACGATACGGAATTTCAACCTCACATGCGCTATCACAAGTTCGCTCTGAAATGGCTACCTCATTACGCTATGCCGAACCAGGCGACGTTGTAATAACCGATGTCGGTGAAACTGTTGAGGATGTTGGTAAGGCTGTGGCATGGATTGGAAACGAAAAAGTGGCAATTCACGACCACTGCTATGCCTTCCGTCATTCGATGAATCCGAAGTTCGTTTCCTATTGCATGCAAACAGCTTCATTCATTGACGAGAAAGCAAAATATGTCGCCCGAACCAAAGTCAACACGCTGTTGATTAAAGGGTTTTCAAAAATCCGTGTTCCGATACCACCACTTCCAGAACAGGAACGCATCGTCGCTATTCTCGACAAGTTCGACGCGCTCACCCATTCCATTACCGAAGGTTTGCCGCGTGAGATTGAGTTGCGGCAGAGGCAGTATGCTTATTACCGTGATTTGCTGCTGAGTTTCCCAAAACCGGAAGAGATGGCTGCATAGCATGAGCTACAAACCGCCCTTTACGATTACCGCCGACATACTCAATCTTGTCGCTGACATTAGCGAGCAGGTCGCTAGGCTCAATGCCAGTGCGTTAAATGCTTCGCCGCAGTTGCGCAAGCAAAACCGCATCAAAACCATTACCGGTACGCTGGCGATTGAGGGCAATACCTTAACCGAGGAACAGATTACCGCGATTGTGGATGGCAAGCCGGTAATGGGCAGTGTGCGCGAGCTGGCCGAGGTAACAGGCGCGATTGCCGCGTATGAGGCGCTGCCGGATTATCAACCCGCCAACCTTGAGCATTTACTCTCCGCCCACGCTTTGATGATGGCGGATATTTTGGTCAACGCAGGCGAGTTTCGCAGTAAAGCGGTGGGTATTCATAAGGCGGGCGTGGTGCATCATGTCGCGCCACCGGCACACCAGGTCTCGGGCTTGATGGCCAATTTGGCGGATTGGCTGCAACAGGCAAAAGACCATCCGCTGATAAGCAGCAGCGTGTTTCATTATGAGTTTGAGTTTATCCACCCTTTCAGCGATGGCAATGGCCGCATGGGGCGCTTGTGGCAAACATTAATTTTGTCTAAATGGCACCCGTTGTTTCTGTCCCTGCCGCTGGAAAGCGTGATCAAAGATAACCAGCCGCAGTACTATGAAGCGCTGGAGCAGGCCGACCAGCAAGCCGATAGCACGCCATTTATTCACTTCATGTTAGCGGTGATTGCCCAGACGCTGGCACAAAACGCCCCTGTAAGCGCCCTTGCAAACGCCCCTGCAAATCAGATTGTAGACGTGCGTGGGCTTAAAACCCCCGACGCCATTGTGGCGCTGCTCTCAGCCAACCCCGCGCTGACAAGGCAGCAACTGGCCGATGCCATCGGCAAAGACTTGCGCACCATTGGCCGCGCTATGGCCCAGTTACAACAAGCAGGCAAGCTGCAACGAATAGGCTCGGATAAAACCGGACACTGGGAGGTTCGCTCGTGACTGACTACAAAACTATCGCCGAATCCAATAACTTCATCGTTCTCGATAAATACACCCAGGAATGGAAGGTCAGCGAAAGCTATCAGAGCGAATACGACCTGGAGCGAGAATTCATTCAGGATTTGCAAAATCAGGGTTATGAATACCTTCCCAGCCTAAACACGCCGGATGCCTTGCTCGCCAATGTGCGTGTGCAGCTGCAAACGCTCAATGCGGTGCAGTTTCTTGATGGCGAGTGGCTGCGTTTCGTCGAGAATTTTCTCGATAAGCCCAGTGATGGCATCGTCGATAAAACCCGCAAGATTCACGATGACTATATCCACGACTTTGTCTTCGACGACGGGCGCATCCAGAACATCACCCTGCTGGACAAGAAAAACATCGCCCGCAACAAGGTGCAGGTGATCAAGCAGTTTGAGCAAACGGGCAGCCACGCCAATCGTTATGACGTGACGATATTGGTCAATGGCCTGCCGCTGGTGCAGGTGGAGTTGAAAAAGCGCGGGGTGGCGATTCGCGAGGCCTTTAACCAGGTCCACCGTTACAGCAAGGAAAGCTTCAACAGCGAGCATTCTTTGTTCAAGTATTTGCAGCTATTCGTGATCTCCAACGGCACCGATAGCCGCTACTTCGCCAACACCACGCAGCGCAACAAGCACAGCTTCGACTTCACCATGAACTGGGCGAAGGCGGACAACAGCCTAATCAAAGACCTGAAGGACTTCACGGCTACGTTCTTCCAGAAGCACACCCTGCTCAGTGTGCTGTTGCACTACTCGGTGTTTGACATCAGCAACACGCTGCTGGTGATGCGCCCGTACCAGATTGCCGCCACGGAGCGCATTCTGTGGAAGCTCAATAGCGCATACCAGGCCAAGAACTGGAGTGCTACGGAAAGTGGTGGCTTCATCTGGCACACCACCGGCTCGGGCAAGACGCTGACCAGTTTCAAGGCGGCGCGGCTGGCCACCGAACTGGACTTTATCGACAAGGTGTTCTTCGTGGTGGACCGCAAGGATCTGGACTACCAGACCATGAAGGAATACCAGCGCTTTTCACCGGACAGCGTGAATGGTTCAGACAGCACCGCGGGCCTGAAGCGCAATATGGAGAAGGACGACAACAAGATCGTCGTCACCACCATCCAGAAGCTCAACAACCTGATGAAGGGCGAAGCCGACTTGCCGATCTACGGCAAGCAGGTCGTGTTCATTTTTGATGAGTGCCACCGCAGCCAGTTTGGCGAGGCGCAGAAGAACCTGAAGAAGAAGTTCAAGAAGTTCTACCAGTTTGGCTTTACCGGCACGCCGATCTTCCCCGAGAACGCGCTGGGCGCGGACACCACGGCTAGCGTGTTTGGCCGCGAGCTGCATTCGTATGTGATTACCGATGCCATTCGCGATGAAAAAGTGCTGAAGTTCAAGGTGGATTACAACGATGTGCGCCCGCAGTTCAAGGCCATCGAGACGGAGCAGGATGAGAAAAAACTGAGCGCGGCGGAGAACAGGCAGGCTTTGTTGCACCCCGACCGCATCCGCGAGATCACCCAATACATCCTGAACAACTTCCGGCAGAAAACCCATCGCCTGCACGCGGGCAACAAAGGGTTCAACGCCATGTTTGCGGTCAGCAGCGTGGATGCCGCCAAGCTGTATTACGAGTCTTTCCGGGAACTGCAGAAGGGCAGCGACAAGCCGCTGAGGGTGGCCACCATTTTCTCGTTCGCCGCCAACGAAGAGCAGGAGGCTGTCGGCGACATTCAGGACGAAAGTTTTGATGTGTCGGCCATGAACAGCAGCGCCAAAGAGTTTTTGAGCGCGGCCATCACGGACTACAACGCGCTGTTCAAAACCAACTTCAGCGTGGACAGCAATGGCTTCCAGAACTATTACCGCGATCTGGCCAAGCAGGTCAAAGCCAAGGAAATCGACCTGCTGATTGTGGTCGGCATGTTCCTGACCGGCTTTGATGCGCCCACGCTGAACACCTTGTTCGTGGACAAGAATCTGCGTTACCACGGGCTGATGCAGGCCTACTCGCGCACCAACCGCATTTTTGACGCCACCAAAACCTTCGGCAACATCGTCACCTTCCGCGATCTGGAGCAGGCAACCATCGACGCCATCACTCTGTTCGGTGACAAAAACACCAAGAACGTGGTGCTGGAGAAGAGCTACCAGGAGTACATGGAAGGCTTTACCGATGCGGCCACCGGTGAAGCGCGGCGCGGCTTTGTGGAGGTGGTGCGCGAGCTGGAAACACGCTTTCCCGACCCCGCCACGATTGAAAAAGAAACGGATAAAAAAGCCTTCGCCAAGCTGTTTGGCGAATATTTGCGCGTGGAAAACATCCTGCAAAACTATGACGAATTTGCCAGCCTGAAAGCCTTGCAAGCTCTCGATATGGACGACGCTGCAGCGGTAGAGGCGTTCAAGGCCAAGCACTACCTGAGTGATGAAGATCTGACTGCACTGGAAGCCATCACGCTCCCCACCGAGCGAAAAATTCAGGACTATCGTTCCACCTATAACGATGTGCGCGACTGGCTGCGCATTCTGTTGATCGTGGGCGGTCATTCTGCTGATCGTGGGCACCCCCCGAAGAGCGAACTTTCTAGCCGGTGATATTGTACGCCTGAGTGCCCACGATGGGTCAAATTTGGGTGGTCGTGGCGCCCAGGGGTGTAAGTTACCGTTACCGTGTAAATGGTGTAATAGTTACGACGATTCGGATGGCTGGTTTTCGTGACGGTCACGGTGACGGCGCAAAGACTCTCCCTTGAGCTCCAGCCGGTGTGCACTTTGCAGGAGACGGTCGAGGACGGCATCGGCGACGGTGGGCTCGCCGAGATATTCGTGCCAGTGGGACACGGGCAGCTGACTGGTGATCAAGGTGGCGCGCTGGCCGACGCGATCATCGATGATTTCCAACAGATCACGAGCATCTTCCCCACTCATGGGGGCGAGGCCCCAATCGTCGAGCAGTAAGAGATCGACCTTGGCCAGGGTGTTCAGATAGCGGCCGAAGCTCCCGTCACCGTGACGGATACGCAGATCTTCCAGCAGGCGTGGCAAGCGCAGGTAGCGCACACTTAAGCCCTGCCGACAGGCTTGATGACCGAAGGCACAAGCAAGCCAGGTCTTGCCGGTTCCGGTGGCCCCGGTGAGGAGGAGGTTCTGCCCCTGTCGTATCCAAGTATTCTGGATCAGGGCGGCGATGCGCGATCGATCCAGTCCCCGAGAACTGCGGTAGTCGATATCCTCGGCGCAGGCATCGTGCTTGAGGTGGGCAAGTTTCAACAACCGCGTCAGGCGGCGTTGATCCCGGGCACAGAGTTCGCGGTCGAGGAGCAGGCCGAGGCGTTCTTCGAAGGAGAGCTCCTGGTATTGCGGCAGCCGGGTTTGCTCGTCGAGGGCATCGGCCATAGCCTCAAGGTGTAACTGCCGCAGGGTGTTCAGGGTCGGTGATAAGAACATGAGAAACTCCTGGATATTCAATGGTAGTACTGGGAACCACGGATGTTGTCGTGCGCGGGCAGAGAAGCCCTTTTTGCGGTCGATTCCGGGACGTGATCCATGCCCTTTTGTAGAATCGACCGGACACTGCGGGTGGTCGGGGCACCAAGGTGCAAGGCCCGACGACAGGCCGCTTCCAGACGGGGCTTGTCATAGCGACGGGCGAGGTGGAGTAAGCCCAGACAGGAGCGATAGCCCTGCTCGGGGTGCGGCTTGCTCTCCAGCTGCCAGCGCACGACGTCGCGGGTTGCCGGGCCAATGGACAGTGCCCAACTCAGCAGACGCCCCGGGCTCCATTCCCGGTGGCGCTGATGGGCCTTGGGCAGGTGTTCCGTGCAGGTACTGAAGCGGCCCGGCTGCAACCCGCGCAGATGACTGGCCACCCGTTGTTGCTGGTGGAAGATCTCTACCGTTTCTGTACTTATCCGCAAGTCCACCCGTTGCCCGATCAGCCGGTAGGGGACCGAGTAATAGTGCCCCTCGCAGGCGACGTGGTAGTCGATGCTGACCTTGGCCGTCTTCCACGTCGCAAAGACATAGGGTTGTGCTGGCAAGGGCTGCAGTGCCGGTCGGTCCAGCGCCTCGAAGAGGCTCCTGCGGCTGCCAGGCAGACGCTTGAAGGGACGCTGGTTCAGGTCTTCGAGCAGACGATGAATCTCGCGGTTGAGCTCCCGCAGAGAGAAGAACTGGAAGTGCCGCAGGCGCGCGAGAATCCAACGCTCCACCACTTGCACCCCCACCTCGACCTTGGCCTTGTCTTTGGGCTTGTAGGGCCGGGTAGGGAGCACGACCGAGCCATAGTGGGTCGCGAGATCCTGATAGCTGCGGTTGATCTCCGGCTCGTAGCGAGATGCCTTGGTCACGGCCGCCTTGAGGTTGTCGGGGACGAGCAGAACCGGTGCCCCGCCCAGGTAGTTCAGGGCACGAACGTGGGCGCCCAGGAAGTCACCCAGGCTCTGGCTCCAGGTCGCCTCGCAGTAGGTATAGCTGGAAGCCCCCAGCACCGCCACAAAGATCTGTGTCTGACGGATCTCCCCGGTACTCGGATTGATGACCGGCACGGTAGGGCCCGCATAGTCCACGAAGAGCTTCTCCCCGGCGACATGGGTCTGGCGCATGCTGTGTTGGAGACGCTCTCGCCAGCGCCGGTACAGGGTGCAGAACTGCGCATATTGATACACCGGTTGCCCGGCATGCCCCGCGACGTATTCCTCCCAGAGCAGCTGCAGGGTCATGCCCTTGCGCCGCAGCTCCGTGTGCATCTGGGCAAAATCCGGCAAGGCCTTGCCCGATGCCACTGCGGGTTTCCGCTCGGGAAAGAGCCGTCCTTCCAAAGCCGCCTCGCCCTGATCCGCAGGCAGTGGCCAGGACACAGCGGCCTGTTCCGCCCGCTGCAGATATTTGCCGACAGCCCCTTTGGAGAGCCCACAGGCGCGGGCAATTTGCCGCTGACTCAGGCCAGCCGCGTGTAAACGAAGTACCTCCATGATTGCTGTCATCGTCATCCTCGGTGTCGGCATCCTCAATCTCCCGTAAAAAGAGCGCAGGATGCTCGCTAAGCCAATGAATGACCAAAAAGTTCTAAAATCGCCAAGGGAAAAACACGACACCATTCTGGCATCGTGGGCACCCATTCTGAAAACACCGCAAAACTGCCCACGATCAAAACAGAATCAGTGCCCACGATGGCCCAGAATACGCAACTGGCTGCGCCGGGAAAAATCTTCCACCGAGAAGGAAAAATCCACCATCGACTGGGATGACGTGGTCTTTGAGGTGGATCTGCTCAAATCACAGGAAATCAATCTGGATTACATCCTGGAGCTGATCTTTGAGCACAACAAGAAGGTCAAGAGCAAGTCGGAACTGGTGGACGAAGTGCGCCGCGTGATTCGCGGTAGCCTGGGCAACCGCGCCAAAGAGAGCTTGCTGGTGGACTTCATTAATCAGACCGATCTGGACCAGATTGGCGACAAGGCCAGTGTAATTGACGCCTTCTTCACCTTTGCCCAAGCGGAACAGCAGCGCGAGGCGCAAGAGTTGATCAGCGCCGAAAACCTGAATGCAGAGGCCGCGCGGCGCTATATCAGCACCTCACTGAAGCGGGAATTTGCCAGTGATAGTGGTACGGAGCTGAATGCCGTTTTGCCCAAGATGAGCCCGCTGAATCCGCAATACCTGAGCAAAAAGCAAAGCGTGTTCCAGAAAATTGCGGCTTTTGTGGAGAAATTCAAAGGCGTGGGCGGCGTAATATGAGCCAGCGCAAACCACCCCGGCCGCCAAAGAAAGCCGAGGTTTCCCTCGTCCGATCCTCGGCGGCGGAGTACCTGACCTTCATCGCCGCCAGCGGCCAGGGCGGTGTGGAAGCGGTGTACGCCGAAGAGAACGTCTGGATCACCCAGAAGATGATGGGTGTGCTTTACGACGTGAATGTCCGCACGGTGAATGAGTATCTGAAAAAATCTTTGCCGACAGCGAGTTGCAGGAAGATTCAGTTATCCGGAAATTCCGGATAACTGCCTCCGACGGTAACAACTACAACACCCAACACTACAAGCCTGCCAGCCATCATTGCGGTGGGCTACAAGGTCAATTCCGAGCGTGCGGTGCAGTTCCGCAAGTGGGCCACGGGCATCATCGACTTCGTCGACACGGGGCATCCGGCCTTGCTGCGGATGTGGGACAAGCGCCAGCGTGGCTATCGGGCGATGGGGTATCGCGTCGAATCGGGTGCGCCGTCTGTCGGCCGTTTCGAAGGGTGATGTCGGCTGGGCAGGGAGCCGGAACAGGCGGGAGTAGACAATCTATGCCACCCAGTGGCACAATGAAGTTGATGACGCGCGTATTCAAAACTCGCCACTTTCAGCGATGGATGCGCAAGACGGAGCTCACCGATGCCGCCCTGTGCAAGGCCGTTCAGGAGATGGCGGCCGGCCTGATCGACGCTGACCTCGGCGGCAGCGTGGTGAAGAAACGCGTCGGGTTGGCGGGGCGCGGCAAGCGTGGCGGCGTGCGCACGCTGGTCGCCACCAACAAGGGCAACCGTTGGTTCTTCGTGTTCGGCTTTGAGAAGAGCGAGCGGGCGAACGTCAGCGCCGAGGAGCTCGAAGGCTTGCAGAGCCTCGCCGCCGACCTGCTGGCTCGAACAGACCCGCAACTGGATGAAGCCGTTGCCGACGGCGCTTTACAGGAGATTTGCCAATGACCACCAAGACCAAGAGCCGCATCCTCCAAGCCGTTCACGAATCGGCCAGCGATCTGCATCGGCTGGGATTCATCGACAAGCGCAAGATGCAGAAATACGACGCGCTGTGCCTGGAGCCGGTACAGGACTACGACGCCGAAAAGGTCAAGGCACTGCGCGAGCGATTGCACTTGAGTCAGGCCGTGCTGGCCAGCGTGCTGAACACCAGCACGTCCACTGTCCGTAAGTGGGAGGTGGGCGACAAGCGCCCCAGCGGGCCGTCGCAGAAGCTGCTGGACATCCTCGAGCGCAAGGGACTGGAAGCGGTTCTTTGATCCCCCCATTGCCGCTCACGCCCGCTGCATTGCTATTTAAGCGACGGAGACGGAATTGAACCGGCGTCCGTCCGCCACCAATACGGAAGCCCCAACTGTTATCAGTTGAGACTTTTTCTTGCCCGATCGCGCCGTTTCCCGCGTATTTTTGGGGGCTCCCAAGGAGGCCCGAGGACTTCGCGAGCCGCCCGAAGTGGTCATGATCCTGGCCCAGCTCGCGGTGGACATGGCGCGTCAGCGCAAAGGTCTGGGCTAGGCCTTGCTCAAGGATGCGCTGCTGCGCACCGCTCAGGCCGCCGACATCGCCGGCATTCGCCGCCTGCTGGCCCATGCCAAGGATGATGTGGCACGGCAGTGGTACGAATCGTGGGAATTCGAGCCCAGCCCGACTGACCCATACCATCTGTTCCTGATGCTCCAGGACCTCCAGGGCATGTTGCGCTGAGGGTGTTTCAACTTCTCAGAGTCAGAATCGCTCCGGCTGCCCATCCCACAGAGCAGGCGGATCAGATGATGCAAATGGTCGAGACTGGAACCTTCGACATTGCCCACCTTGATCTCTGGCTGCGGCTTTTCGCTACCCCTGCACAGTGATCTTTGCGTCTTACGCGTCCGCCTGTAAACACGATTTTTCGTAGCTGTTGTTGGCAACCGCCAACCAAAGAACCTCATCACCCCGCGAAACCATGTTGCGCTGGTAGAAACCGGGAATCCACAGGATTTCTTCGGCTTCTGTCCATAGGATAGGTACCGTGTCACGCAAAAATGGCGGTACGCCGGCCTCCAGCAGCAATTTTTTCAGCGGACGGTGCTGCCCCGTTGGCGTCCGGTAACGCGCACCGGGCTGGCGCCAGGACCAGCACAAGGTTTGCCCTTGCAGTTCGCCGCCGCCGGCGATGACAGCGCTCTCGTCCAGCCCCTCGGGACGCTGATCTGCACGACCCCAGCGCCAGAGGAAGCCATCGCCATGCCCACCCGGAGGATGCGGCTGCCAGTCCTGACTGGAAATAACGGTATTGGGCAATTCCCCCCAGACCTGCAACTGATCGCCCTGCCGCCAGGCGTAAAGCCCTGGCATTTCCAGGCGTTTCCCCCCCTGCTCTGACGCACAAAGCTGGCGCAGACGCTCCAGGTGATAGCGATCGGGGACATCGATACCTAGAACACGCAACCAACGGCGCAAAAATACCCTCTGTAGCGGGGGATGCAACGCCTGCAGATAACCCACCGATAATCTGCTACCTACCCTGCCTTCTGGCCAGATCTGCCTGAGCTGCTGTGCATACCAGGCATCTTCCACTGCCAACTGATCCGCCACATTGCCCGCACTGCGGGCGATGCTTGCCGATGCCTGCGGCCAGCCGAGTTCATGCAACAGCGGCCAAATGTGCTGGCGCACGCGTGTGCGGGCGTAGCGCATGTCAGCATTAGCCGGATCCTCCAGCCAGACGATGCCGCGTTGCCGCAGATACTCGCGCAACTGCTCCCGCGCCAAGCCCAGAAAAGGCCGCGCCAGGATACCTGCACCCAGAGGCCGCCTTTCCTGCATGGCGGCCAGACCGTCTATTCCCGCCCCACGCAGGAGCTGCAGGATCAACGTTTCTGCTTGGTCATCCTGATGCTGGGCGCTCAGTAGCCAGTCGCCGTCACGCATCTCCGCTGCAAACAGAGCGTAACGGCCCCGCCGGGCGCGATCCTCGGGCCCCTCTCCGCTTTGCTCCGCGGGCAAATCGAGGATCCGACAGGGGTAGCCGTAGCCCGTGGCAAGGGCCACGACCTGTTCCGCCCAGCGCTCACTATCTGGATGCCAGTGATGGTTTACATGGAGAACCTGCACGCGCAGGCCAAGGGTGTACGCGGCGTGCAGCAAGGCAGTGGAGTCGGCGCCACCGCTACAAGCAAGAAAAAAGGTCTGTTCTGGCGACCGTTTCCAGTCGGAAAAAAGCCTTTGCCGTAAGCATGCCTCCGGCTCAGGCAGCGCCCACGACACCATAGTGCATCAGACGCTCATAGCGGTGGCTTAACAGACGTGCGGTTTCCATACCACGCAGTTCCTGCAGATGACGCGCCAGACTCGCAGCCACGTTCTCGTACACGAGCTCTACGTTACGATGGGCACCACCCAGGGGCTCGTCGATCACCTCATCCACCAAGCCCAGTGACTGCAGGCGGCGTGCGGTAATCCCCAGGGTCTCTGCTGCCTCGGAGGCCTTGCCAGCATCTTTCCACAAGATCGAAGCGCAGCCTTCGGGGGAAATGACCGAGTAGACGCTATTTTCCAGCATCAAAAGACGATCCCCCACGCCAATGGCCAGGGCGCCGCCGGACCCGCCCTCGCCAATCACCAAAGAGATGATCGGCACCGCAAGATCGGACATGACCGCAAGATTGCGGGCGATGGCCTCGCTCTGGCCGCGCTCTTCGGCGCCAATGCCAGGATAGGCACCCGGGGTATCGATAAAGGTGAAAACCGGTAGACGAAAGCGTTCTGCCAGACGCAGCAGGCGCAGGGCTTTGCGGTAACCCTCAGGGCGCGGCATACCAAAATTACGCAGAATCTTTTCTTTGGTATCACGCCCTTTTTGTTGGCCGATCCAGAGGATGGCTTGCCCCTGAAAGCGCGCCAGCCCTCCAACGATAGCGGCATCATCAGCATAGGCGCGGTCGCCGGCAAGAACTTCCACGTCGGTGAAGAGTGCGTTGGCATAATCCAGGGTATACGGACGCTGCGGATGACGCGCTACCTGCACCGTCTGCCAGGCACTGAGCTTGCTATAGACCTTTTGCAATTCCTTGCGCGCCTTATTTTCCAAGCGCTTGATGTCATCCTGAATGCCCGGCTGGTTGAGCGCTTTGAGCTCTTCTACCTTGCCCTCCAGCTCGGCAATGGGTTGTTCAAAGTCGAGGTACTGTAGCTTCACTCGTTCTCCTTCTCATGCTGAGCGCTGTCGCCGCTGCCGTTCGTCTTTTAACGAAACCACATTAGCGAGCAGATTCATTGGGGGCGCATATTGCCACTCTTGTTGGCTGGGGTCGAGCAGGGTATCGAGGGCAGCGCGGCATGCGGTACTGGCGGCAATCCCTTGCGGGCAATCCAGAATGGCCCGCGCCTGACCATTGGCAACGCCTAGCTGAATACGTAACAAACAGTCGCCAGGATGCGCTGCCAGCAACTCTTGCAGGTCCTTGGCGCTAGGCTGGGCAGCGCCAATCTGCAGCACGAGTAATCGTGCCAACGCGACCCGCGCCTCCTCCCAACTCAACAAGCGTTGGGCGGTGAGGCGCAAGCCTCCCGAGTAGCTGTCCTCACTTGCATCCGCCAAAATCAGTAGCGGTTGATCGTCCTGGATCTGTCCGGTAAATTGCCGCCAGGTTTCGGCAAAAACCACCGCTTCCGCGCGCCCGGTTTCATCTTCCAGGGTCAAAAACAGCATGCGATCGCCACGCTTGGTGCGCATACTGCGGCGGGCGACAACCATGCCCGCCACAAAAACCTGCTCACCAATGGCAATTTTCGCGATCTCCTGCACGCCCAGCGACTGCAGCTCGGCGCGCGCCACGCGCAAGGGATGGTCACTGAGATAGAAGCCCAGGGTTTCGCGCTCACCGCCCAAATCGTTGTCGCCATCCTCACGAATCGGGCTGAGCGCCGGTGCCGCTCGTTCCTCCGGGCTCTCGTCACCAAAAAGGCTAGATTGTGCACTGGCCGCTTGGCGTTGCTGTTGTTGTGCGGCCTCCAGAAAACTCTCCAACGAAGCGAGCAATTGCGCTCGCGGCACCTGCAAGGCATCCAGCGCACCGGCCTTGATCAAGGCCTCGAGACTACGGCGGTTGACCCGCTGCCCGTCAATGCGACACAAAAAGTCGAAAAAGTCGCGGAATGGGCCATCTGCGGCGCGAGCATCGAGGATCGCCTGTACCGCCGCCCGCCCCAGCCCCTTGATGGCCCCCAGCCCAAAGCGCAATCCCTCTTCTCCCTCCGGCTGAAAAGCAAGCTCACTACGCTGAATACAGGGTGGCAGGATCGCCATCTCCATGCGTCGACATTCGCTGATCATCGCCACTACTTTGTCGGTATGGTCCATGTCGGCAGTGAGCACGGCGGCCATGAAATGACGCGGATAATGAGCTTTCAGGTAGGCGGTCTGGTAGGAAACCAAGGCATAGGCGGCCGAATGCGACTTATTGAAGCCGTATTCCGCAAATTTTTCCATAAGATCGAAGATCGACGTAGCCTGATGCATCTCGATGCCATTTTTGGCCGCCCCAGCAAGGAAAATCTCCCGTTGCTTGGCCATTTCTTCTGGCTTTTTCTTGCCCATGGCGCGACGCAGCAAGTCTGCACCACCGAGGGAGTAGTTAGCCAAGACCTGGGCGCACTGCATGACCTGCTCCTGGTAGACAATTACGCCATAGGTATCTTTCAGGATCGATTCCAGCAAGGGATGCGGATAGACGACCTTCGCCTTGCCATGTTTGCGGGCGATGAAGTCATCGACCATGCCGGACTGCAGCGGACCTGGCCGAAACAGGGCCACCAAGGCGACAATGTCCTCAAAATTATCGGGCTGCAGGCGACGAATGAGATCGCGCATACCCGAAGATTCGAGCTGGAACACCGCCACCGTATCGGTGGACTTGAGCTGTGCGAAAGTGGGGGCGTCGTCGAGGGGTAGTTTGGCAATATCCAACGGCTCTTGCCCCAGCGCCTCGCGCTCGACATTGATGCCGCGCAGGGCAATATCGATGATGGTCAGGGTGCGCAGGCCAAGGAAGTCGAACTTCACCAACCCCATTTTCTCGACATCATCCTTGTCGAGCTGGGTGACATTGCCGCTGCCCTCGGAACCGTCCGTAAAGAGCGGCAAGCGGTCGGCCAGCGGTTCCGGCGAGATCACCACGCCACCAGCGTGGGTAGAGGCATGTCGGGGCAGACCTTCCAGGCGCAGAGCGATGTCGAGCAACTCGCGCACATCGTCTTCTTCCTGCTGCCGTCGTCGCAACTCCTCGGATTCTTCCAGGGCCTTGGCGAGAGTCATACCCAAATCCCCCGGCACCAGCTTGGCCAGTTGGTCGACAAAGCCATAGGGCAGATTGAGCACACGACCCACATCGCGCACTACCGCGCGCGCCTTCATGGTGCCGAAGGTGATGATCTGCCCGACCCGCTCGCGGCCATACTTTTCCGCCACGTATTGAATGACACGGTCACGTTGATCCATGCAGAAATCGACATCGAAGTCGGGCATAGAGACGCGCTCGGGGTTGAGAAAGCGCTCAAAGAGCAGCGCATTGGCGATGGGATCGAGATCAGTAATGCGCAAGGCGTAGGCGACCAGCGAACCAGCGCCGGACCCCCGCCCCGGACCGACAGGTACGCCGTGATCCTTGGCCCACTGGATGAAGTCGGCAACGATGAGAAAATAGCCGGGGAAACCCATCTGCAGGATGACGTCTACTTCGCGCAGTAGTCGCTCACGATAGGGCAAGGTCTTGCTCTCGGAAATCGCCAGGGCCTGGAGACGCTCCGCCAGGCCCTGCTCCGCCGCCTTGCGGAAATAGACCGCAATGGGGCTGCCATCCGGGGTAGGAAAATCGGGCAGGGTGTACTGACCGAGGGTGAGCGCCAAATTGCAGCGTTTGGCAATCTCGACGGTATTCGCACAGGCCTCGGGCAGATCGGCGAAGCGTTCCAGCATTTCCTCTGCCGAAGGCAGACGATGCTCGGGCGTAAAACGCCGAGGTCGGCGCTCATCGTTCAGGGTATAACCAGCGGCGATGCACTGCCGGGCATCAAAGGCGGCGAAGTCATCGGCATCCAAAAAATGGGCATTATTGGTGGCAAGCAACGGCAGCCCGAGCTCTAGCGCCAGGGCAATACTGGCCTCATTCAGTGCGTCTTGCTCGGCCTCGCCGTTGCGTTGGATCTCAATGTAGTAGCTATCGGGAAAGAGCTTCTGGTAGAGCCGGGCCAGCTCGTGCGCGCGTCGTGGGTCGCGCAGAAGGCACTGTCCAATTTCCCCCTGCCCGGCCGCCGAGAGCGCAATCAGACCGTTGCGATCTTCTTCTTCCAGCCAGGCGCGCTGAATCCGTGCCTTGCCATCCTGCAGCCCTTCCAGAAAGGCGCGACTAAGCAAGTGGCTGAGCGCCCGAAAACCTTCACTATTACGACAGAGCAGGATCAGGCTGCTGCCGGCATCAGCGCCCTCCCCCTGCATCCAAAGTTCTGCACCGATGATGGGTTTGATGCCCTGGGCACGCGCCGCATTGTAAAACTTGACCAGGGCGAAGAGATTACCGTGGTCGGTGATGGCCACCGCCGGCATACCCTGCTCGGCGCAGCGCTGCACCAGTTTTTTAACCGGAATGATCCCGTCTTCTAGGGAATATTCCGAGTGTACGTGCAAATGGACAAAGCCCGGCGTCATCTTCCTTCTTCCAGTATCCGTGCCACCGGCGCGAACGTGCGCCGATGCAGCGGCGTCACGCCAAAGCGGCGCAGCGCCGCCAGGTGCGCGGCCGTACCATAGGCCTGATGGCGGGCAAATCCGTAGAGCGGATAGTGCTGATCGAGCAAAGCCATCTCCCGGTCGCGCGCCACCTTGGCGAGGATGCTTGCCGCGGCAATGGCATCCACGCGGTCATCACCCCCTACCATAGCCTCCGCCTGCCACTGCGGCAAGACACGGTTGCCATCCACCACAATGCGCTGGGGGCGCAGCGGTAAGGCGCGAATAGCACGATCCATGGCCTGCAGGGTGGCAGCGAGGATGTTATCGCGTTCGATCTCCCAGGTACTGGCGGAAACCACAACCCAGGCACGTGCTTCGGCGCGAATTCGTGCCGCCAACACTTGCCGCTGCTGCGGCCGCAGTTTTTTCGAATCGCGCAAGCCAGGAATCGGTCGCGCGAGGATCACCGCCGCTACCATCACTGGCCCGGCCAAAGGCCCGCGACCCGCTTCATCTACCCCGGCGACTTCGGGCCCCAGATGTTCGATCATCCCATTGCGCCCAGGAGGGTGCGGCGCAGCGCGCTGGCAATGCTCTCTACATCATCACCTTGCAACAGACCACGCAGAGGCTGCAGTGCCAATTTCTGGTCGGCTACTGGCAAATTTTCCAGCTCCAGCACAAGACGCTCGGGCGTAATTTCTGTCTGCAGCAATTCGGGATAGACGCGCCGCTGCAAGAGGATATTGGGCAGGGCAATGTGCGGTACGCGCACCAGGCGCCTAGCAATGGCAAAGGTGAGCCCCTGCATCGCATAGAGAACGATGGCGGGGCGACCGAGCAAGGCGGTTTCCAGCGTAGCCGTGCCAGACGCGACTAGAACCCGATCGGCGGCGGCGAGCAACTCGGTACTCTGGCCACAGATTTCCTGGATCTGCTCCACCGCCGCACCGACCTCTTCCCGCCACAAGGGGCGCAGCTCCTCGCGCGCCAGGGCGACGGCGATCTGCCACTGTGGATGCGCCTGTTGCCAGAGCAAGGCTGCCTGCGCCATGGGCTTGGCCAAACGCTGTATTTCGCTGCGGCGGCTACCCGGCAGCAGGGCAAGCACCGGTCCCTCTGGCAAAGCCAAGCGCTTGCGGGCTTCGCCCTGCGCTGGTGCTGCTGCCGTCTGGGCGAGCAGTGGATGTGGCAATAGCTGAGCGGGAATCCCTGCCTCTTCATACAAGGGGCGCTCAAAGGGAAAAAGCAAAAATATCTCGTCGATACGCTCGCGAATCTGACGAATGCGTCCCTGCCGCCAGGCCCAGATTTGTGGGCCCACCACGTAGAGAACGCGAATACCGAGACGCCTGGCCTCCCGCGCAACACGCAGATTGAAGGCCGGATGATCGATCAGCAAAACGGCGTCCGGGCGTTCGCGTTGCAGATAGTCGCGGATTTGATGAAACAGGCGGCGCAGACTGCCGTAGTGGCGCAGCACTTCCACCAACCCCATCACCCCCAGCACCTCACCTTCGGCAATATTGCGCACCCCCGCAGCCTGCAGACGACTACTAACCACGCCTTCCCATTGCATCTCGATTCCGGCAGCGCGACAACGCGCTAGAATATCGAGGCCCAGATTTTCCCCTGAGCGCTCGATGGCAATGACAAAGGTTTTGTTCATCCGCCCTGCAGATGCGCGCGAATCACTCCGGCGATACGCTCCACCTGAGCGGAACTCAGCTCGGGGAACATCGGCAGCGACAGCACTCTCTCCTTCAGTCGCTCCGCCACCGGGCAATGGCTGGGTGCGAGGTCGGCAAAGGCCCGCTGCTGGTGACAGGGGATCGGGTAATACACACCGCAGCCAATTTTCTCAGCATGCAAACGCGCACGCAGGGCATCACGCTCATCAATCTGAATCGTGTATTGATGGAAGACATGCTCGGCCCCCGCACGTCGCATCGGGACTTGCAGTGACAAATCCTGCAGGGCGGCATCGTAGAGACCGGCAGCACGTCGTCGACCGGCGTTGTATTCATCCATCTGGCGAAACAGTTTGCGCAGAATCAGCGCCTGAATTTCATCGAGGCGGCTGTTGTAACCCAGCACCTCATGCTCATAGGTCTGCCAGGAACCGTGGTTGCGCAAACCACGCAGGCGCGTGGCCAGCGCTTCATCCTGGGTAAAGACCATACCACCATCCCCTGCACCGCCCAGGTTTTTACTGGGGAAGAAGGAAACACAAGCAAGGCGTCCAAAACTGCCAACACGCTGATCATTGAAGCGAGCGCCGATGGCTTGTGCCATGTCTTCGATCAATGGAATGCCGTGCTGCTCTGCGAGCTGCAGTAGCTCGGGCATGGGCGCGGGCTGGCCATAGAGATGCACTGGGATGATGGCGCGGGTGCGCTTGCTGATCAAAGGCGCGACACTTTCTGCGGTTACGCAGAAGTATTCTGCATCAACATCCGCAAAAACCGGCGTCGCACCAACGTAGCGCACAGCCTCGGCCGTGGCAATAAAAGTAAAAGTGGGGACGATGACCTCATCCCCCGGACCGATATCCAAAGCACGCAACGCCAAGAGCAGGGCATCAGTACCCGAAGCACAGCCCACGCCATGCGCCACCCCAAGATATTCGGAAAGTTCCGCCTCCAGGCTTCGCCCGTGAGCACCAAGAATAAATCCTGCCTGATCAAGGATTTCTCCAACTCCTTCCAAAATCTCCGCACGCAATGGCGCGAAATGGGCGCGTAAATCGACCATGGGGATCTGTTGTTCCATTGCTTATGCTCCCGAGGAGTGCGGATAGTTGGATTCTGACAAAAATGCGCCAACGGACTGGCGTACGGCAAGGGCAGCGGCCAAGGCAGCGCGCCCTTCCTCACCACTACAGAGCACCCTCCCCTGACCGGCAACCGCGGCGAGGAAGGCGGAGATTTCTGCCTCTAGGGCATCACTGGGTTGCAGATCAACTACCTCTTCCTGAACGCCAGGGATTCCCGGCACCTGCCCTGATCCACGCCGATAAAAGGTCAAGCGATTTTGCATGAAATCGACCGAAGCATAACGATCCGGCCAAAAGATCCGCATGCGCCGCACCGCTTCACGTACCACCCGCGAGGCGGCAAGATTCGCCACACTGCCATTGGCCAAGGTGACCCAGGCATTGGCCATGTCCGCTTGGTCCGTCACCGCTGCCACACCCACGGCACGCACTTCTTGCAGCGGCGAGGCACCCAGCATCAGCACCAAATCAAGATCATGGATCATCAAGTCCATGATCACGTCCACATCCAGGGAACGCGGCTTGAATGGCGCAAGGCGCTCGGCCTCGATGTAGCGCGGCGCGGGGAACCCCTGTTCGCGCAGGTGTTGCATGACTACCTGGGCGCGCTCGATCTGCCCCACTGCCAACACTACCCCGTTTGCAATCGCCTGACTTAGCAGGTCGTCAGCCTCCGCCAAAGTAAAGGTAAAAGGCTTTTCCACCAGACAATGTACGCCAAGGGCGATCGCCGCACGCGCTACCGCATGATGGTGCAGCGTTGGCGTGACGATGGAAATTGCATCAACAGTAGTTAGTAATTCTTGCAAATCGTCATAGGCGCGACAGCCAAGCTCCTGTGCCACGCTGCGTGCCCGCTCAGCATTAGCATCATAGACGCCTTGCAATTGCGAAATTCGGGCGTATTTTTGCGCATGAAAGCGCCCCAGATGGCCCACCCCCACAACCCCAGTCCGCAATGCTGTCATGGCCGGGTAATCCCGCGTTTACTGCTGCGAATGAAATCGAGTAGACGTTGTGCTTCGGGCTCGTTGAGGCCCTCGTGCAGCACTTCCTGCATCGCTTCCTCCAGTAATTTCCCGGAGCGGAAGAGCAGGCGGTATACCCGCTTCAGGGTATGGATCTGGTCTTTGGAAAAGCCGCGCCGACTGAGGCCGCGCACATTGATACCGTGCAGTTGGGCATGGTTACCCGCCGCCATCATGTACGGAGGAATATCCAATGGCGCCATGGTGCCACCACCAAGAATGGCGTGGGCGCCCACGCGCGCGAACTGGTGTACCGCCGAAAGCCCGCCGAGTATGGCATCGTCTTCGACGATGACGTGCCCCGCCAACGTGGCGGCATTCGCCATCACCACCCGGTCACCAATCTGGCAATCGTGCGCCACGTGGCAGTAGGCCATGAACAGGTTGTGCGAGCCGATGCGTGTAACTCCGCCGCCCTTCACCGTGCCGCGATTGATGGTAACGAATTCGCGAAAGGTGTTGTCCGCGCCAATCTCGAGGCGGGTATTCTCACCACGATAACCAAGATCTTGTGGAGCAGTACCAATGGAGGCGAACGGAAAAATCTGGCTGCGAGGACCAATCTGCGTTGGCCCCTCCAGTAGGGCATGGGCGCCTACCTGACAGCCCTCGCCGAGTTCTACACCAGCGCCAATAACCGCGAAGGGTCCAATGACACAACCGTCGCCGATCGCCGCTGCGGGGTCGACTGCAGCCCGCGCGTCAATCTGGGCGCTCATGCCTCACGCTCGCGCAAGGTGGCCAACAACAAAGCTGAGGCAACCACCGCGCCGTCTACCGTCGCCGTGGTTTCCATCTGCCACATACCGGCCTTGCGGCGAGTGACCTCGGCGGCCAGAATCAGTTGATCGCCCGGGATCACCGGCTTGCGAAAACGCGCCTTGTCGATACCAGCGAAGTACACCGCTGCGTTTTCGCCGTACTTATCCTCGGATACGAAGGCAAGAATCGCCGCGGCCTGGGCCAGCGACTCGATGATCAAGACCCCCGGCATCACGGGAAAGTCAGGGAAATGACCCTGAAAATGGGGTTCGTTCATGGTCACATTTTTAATCGCGCGCAGACGCTTCCCAGGCTCCATGTCGAGAATACGATCAACTAAAAGGAACGGGTAACGATGCGGTAAACGACGCAGGATCTGATGAATATCAAAACCTTCCATGAACACTCCTAAGTGGAAGAGGAATCGGATGTATTGCCTGTCGTGCCGCGCAAGCGGCGCAGGATACCGTCCAGACGATTGAGTTGTGCAACCGTACGTCGCCAGCGTCGTACTTCTTGTGCGGGAATAACACCAGAATAAACGCCAGCTTGGCGAATGTCATGAGTTATCGCACTTTGACCGGCAATCATAGTGCCATCGGCGATGGTAATATGTCCCGCAAAGCCTACCTGACCACCAATGCGGCAACGTCGACCGATTTTGGTACTGCCGGCAATTCCAGTCTGCCCGGCAATCACGGTATCCGCACCAATTTCAACGTTGTGGCCAATCTGAACCAAGTTGTCAATTTTCACCCCAGCGCCAATGATCGTATCCGCGAGAGCTCCACGGTCGATACAGGTATTGGCGCCAATCTCTACTCCTGTACCGAGGATCACCCGCCCAACCTGCGGGATCTTTTCATATCCTACCCCGGTTTGTGCGAAACCAAAGCCATCGGCACCAATAACGGCGTTACTATGGATAATGCATTGCTCGCCGAGGATCGACCCTGCGAGAATCTTGACCCCCGGATAGAGATGGGAATTGGCGCCAATCTCCACACCCGGACCGATGACCACACCGCTTTCCAACCAAACACCAGCGTGAATCTTCGCCCCGGCACCGATCTGCACAAAGTCCTCGATGCGTGCGCTCGGGTCGACCTGGGCATCTGCGGCGATGCGTGCATCCGGCGAACGCCAGGGCGCCGCCGCTACTTCGGGATACAGCAACTGCATAGCCCGAGCAAAGCTTGCGTAGGGATTGTCTGTCCAAATGGCTGGGCCGCTATACTGCTCCACGTAAGTGGAAGAAATGATTAACGCACCCGCGTGCGTTTGCGACAAGAGCGGCAGATATTTCGCGTCCTGTAAAAAGCTGAGTTCATCCTCTTGCGCAGTCAGCAAAGGCGCAATGGCACGAAACACCAGCGCCGCGTCGCCGCGGAAAGGCAACTGCAGAGCAGCGGCTAACTCCCCCAGCGTGTACTGCACCAATGCCAAAGCACTCATTTTGGCGCCCCGGGCTTCGGCTTCTCCATGGCGGCAACCACCTGTTGGGTGAGATCAATAGCACCATTCACATAGAGCACCGATTTGTCATTTAATATCAGTGTGTAATGCCCTTGTTTGCCAATTCTCGTCACGACCCGAACCAGTCGCGCTTGAATATTTTCAAGCACCTGATTGCGCTCCAAATTGACTTGATCCTGGGCAGATTGCCGCAGTTTTTGCAAATCCATGACCATGCCTTGCAACTGCGCTTCGCGTTTTTGCCGCTCCGCATTATTCAGCTTCGGAAAATCTTCCTCCAGGCTCTTTTGCGCGCCAACAATCTGTTGCTGTTTCTGCTCAATCGCCTTTTCTTTCTCGGCAATCAACTGATTGAGGTTTTTCGCCCCAATCTGGGCTTCGGGCAGCTCCCGCAACGCCTTGTCGAGGTCCACAAAGCCGATTTTTGGGGTATCTGCGAGCGCCCAAGGTACGGTCAGAACACCACAACCGAGGACGAAAATCCACGTTGCCCACCAATGCCGCATCAGAAGGCGTTACCCACGGTAAACTGCAGTGGCTGGGTCAGATCCCCCGGCTTTTTGTCCAACGGTATGGCCAAGGACAGCCGTAGCGGCCCGAGCGGGCTGATCCAGAGCAGGCCAATACCTGCTGTTGTGCGCATCTCGCCAAAACTCGGAAAGTAGTTGTTCGAATAGGTGTAATTTGTGGTACTGCCGGCCACCGGATTGACGCCATACACCCAGCCGCTGGCAACAAAAGCGTTCATGCGGAAGTTCTGGTTATCTTCCAAGCCGGGCAAGGGAAAATACAGATTGGCGTCGAGGAGAAGCTCGCGCGTACCCCCCACTGGATATCCATCTATTTGTGGGCCCAGGGCATAGGTCTGATAGCCCGGCAAGGTCAAGGGACCACCCAGGTAAAAGTTGTTAAAGAAGGGGACAGGCTTACCCGAGAAACTATTGATGAAGCCATAACGTAGCCCCAGGCCGCCCGTCAGCCAGGAAGTGAACGGATGATAGTAATTGCTTTTCACCTCCGCCTTGTACCAGCGCAGGTTGCCGGGCGGCACTGCCGCCTTCAGCGACAAGCTGCTATAAATTCCTTTCGTTGGGAAAATTGGCGAGTTGGTGGTGTTATAAACCAAATCATTGCCGATAGTAACGGAATTCGTCGTGTTCCCGTAATTATTGATATAATTTTGATACAGCGGGATCGGATTACTGGTGTCTAAAGTAATCCGGGTATTCGTGTATCCCAACGACATGTAATCATACACATACTCCATAACCGGAATACCCAGGGTAACGGCTCCGCCCAGATCTACCTCTTGATAGGGTGCCACTGCCAAGGTAGAGAGATTGGTATCATTACGGAAGACGTTGAAGCCGAGGCTGATGCCATCGGGAGTAAAATACGGATCCGTGTAAGACAGGTTAAACGCACTACCCAAACCACCAACATTGGCAGAAAAAGATAGGGCATTACCGGTACCCATAAAATTCTTCTGGGTGATGGAACCGTTAAAGAGAAAGCCCTGGGCATTGGAGTAGCCCACGCCAACACTGAACGAGCCAGTTGGACGTTCGTCTACGGCCACATCCAGATCTAGTTGATCGGGATGCCCCGGCACCGGCACGGTCTTGGTGGTAACATTCTGGTAGAACCCTGTCTGTTCCAAACGCAGTTTCGATCGATCGATCAAGCTGCGATTGTAGAGCGAGCCCTCCATCTGCCGAAATTGGCGTCGTACCACATAATCCATACTACGATTATTGTTACTGATCTCAATGCGGCGAATATAGACCCGATGCTGCGGATCCACCTGAAAATTCAAGGCCACTTCATGGGTCTTGGGGTCGACGGTGGGCACCGGTGTGGTACTCGCGAAGGCGTAGCCATAGTTACCTAATTCATCGGCAATGGCCTTATTCGTTGCCAAAATTTTTGCCTTGGAAAAACGCTCACCGGGATGTATCTCAATGAGTTTTTCCAGCTTTTCTCGTGGCAGAATCAGATCTCCGGTCAGATCCACCTTGCTAACATGATACACATCGCCTTCATGAACATTTACCGTAAGATAAACAAAACGACGGTTTGGGGTGACCTGCACCTGTGTCGATTCTATGGCAAAGTTCAAATAGCCATGATCGAGATAGAAATTAGTGATCTTCTCCAAACTCTTGGAAAATTTTTCCTGCGAGTAACGATCATTTTTGCTGAAGAACGAGAAGGCATCCGGCGCACCAATGGAGAATAGTCCGCGCAGACGCTCTTCGCTGAAGGCATGGTTACCGATGATGTTGACCTGTTTGATGGTCGCCTGCTGTCCCTGCTCCACGTCGATGCGGATAGCAACACGATTGCGCGGCAGTGTCTCGACATGGGGGGTAATTTTGGCATCGTAGTAGCCCATGCCCTCGTACTGCTGTTGCAAACCCTGCACCACTTGGTCGAGGGTCGCCTTGTTGAAGATATGGCGCACCTCCAGCCCAATCCCTTTGAGGGTGGACGCCACCTCATCCTTGGAAAAGGCCTTGATGCCCTTGGTTTCGATACTGGCGATAATGGGACGCTCTTTCACCACCACGACGAGGTCATTTCCAGAGCGGGCGACACTCACATCCTGGAAAAAGCCCGTGGAATAGAGATCCTGCACGGCCTTCTGCGCCATGGCGTCGTCAACCGACTCGCCAATGTGTATCGGCAGATAGTTGTATACCGTACCTGGGGTGATGTGCTGCAACCCCTTGATCTCGATATTCTGCACAGTAAAAGGAGTAAAGGCACATGCCGAGACGAAGCTGGAAGCACAAAACACTGCTGCTGACAGGGTAATAGCCCGGGTGGATCGGGAAGGAAGGCGCATTTTCTTCACGGTTTCAACATTCTCACTGTGTCGTTGTACAAGGCGAGGAATAGAAGCATCAGGATCAGCACTATACCGATCATCTGCGCTTTTTGCATCCACTCGGGAGGCAGCGGGCGCCCACGCAAGAGTTCGGCGATGGCAAAAGCGATGTGACCGCCATCAAAGACCGGGAGTGGGAAGAGATTGATCACCCCCAAGCTCACGCTCAAGAGTGCAAGAAAGCTCAGATAGGGGGCGAAGCCAGCAGCGAAGCTTTGCCCTGCCACTTCGGCAATGCCGATCGGACCACTGATATTGCTTGTCGACACGGTGCCCTGAATCATCCGCCAGATCATCTCCAAAGAGAGGCTGGTGACGGTCCAGGTCTGCTGCGCACCATAGCCCAGCGCGGCAAAAAACCCCCGGCGATGCAGCACAATGAGAGATTTGGGCAAGGGCGCAAGGGTAATCCCCAGATAGCCTTCCGTCTTGCCGTGGGAAAGCACCGTCTGCAAGGCGACCTCGCCACTGCGCACCGTGCCCTGCGGGTCCTGCCACCGGATCGTCACCGGTTTTGCGGGTTCCGCCTCAATGCCCTGCACTACCTCTTGCCAGCTGAAGGTCTTGCGGCCCGCTACCGCAATGATTTTGTCACCCTTTTGCAAACCCAGTCTGGCGGCCGGGCTATGCGGCAAGACCGACCCGACTACCGGCGGCAAATACGGTCCAACCCCCAGAATTTCAGACAAGAATCCTGCGCCCACACTATCTGCAGGCAATTTTTGTAAGGGCAGATTAATATCTCGTGTGTGCCCTGCCAAGTCTTGCACGGTTAGGCGGGCGGCCTGCTCATTCACTGCCGCAGCGAGCAAATGCACGCGCAGATCCTGCCAGTTGTGAACCGCGGCGCCGTTGACCTGGGCAATGCGGTCACCCGTCTGCAGGCGACTGTTCTGCGCGACAAAGGCATGCGGGTCGATACTACCGATGATCGGCGCAATACCGGGAATACCGATGATGCCGACTGCGGCATAAACCAGAATAGCGAGGAGAAAATTTGCTCCCGGTCCGGCCACAGCAATCAGCATCCGTCTGCCTGGCGCGAGAGTATTGAAGGCGCGTCCCCGATCTACCTGCGGCAGGGGTTCTTCGGGGTTTTCTTCCAACATCTTTACATAACCGCCGAAAGGAATTGCCGCCAAGCGAAATTCCGTGGCGTCCTTGCCAAAGCTACGCTGCCAGATTGCGGGCCCGAAACCTACGCTGAAGCGCAGGATGCGTACACCGAGCGCGCGCGCGACAAAGAAATGCCCAGCTTCGTGAAAGGTCACCAATATGCTGATGGCGACGAGAAAGGCGACCAGGGTCGTCAGAATGCCCACAAAATTCCCTTAATTTAGGCTGCACCTGCCAACGGAATTTGCTGCCGCGCCTGCACCCGCGCCTCGGCATCGATGGCCATGACGGCATCGAGGTCTGCGGGTGCAGCCGGCTGGTAGGCGTCAAGGGTAGCGGCTACCACCCGTGCAATATCGGGGAAAGACAACTGCCCATCGAGGAAGGCCTGCACGGCAATCTCGTTGGCGGCATTGAGCACGGCAGTGGCTGCCGAACCACCGGCAATTGCCTGAAAGGCCAAGGCAAGGCAAGGAAAGCGCTGCAAATCCGGTTCTTCAAACTGCAGTGCCGGGCCACGCGCCAGGTCGAGAGAAGAAACACCGCTATCGATACGCTCGGGGTAGGCCAGCGCATGAGCAATCGGCGTGCGCATATCGGGATTACCCAGCTGGGCGAGCACCGATCCATCCAGATACTCGACCATGGAATGAATGATGCTCTGCGGGTGAATGAGTACGCTAATGCGATCGACGCTCAGATCAAACAACCAGCGCGCTTCGATGACCTCCAGGCCCTTATTCATCATGGTCGCAGAGTCTACGGATATTTTGCGCCCCATGACCCAATTGGGATGCGCGCAGGCCTGATCGGGGGTGACCCGTTGCAACTCTTCCACCGGTGTTTGCCGAAACGGGCCACCAGAGGCAGTAAGAATAATACGGCGCACTCCCCGCTCATCACCAAAGCATTGAAAGATGGCGTTGTGCTCACTATCAATAGGGAGCAGCGTCACCTGATGGCGACGTACCTCGCGCATGAACAGCTCGCCCGCCATCACCAGACATTCTTTGTTGGCAAGATAGATCTTTTTGCCGGCACGCACCGCTGCCAAGGTGGGTAATAGTCCTGCCGCGCCGACAATAGCAGCCATCACATCGTCGACACCAGGATAGGTAACGGCTGCCTGCAAGGCCTCGTCACCGCCACTGACCTCGATATCAGGCAGGTCTGCGAGCTTCTCTCGCAGGCTGCGTGCGCTGGCGGAATCGCGCATGACCGCGAGTTTTGGGCGATACTGGCGACACAAAGTGGCCATTTCATCCACACGCTGGTTAGCGGTGAGAACCAACACGTGAAAGCGATCTGGATGCCTGGCCAGTACGTCGAGGGTGCTCTTGCCAATAGAGCCCGTCGCTCCGAGGATGCATATTCCGCGTGTCATAATTTCCCCCAGCAAACCAACAAACTGACAAATATCGGCAGCCCCGCTGTCATCGCATCAATACGATCGAGGATGCCACCATGGCCGGGCAGGAGCTGGCCACTATCTTTTTTTCCGGCAGAGCGCTTGAGCAGGCTCTCGAAGAGATCCCCAAGCACGCCAAAAGCTGCCACCACTAGACCTAAGGCAGCCCCCAGCAATACCGTGCCGAACTGCCAAGACCACAACCATCCGCCCCCCAGTGTGCCTACCAGGACGCCGCCGAGCAAGCCACCCCATAGTCCGGCCCAGGTCTTGCCCGGGCTAAGCTTGGGCACCAAGCGTGCCTTACCAAAGCGTTTTCCTGCCATCATCGCCGCTACGTCGGTCATCACGATGATGGACAGGCCCCAAAGTAACAGGAGCGGATGCCGATTCTGCAAGTAGAAAGCGAACCAAAAAGCGGGCAGAAGCACCGGCCAGGCGCTGCCTTGCAGGAGCCGCCGAGACAACGTAGCGCGTGCCTGCACAAACAGGATCAACATCAGCACGAACAGCCAGAAAGCGATGCAGGCAAACGCAAGATAGGCCGGCCAGAGTCCCGCCGTGGGCCAGAAAATTACTGCAATCAGGTAGGCAGCGACCGAAAGGATGGCCCAAGAGAAGGGCCAGCGCAGGCCCAGCAAATGTGCCCACTCATTGGCTGCAATCGCCAGCAGCAAGACCAGAATGGCCAGAAAAAGCCAAGAATTGCCATAGAATACAAGCGGCACAAAAAATGCCAAGAGGAAAAATGCCGTAATTAGTCGCTGGCGCAAGCATCTTCCTGTACTTGATCACCGGTTCGGCCAAAACGCCGCTGCCGATGGGCAAAAGACTTGAGCGCCAATTCCAGGGCATTGCCATCAAAGTCGGGCCAGAGCGTATCGGTAAAGTAAAACTCGGTGTAGGCCAATTGCCAAACGAGGAAATTGCTGATGCGTTCTTCGCCGCCGGTACGGATCAGTAAATCTGGTGCTGGACTATCGGCCAAACAGAGCTCGGCGCTGATGTCCTCCTCACTGAGAGAATCCAGATCGCGCCCCGCCGCCAGACATTTTGCAATGGCTCGTTTCGCCGCACTGGTGATGTCCCAGCGCCCGCCGTAATTCACCGCCAGATTCAGGGTCAGACGACGATTTTCCGCGGTAAGACTTTCCGCATCCCGAATCAAGGCCTGCAGATCTGGCGCCAAATTGCTCTGGTCACCGATGATGCGTAGACGCACCCCATTTTCATGCAGTTTTTTCGCCTCTCGCCGCAACAGCAGGCGAAAGAGGTTCATCAGCAGACGAACTTCGAGGGGCGGGCGTCGCCAATTTTCGGTGCTGAAGGCAAAGAGGGTGAGGTGGGGAATCTCCCAATCGACACAGCGTTGTACCATCTCGCGCACCACTTCGGCGCCACGGCGATGCCCGGCAACGCGTGGGAGGTGGCGACGATAGGCCCAGCGGCCATTACCGTCCATGATAATGGCAATATGCTGTGGCCGCTTGTTGGCCAAATCTGCTGCTAGGCTTAGGCTCAACTCAGACCTCCATCAGGTCCGATTCTTTCGCCTCGATCACGCCCTCCACCTCATCGATGAAACGGTCGGTGAGCTTCTGAAATTCCTCTTCGGCGCGCCGCTCTTCGTCCTCGGAAACCGCTTTATCTTTCAATAGGTTTTTGATCTGCGTGATCGCGTCACGGCGGATGTTGCGAATGGCAACACGCGCACCCTCGCCCTCCGAGCGCACGATCTTGGCCATCTCCTTGCGTCGCTCCTCGGAAAGAGGTGGCAAGGGCACGCGTACGTTGTCCGACCCGGCGACTGGGTTCAGCCCCAGCCCAGCATCACGAATGGCCTTGTCGATTTTGGGTATCAGATGCTTTTCCCAGGGGGTGACAACGAGGGAACGCGCGTCCGCTACGCTCACCGAGGAAACCTGCGACAAAGGCGTAGGGCTGCCGTAATAATCGACTTCTACTGGGTCTAAGAGACCAGTGTTCGCCCGACCGGTGCGCAAACGCGACAATTCAGACTTGAGCGATTCAATGCTCTTCTTCATCCGCGTTTCGGCGTCTTTCTTGGTTTCGGCAATACTCATGCTACCGCACTCCGTACTGTGGTTCCTTCTTCCTCGCCCTG
Source organism: Acidithiobacillus sp. IBUN Pt1247-S3 (assembly GCF_041146875.1). NCBI lineage: Bacteria > Pseudomonadati > Pseudomonadota > Acidithiobacillia > Acidithiobacillales > Acidithiobacillaceae > Acidithiobacillus > Acidithiobacillus sp. IBUN Pt1247-S3. Next base: position 145,357 of record NZ_JBFRXP010000001.1, on the reverse strand, counting down.
CAGGACGCGAAGCAAGGCCCCAGCCTTGTTCATGGAAAAGACCACTATGGGCATATCGTTGTCCCGACACAAGGTAATCGCTGTGGCATCCATCACTTGCAGGCCCTGCTCCAGGACTTGATCGAAGCTCAATTCACGATAGCGCATGGCGTCAGGGTTATTTACCGGATCATCGGTATAAATACCATCAACCTTAGTGCCCTTGAGCACCAATTCGGCATTAATCTCGACGGCGCGTAAACTGGCAGCGGTATCGGTAGTGAAGAAGGGATTGCCCGTACCCGCGCCAAAGATCACCACCCGCCCTTTTTCCAGGTGGCGAATGGCCCGCCGGCGAATGTACGGCTCTGCCACCTGTTCGATGTGCAGGGCCGATTGCACACGGGTCGGCAGACCGAGATGCTCAAGGGCGTCTTGCACGGCTAAGGCATTCATCACGGTGGCAAGCATACCCATGTAATCGGCGGTGGCTCGATCCATTCCCTCGGCGGCCTTCGCCATACCGCGGAAGATGTTGCCGCCACCAATGACTACCGCCACCTGTACTCCGGCGTCAGCCACCTCTTTAATTTCGGCAGCCATCCGCTGCACCACCGCACGATCGACACCATACTGCTCATCGCCCATCAGGGCTTCACCACTCAATTTGAGCAGAACCCTTTGGTAACGCAGCGGGGCCTCCATTAGCTGCCCCGGACTTGGGCCATGACCTCGCTGGCAAAATCTGCCGTGGGAGCCTTCTCAATGCCTTCGCCGACTTCGTATCGGACAAATTCCAGCACCGTCGCGTTGCCCGATGCCTTGAGCAGGTCGCCTACGGTCTGGTCGGGATTCTTGACGAAAGGCTGGCCGGTAAAGGCAATTTCGTTGAGGAATTTACTCATCCGCCCGGAAATCATCTTTTCGATGATGTCTCGCGGCTTGCCAGAATCGGCTGCTTGCGCGATGAGAATTTCCTTCTCCTTCTCCACCCGATCTGCAGAAACGTCTTGCGGATTCACTACCTCGGGGCGGGACGCCGCTACGTGCATGGCAAGGTCGCGTCCGAGATCTTCCGAAACCTCACCTCGGACCGCAACGAGCACACCAATGCGGCTGCCGTGCAGGTAAGTTCCCACACGCCCGGCATCGGCGCCCAGGTGCCGCACGCGGCGCAAGGCAATGTTCTCGCCCAGCTTGCTGACCAAGCCCTTGCGAGTCTCTTCGATATCACCGGTAGCCAGATCCTGCAGCGTTGCGGCGTTGGCCAACGCGGCCTCGGCACAGCGCTTGGCGAACGCAACAAAGTCGTCGTTCTTCGCTACGAAATCCGTCTCGCAGTTGAGTTCAACGATCACTGCCTTACGCTGATCGGCGCTGCTCGCGACCATAACCACACCCTCAGCCGCAACCCGGCCCGCCTTTTTGTCGGCCTTGGCCAAACCACGCTTGCGCAAGAGGTCGATAGCACCATCCATATCGCCATTCGCTTCACTGAGCACGGTTTTGCACTCCATCATGCCTGCGCCCGTACGCTCCCGCAGTTCCTTGACTTGCTGCGCCGTAATTGCCATTTCTAACTCCTCAATTCTGCGTAGAAAACCAAATCAGTCGGCATCGATCTCAATAACGTCTTCATCTACTTCGACAAATTCGTCGAGCAGATCTGCCTCAACACCTTGACGCCCAGCCAGGATGGCATCAGCGGCAAGACTGGCATACAGGCGAATGGCACGCCCGGCGTCGTCATTTCCAGGAATCGGGTAGTCGATCAGGCCGGGGTTACAGTTGCTGTCTACTACACCGATCACCGGCACGCCCAGCTTCTTCGCTTCCGCAACCGCGATATTCTCGTGGCCTACGTCGATGACAAAGATCGCATCAGGAACCCCGGTCATGTCTTTGATACCGCCTAAGCTGCGCTCCAACTTGTCGAGTTCGCGCTGCAGATCGAGGGCTTCTTTTTTGGTAAGCTTGTCGATGGTGCCATCATTGCGCATCTGCTCAAGCTCTTCCATGCGCCGCAGGGACTGGCGAATCGTCTTGAAATTGGTGAGGGTACCGCCCAGCCAACGCTGGTTGACGTAGAAGGCGCCGCAGCGTTTTGCTTCTTCGGCAATCACATCACGCGCCTGGCGCTTGGTACCTACGAACAGCACCCGTCCGTGCTTGCGCGACAACTGCTCGAGAAAGCCCAGGGCAGTACGGAGCATCGGTAGAGTATGTTCGAGGTTGATGATGTGAATCCGGTTGCGCTCACCAAAGATGTAAGGGGCCATCTTGGGATGCCAATAACGGGACTGGTGTCCGAAATGTACGCCGGCTTCGAGAAGAGCACGCATGCTCACGTTAGGACTGGTCATAAAATACTCCATAGATTCGGGTTGATAGCCGCCACCGACCCCCTGTTTGCCATCCCGCAGGACACCCGGCAGCAGGTGCGGATCGATGTGTGAATTGGCCCAACATGGGCCTGCGGCGCGTTATAGCAAAAAAGCCGCCGCGCGGCAATGCGAAAGTAAAGAAACTCTGGCTTTATTGCTCACTCATCGCGATTCCTGCGGCGCTGCCGCCAAACGAGATAGGCAATAACGACGGCCAAAAGAGCAAGAAAGGCCATCTGTACGTAGCGAAGTTCGCGCAGGAGAAGGGGTAGCGAGGCGGCAAGCAGGTAGCCAGCAGTACTGATGAGCATGGCCCAAAGCAGCGCGGCAATGGGATTCATCCACAGATACCGGCGCGGATGATAACGATGCATGCCGAGGAGAATGGGGGTGATGGTGCGGGTACCGTAGATAAAGCGAAACAACAACGTAATCCAATCACCAAAGCGGCGAATCAGGGTCTCGGCACGGGCAATGTGACGACGTAGAAAATTTGGCAGCCAGGAAATCAGGCGCTCACCATAGCGATAGCCGAGCAGGTAGAGGATCTGATCATTGAGGGTACTACCCGCCCAGGCAGCAACGATTACGCCCGCCCAGGAAAGAATTCCGGCGTGCGCCAGGGCACCAGCGATAACCACGACCGCTTCCCCTTCGAACAGGGTCCCTAAAAATAGAATGCCATAGCCATAGCGCCGCAGAAATTCACTAACATCGGTGAGGGTTACGGGGGCATAGCCAAGATGCGCAAAGAGCCAGTTGAGGAGTTCCAAGAAATTTACGACAAATCAAAAAAGAAGTTGAAATTCAGGAGACAACAAATCGCGCTCATTCTCTAGCTCGGCGTACAACAGTGGCGCTGTTCGCTGCCAACCACTGGCAAACTGCAATTGCAAGGTCTTACCCATTACGAGAATCTGCGGCTTCGTGTCGAGCTCTCCGGCACCGCGTTGCAGGAGAATAGCTAGGCGCAGAATAACGGCAAGCTTTTGCAAGGTGGCAAGATCATCGACTCCCACGCCAAGCGCCTGTATCTGTGTCACGCTCAGAAGTTTTTTTCTCTGCGAGCGTAGTAAGGTAGCGATGAGATTTTGTTCGCGGCGGGAGAACCCAGCGATGTCACCATTGCGCCAGATATACTCGCTATGTTTATGGAAGCCGGAATGGGCAATGTCCAGACCGATATCGTGGGTCATGACCGCCCAGCGCAGCCAGCCTCGATGGGCCTCTGCAAGCTCCCATTCCGAAGCCGTAGCCGCAAAAATGCGCTCGGCCCAAAGCGCAACCTCGGCGTTACGCTCCCGCTGACTGTGAAAGCGTTCTTGCAGACCACGCACACTGACTTCGCGACTATCCTCATGTTGAATACGTCCGAGCAAGTCATAGATCGCACCTTCCCTCAGGGCCCCCTCGGAAAAGCGCATTTCTTGTAGCTGGAAGGAATCAAAAATCGCTGCAAGAATGGCGAGCCCGCCCGGGAAAACCGGCGCCCGGTCACTCTTCAGACCAGCCAAGCGCGCAAGGGCGCGGAAATTTCCCAGAGAAAGAAGCTCTTCCTGCAACCAGCGCAAGCCCACGGCAGTGATGCGTTGGCCACGGCCATTTTCTTGGAGAATACGGGCAATAGCCTTGATCGTTCCCGAGGAGCCAACCGCCTGATCCCAACCAAAACGGCGATAATCTCCCAGGGCTGGCTCTATGGCTAGCCGCACCCGGCGTTGCAACGCCGCATAGGCGTCACGACTGATGATCTTGCCATCGGAAAAATACTCTTGCGTAGAACGCACACAGCCAAAATGCAGACTCTCGCGAATGCCTGGGCTAAAACCACGCCCGGCAATAATTTCCGTGCTGCCGCCGCCAATATCGACTACCAGGCGCCGCTCTTCCGGCGCTACCGCCAAGCTGTGCGCCACGCCCAGATAGATGAGCCGTGCCTCTTCACGCCCAGCAACGATCTCCACAGGCACGCCAAGCGCCGCCTCGATCTCGGCGAGGAAGGGCTCGGCATCGCGCAGCATACGCAGGGTGTTCGTACCGATGACGCGAATGCGCTCCTTGGGTACAGAGCGCAAGCGTTGACCAAAGCGTTGCAGACAGTCTACCGCACGACGCGCGACCTCCGGCGCCAAGCCGCCCTCGGGACGCAGTCCTTCGGCCAAGCGCACACCTTCGCGCAGACGATCGAGCAGGCGTAACTCGCTGCCCACCTCTTCCGCGATAACCATATGAAAGGAGTTGGAGCCCAGATCGACGGCGGCCAGAAGATTTTGCTGCGGCAGACTGTCATCACTGGACATGAGATTCAATCCTGTAGCTGGTGGCTGACTTCCTCCAGGGGAATATGACGGACGTTGACGCCTTTGACAAGGTAGATCACATATTCACAGAGGTTGCGCGCGTGATCACCGACCCGCTCCAGGGCCTTGGCCACGAAGAGGGCATCGATGGCAGGGGTAATGGTGCGCGGATCTTCCATCATATAGGTGATCAGACGGCGCATCGCCGCGCGATATTCCTGATTCAGCTCTTCGTCGCCCTTCGCAACCTCAATGGCGGCCTCGGCGTCGCCATTGGCCAAGGCATCCATGGCCCGGCGGAACATATCCAGGGCATAGTCACCCATCGTCTTGATGTCACGCAGGAAACGACTGTTGACGCTAGTGCTGCTGCGTTGCATCGAAAGGGCCATACTCGCGATCTTTACCGCCTTGTCGCCAATACGCTCAAGGTCGGCGATGGATTTGATGAGGGTCATCACCAGGCGTAGATCCCCTGCTGCTGGTTGGCGCCGCACCAGAATACTGATGCATTCCTCTTCGATGCGCAGCTCATAGTCATTGACAATACTGTCGCGACCAATGATTTCATTGGCCAGTGCCTCATCCTGATGCAGCAGCGCGGTCAAGGCATTGCGCATCTGTTCCTCGACGACGCCCGCCATCCGGTGCACCAGCTCATGTACCGCATGAAGTTCATCGTCAAAGCGTTGGGAAACATGGGGGTCAGCATTCATCATAAGGTTGCTCCTCAGCCGTAACGACCAGTAATGTAGTCTTCCGTTTGTTTTTTCTGCGGGTTGGTGAAGAGTTGCTGGGTCGGCCCGTACTCCACCATTTCCCCCAGGTACATGAAAGCGGTGTAGTCAGACACACGAGCTGCCTGCTGCATATTGTGGGTAACGATGAGCAGCGTAAATTGCTCGCGCAGCTCGGCTACCAGTTCCTCGATCTTCAGTGTGGCGATCGGGTCCAGGGCCGACGTAGGTTCGTCCAACAGAATCACATCCGGGCGCACCGCCACGGCGCGCGCAATACAGAGGCGCTGCTGTTGCCCACCGGAGAGGCTGAGGCCACTCTTTTTGAGGTTATCCTTGACCTCATCCCAAAGCGCTGCCTGGCGCAAGGCTTGCTCTACGCGCTCATCCATTTCCACTTTACGAAGTTTTTCATAAAGCTTGATGCCGAAGGAAATATTGTCGTAAATCGACATGGGAAAGGGGGTCGGCTTCTGAAACACCATACCCACGCGAGCGCGCAACAAGTTAACATTGTAACTTCGCGCCAAGATGTCTTCGCCATCGAGCAGCACCTGTCCAGTGGCGCGCTGACCGGGATAGAGCGAATACATCCGATTGAAGACCCGCAACAAAGTAGACTTACCACAGCCAGACGGGCCGATGAACGCCGTCACCTGATTGCCGAGCATCTCCAGATTGATGCCTTTCAGCGACTTGTGTTCGCCGTAGTAAAAATCCAGATTCCGCACCGAAATTTTGGCGTTTTCCGTCACAAACAATCTCCCAATGCTCAGCTTTTCAGGCAGTATACCTGAGGATTATGACACTTTAATGACATCTTCTACCCGACCATCCTGCCAATAATTGCCACGACGGGCCAGATCAGCAGGAAAAAAAACCACAAACTCCGAACCCTTGCCGACTTCGCTGTTCACCCGCAGGCTGCCAGCGTAGCGTTCTGCCGTGTGGCGAACAATGGAGAGTCCCAGACCGGTACCTCCAACCCGCCGCGAACGGCCCTTGTCCACCCGGTAAAACCTTTCCGTAATGCGCTGCAGGTGTTCCCGCGGTATCCCTTCCCCCGTGTCGCGCACGCGCAACGTCAGACGCTCATCCTCGCTCGACCAGCTAACGTAAACGTCCCGCCCGCGCGGGCTATACTTGACGGCATTTTCGAGCAAATTCTGGACGATGCTGTGGATGTCGATAGGCTCGGCGAATAACGCTAGGCCAAAGTCCAGATCAAGGTGCAAGGACAGCTTTTTCTCCAGAATAGAAGCCATCAGGCTCTCTCGCGCGCGTTCCACCATCTGCGCCACGAACACTGTTTCGCAACGGCGGGGGTCTGGCTCCGCGCTTTCGATCCGGGCAAGGGAGAGAAGATCTTCCACCAGAGACTGCATACGTTTGCCCTGCTCTTCCATGAGGCGGAGCTGCGGGCTCACCTCCTCATCTTGCCCCAAGGGCCCATCCAGAAGATTTTCGAGGAAACCCTGAATTACCGTCAGCGGACTACGTAGCTCATGCGATACATTAGCAACGAAATCCTGGCGTACCTGTTCCAGTTTTCGCAAGCGAGTGACGTCGCGAAACAAGACCAAGGCCCCTGCCCCACCCAAGGGATAGCGCAAGACCTCAAAAGCGGCATCGGGACGATCCGGGAGACTCATCGCCAGGGTGCCAGGTCCAGCGCCGGCAAGAAAATCCTGCATCTGTGGCAGCCGCAACCAAAAAGACAGAGGCTTTCCTAAATCTTCCGGCCAATGCAAATGCAGGAGCTCCACCGCGGCCGGATTCATCCACAGCAGACGTCCCTCGTCATCCATAAGCAGCAAGGCGTCTGGCAGCGCCTGCAGCGCGTCGCGCAGTTGCATGACCTGATGGTTGAGCTGCTGCTGCCGTATTTCCTGATGCCGCCGCCAATGGTATCCCTCGGCAAAAGTCTCTTCCCAAATGCCGCTACTCAAAGGTGGCATCCGCGTGGTTTTTTCGCGAAACCAAGCACGAAAACGCAGAGCCTCCTGGCGATGCCAGCCCACCCATAACGCATAAAAAACAATCGCCAACCAGAAAAATGACACCAGGGAGCTACTGGGAGCACCGAGAAAATTCCATGCGAGAAGCAGCGCTAGGGGCAGCAGCGCCGGCACCCAGGCGCGCAGATGATTCATGAAGTTTCGCTGGCCAGTTCCGGGCTCTGCGGCAGGGGATTACAACGGTAGCCTTCCCCACGCACGGTCTCGATGATGTGGGCATAGGAAACCTTCTCGAGGCAGCGGCGCAAGCGACGGATGTGCACATCAACAGTGCGCTCCTCGACGTACGTCTGCCGTCCCCAGATGATGTCGAGCAAGGCATCGCGGCTGTAGACACGATCAGGATTGGTAACAAAGAGGCGGAGCAGGCGAAATTCTGTTGGGCCCATCGTTACTAGCTGGTCATGAAGGGTGACGCGGTGCGCCTTGACGTCGATATTGAGTTCGCCGATGCGCACCCGATTGGGGGTCAGGCCGCCATAACTGCGGCGCAACAGGGCTTGTACTCGGGCCACCAGCTCGCGCGGCGAGAACGGCTTGGCGAGATAATCATCGGCACCAGATTCTAGCCCATGCACACGGTCGCCCTCTTCTCCGCGTGCAGTCAGCAGGATGATGGGAATGCTTTGCAGGCTATCACGCCGCCGCAGATTACGACACCAGGCAATACCACTCTCACCGGGAAGCATCCAGTCGAGAATGATCAAATGCGGTGTTGGATCGTGCAACAGGTCTTCCGCAGCTTCGGTACTCGACGCGCAATAGACCTGAAAACCATGCTTTTGCAGACTCAGGCGTAATAGTTCCTGAATACCCTCCTCGTCCTCGACCACCAGGATTCGGAAAATTTGCTGCTCGCTCGTTTCTTCAGCCATGCGCTACGCTCCCGAAAGAGCGCTCATTCTGACGCAGAGTTGGCAGAATTGCCAAGCTCGGCAATGATGCCACCACCCAATAACTGCTCGTTCTGGTAGCACACCGCTGCTTGTCCGGGGGTGATGGCGCGCTGCGCAGTATCCAGATGCAAACTCGCGCAAGCATTCGTTTGCACACGCAGGGTGGCAGGTACTGCTGACGCGGCATAACGCAGCTTTACGACGACGTGTTCCTCGCGCCCCGCCTGCCAATCCACAAGCCAGTTGCAGTCGCGTATTTGCAATTGATCCTGAAACAGTTGCTCCGCTGGCCCGACGCGTATCTGGTCGTGTTCGGCATCTACTGCGACGACGTACAGGGGCACCGAACTACCACCTCCTATGCCACGCCGCTGGCCAACCGTGAAGTTGATAATGCCGTCGTGCGTGCCCAAGACTTCGCCTTGCATATCGACGATTTCTCCAGGCCGCCCAGCCACACCCTGCTCGCGCAGAAAGCTGCGATAATCGCCAGCAACAAAGCAGATGTCTTGCGATTCCTGCTTGCCAGCGATCGGCAGGCCACGCTCTTGCGCAATCGCACGCACCTCCTCCTTGCGCAGATCGCCAAGAGGAAAAAGCAGACGCGGGAGTAATTCCCGCTCGATCGCGTAGAGAAAATAGGACTGGTCTTTGCGCTCATCGACGCCGCGCCAGATTTGTGGCTCTGCCGCACCGATCTGACGCACGTAGTGACCCGTAGCCAGATATTCTGCACCCAGAGTCTGGGCCTCCTGCCAGAGAGCAGAAAACTTCAAGACCTGGTTGCAGCGCGTACAGGGATTGGGCGTGCGCCCCTCTTCATAAGCGGCAATAAAAGGATCGACGATCTCAGTACGAAAGCGCTCACGGTAGTCGAGCACCTGGTAGGGGATGCCCAGTTGGGCACAGAGTTCTGCTGCGTCCTCGATGTCTTTCTCGTCACAACAGCGGCTTTTAGGCCACAGACGCATGGTGACGCCGATCAGATCATAACCGGCGTCCTGCATCAATACAGCGGCGACAGCGGAATCAACCCCGCCCGACAGGGCGATTACGGCCCGGCGCATGGCATAACCTCAATCGCGTTCGGCGAGCCAGGCCATCTGAACGGCCTCGAGGATACGCTCGTTAGAGGCCTCTGGGTCGTCTTCAAAGTCTGGCAAATCGACAATCCAGCGATGCAGGTCGGTATAGCGTAAATGCTGCACATCACAGTCGGGATAGGCCTCATCCAGCGAGATGGCGATTTCTTGCGTATCGGTCCAGCGCATCAGTGCCGCTCCTTTTCGAGGTTGATCGTGTACTTAGGAATCTCGACCACGAGCTCGGTATCGGCAACCTTGGCCTGACAGCTCAGGCGTGAACAGGGTTCCAGGCCCCAGGCGCGATCAAGGAGATCTTCTTCTTTTTCCTCGGCGGGCTCCAAGCTATCGAAGCCTTCGCGCAAAATCACGTGGCAGGTGGTGCAGGCACAGGACATCTCGCAGGCATGCTCGATATGCACATCATTGCGCAGGGCCGCGTCGATGATGCTCTCACCCGGCTCCGCTTCAATCTCGACGCCTGCAGGGCAGATCTCCGCATGCGGTAAAAAACGAATTTTTGTCATTTCTCGCTCCATTCTTCGATGGAATGTCCGGCCATCGCCTTATGTACTGCCTGATTCATGCGCCGTTCGACCAGCACCTCGGCTGCCTTTTCTACCCCCTCGGCGGCCCGGTTCAGGGCCGCCACGGAGTTTCCGCCCAGGGCGTGCAATAACGCCGAGCGGGCAAGATTGATGCGCTCGCGTTCGGCCACATCCAAAAGCTGCGCATCCTTGGCAAGGGCAGAATCCAGCGCCTCGCGCACCCGCTCTGCCTCGACCCGTGCCTCGGCGAGGCGCCGTTGCTCGACATCTTCCTTGGCGTGGTCCATGGACTCGCGCAGCATGCGGGTAATGGCCTCGTCATCAAGACCGTAGGAAGGTTTGACCTGCACCTCGGCGCGCACGCCGGTGCCCACTTCTTCCGCGCTCACTTCCAATAGACCGTCAGCATCCACCTGAAAGGTGACGCGTATGCGTGCGGCGCCAGCAACCAGCGGCGGAATGCCGCGCAGACTGAAACGTGCGAGAGAACGATTGTCCTCCACTTTGTCCCGCTCGCCCTGCAGGACGTGGATGCTCATCGCCGTCTGGCCATCCTTGAAGGTGGTAAATTCCTGTGCCTTGGCGACAGGGATAGGCGTGTTGCGCGGGATAATCTTCTCTACCAAGCCACCCATGGTCTCCAGCCCCAAAGACAGGGGCAGCACATCCATGAGCAGAAGATCGTCGCGCTGATTGCCCGCCAGGGCATCGGCCTGGATGGCGGCGCCGAGCGCAACCACCTGATCAGGATCGATATCGGCCAGCGGCTCGCGCCCAAAAAGTTCTGCCACCAGTTTTCGCAGCAGGGGAACGCGGGTCGCGCCCCCCACCAACACCACGCCATCAATTTCCTCAGGACGGATACCCGCATCGCGCAGGGCACGGCGGCAGGGTGCAAAGGTCCGGCGAATGACTGGCTCGATCCAGCTTTCGAGTTGCTTGCGTTGCAGATACCAGTGCGCGGCTTCACCCGAAGGCAGAACGAGTTCGACAGACGCCTCCTCCAACTCGCTCAGTCGTTCCTTGATGGCGCGCGCAGCCAACAGCACTTGTCGTTGCCAGGCAGGACTGTTGTCTGCTTGCTCGGCAAAATGCGAAAGGATCTGCTCGGCAATGAGATGATCCATGTCGTCACCGCCCAAGGCGGCATCCCCGGCCGTCGCCAGGACTTCAAACACGCCTTTCTGCAATCGTAATAAGGAAAGATCAAAGGTGCCGCCGCCCAAGTCGTAAATAGCGAAGAGGCCTTCGGCGCCTTTATCGAGGCCATAGGCCAGCGCTGCTGCTGTAGGCTCGGCCAACAAACGTAAGACGGAGAGCCCCGCGAGGTGAGCAGCATCTTTGGTGGCCTGACGCTGGGCATCATCAAAATATGCGGGAACGGTAATGACAGCACCGGTCAGATCGCCGCCCAGACTCTCTTCGGCGCGTTGGCGCAGAACCCGCAGAATCTCGGCCGAGACTTCGACGGGGGTTTTTTCTCCATGCGCTGTCTGCAAACGGACCAAACCCTCGCCAGCTACAACGCGATACGGCAAGACCCCGGCTAGGCCTTGCAGTTCCTCCGCACCGCGCCCCATCAGGCGCTTTACTGAGGCAATGGTATTGTGTGGGTCCGCCGCAGCCTCGGCCCGCGCTTCTTCGCCAACGCGCAGGCTACTATCGGCGCGATACTGCACTACCGAAGGCAGGAGATAGCGCCCCTGCGCGTCACGCAGCACTTCCGGCTGCGCCGAACGCACGGTAGCTACCAAAGAATGGGTGGTGCCGAGATCAATGCCCACCGCCAGGCGGTGTTCATGGGGGGCAGTCGACTGCCCCGGCTCGGCTATCTGTAACAACGCCATGCAAGCTCCTCAACGCGAACCGTGGGGCTTCAGGCGAAATCCCACTGCTCTTCGTTCTGATCGATTTCTGCAAGAAATTTGCGCAGATACTGCCACTCCTGCAAGAGCGGGGCAATGCGCTCGGCCCTGGGCTGGGCAACGGCTGCCGCGACCTGCTCCTGGATCTGCCTTTCCTCGGCATGCGCCTGGGCACGCAACATGTCCAACGCCGACTGATCGCGAATGCCTGCCGCTTCTTCCAGTGCCTCGCGCCGCTCCATCTGCCGCATCAGCAGCTCGGGATCACGCAGGCTGCCCATCTCCTCGCCCAGAGCGGAATGACCAAAGTGACGGGTAAAAAGATAATCCGCACGGCGCAGAGGATCACCCAGAACGGCCTGCGCCTCGTTGATACGCGTGCTCCACTCCAACGATTGTCGCTGCGTCGCCGCATCTGCTTGGGCAAAACGATCGGGGTGCAGAGCACGCAAGCGATCCAGTGATTGGCGCCGCAGCGCTGCTGGATCGATGGCAAAACCCTCTTCCAGCCCCAGCACGGCAAAGAGCGACAAGGAAGGATCAAACGGCTGCAGAACCCCACACTGCGTACAAATCGCCGATCCCGGCGCAAGTTCCGCCTGACAGGCTCGACACTCGGGCATGTCAGACGGTAAAGCTTTCGCCGCAGCCGCAGGTATCCTTAACGTTGGGATTATTGAAACGAAACCCCTCGTTCAGGCCCTCACGGGTAAAATCCAGTTCGGTACCATCGAGATATAACATGCTCTTGGGATCGACAAATACCTTCACGTCGTCTTGCGTACAGACGATATCTTCGGGCTGTGGCTCGTCTACAAACTCCATGACATAGGACAAACCCGAACAACCACTGGTCTTCACGCCAATGCGGATTCCTTGCCCCTTGCCACGCTTCTCGATGCTTTTGTACACCTGCCGCGCTGCCGCTGAAGTCATGGTCAGTGCCATTTGCGTGCCCTTAGTGCGTCTCTGCCGCAGACACAGCGCCAGACTTACTGCGGTAATCCTCAATGGCCGCCTTGATGGCATCCTCTGCCAATACGGAGCAGTGGATCTTTACCGGCGGCAGTTCCAGCTCTTCCGCAATCTGGCTGTTCTTGATGGTCATCGCCTCGTCCAGGGTCTTGCCCTTCACCCATTCGGTGACCAGGGAACTGGAGGCAATGGCCGAACCACAGCCATAGGTCTTGAACCTGGCATCTTCGATAATGCCCTGCTCGTTGACCTTGATCTGCAAACGCATCACGTCGCCACATGCTGGTGCACCGACCATGCCGGTACCTACGCCAGCATCTTCTTTGCCAAAGCCGCCCACATTACGCGGGTTTTCATAATGATCGAGTACTTTTTGACTGTATGCCATGATTTGTCTCCCATTCTCTCAGAATCAGTGTGCCGCCCACTGCACGGAATTTAGATCGATGCCTTCCAGGTGCATCTCCCATAGGGGCGAAAGCTCACGCAATTTTCCCACCTTGGAGGCGACCAATTCGATGGTCTCGTCGATCTCCTCTTCGGTGCTGTACCGCCCGATGCCGAAACGGATAGAACTGTGCGCCAGTTCGTCGGACTTACCCAAGGCACGCAGCACATAGGATGGCTCGAGACTTGCCGAGGTACAGGCCGAGCCACTCGATACCGCAATACCCTTGAGCGCCATGATCAGCGATTCGCCTTCCACAAAGGCAAAGCTCAGATTGAGGTTGTGGGGTACACGGTGCTCCATATCACCATTAATATAGACTTCGTCCACCCGACTCATGATGCCTTCGAGCAGGCGATCACGGAGTTGGCGAATACGCCGGCCATCGCTCTCCATGCTGCGCACCGCAAGTTCTGCGGCGGCGCCCATTCCGACGATTTGATGCGTAGGCAGGGTACCCGAACGCATACCGCGCTCATGACCACCACCATGGATCTGTGCCTCGATTCGCACCCGCGGCTTACGCCGCACGTAGAGGGCACCAATGCCCTTGGGTCCATAAATCTTATGCGCCGAAAGACTCATTAAATCAGCCTGAATGGCCTCGACATCTACCGGCACTTTGCCGAGCGCCTGCACGGCATCGACGTGGAAGACGATTTTATGCTCGCGCAGGATCTTGCCGATCTCTTCCATAGGCTGAATCACGCCGATCTCGTTGTTCACGAAGAGCACAGAGGCCAGCACCGTATCCGGGCGCAGAGCGGCACGGAAGGCATCGAGATCCACCAGGCCATTTTCCTGCACGTCGAGATAGGTCACCTCGAAACCTTCGCGCTCCAATTGCCTACAGGTATCCAGCGTTGCCTTGTGCTCAGTACGCAAAGTAATTACGTGCTTACCCTTGCCTGAGTAAAAGTGCGCAGCACCTTTGATGGCCAAGTTGCTGGCTTCCGTGGCGCCGGAGGTCCAGACAATCTCCTTAGGATCGGCATGAATGGCCGCGGCTACCTGCCCACGCGCCTTCTCCACCGCCTCTTCAGCGGACCAACCATAGCTATGGGAGCGACTGGCCGCATTGCCGAAATTCTGCGTCAGATACGGCAACATCGCCTCGACGACCAACGGGTCGACCGGGGTCGTTGCCTGATAGTCCAGATAAATGGGCCGTTCCCGTACCGCGGGACTGCGCACCTTGTCTGCCTGCACTGCACTCATATCCACCTCGCTTACCCATGGGCCGGACGTTGTTGACGCCCGCGCTCCGTCATTCGTAACGGCAAAGAAACTTGTTGCTGCAGCTTAGTCTGCTGTTCGCGTACCAACTGGGCGAGAGTAATACCGCTCAAAAAGCGATTGATCTCCTGCCCAAGGGCCTCCCAGAGATCATGGGTCAGACATTGCTGCCCCTCACCTTTGCAGCATTGCACTGGATCGCCACCGCATTGGGTGGTGTTGATCGATTCGTTGACCGCGCGAATGATTTCATCCACCGGCACATTCGCACCCGCCTGCCCTAGACGATATCCACCGCCTGGGCCGCGCACGCTCTCGACCAAGCCATGCTTGCGTAACCGCCCGAAAAGCTGCTCCAGATAGGCCACAGAAATTTGCTGACGCCGCGAAATATCCGCCACCGTCACCACCTCGTCCTCCGCGTGCAATGCGAGGTCGAGCATAGCCGTAACGGCATAGCGACCCTTGGTCGTCAACTTCATTTCTGTCCCCTCCTGCTTCGAGGCCTATCCTACTATCCCTACTGAATTAGTCAACTATTCCGCCCAGACGTTCCCGACCCAAGATCATCGAGCGCGCAGTCTGGGCTTTCTTCAATTTTGATGCTGCTCGCCTGGGGACGGAGTGCCGCCAGCTGCTCGCGCAATTCCGCCAGCTCTTTGTCTTGGTGTTGCATGTGTTCGAGCATGCATTCCACCGCTCTGGCCACCGGGTCTGGCATCTGCCCGGTCAGACCATAGGCATCGAAATGGGTGTCAGCAGTTCCCTTGTTCACCACGCGGCCGGGTATACCCACTACCGTCGCAGCATTGGGCACATCTTTCACCACCACCGCATTGGAGCCGATGCGGGCATTGTCGCCCACACGAATCGGCCCGAGCACTTTGGCGCCCGCGCCAACGATCACACCGTTGCCCAGGGTGGGATGGCGCTTGCCCGGTTGCCAAGAGGTGCCCCCCAGAGTCACGCCGTGGTAGAGGGTACAGTCATCGCCAATTTCCGCAGTTTCGCCAATCACCACCCCCATGCCGTGATCGATAAAGAAGCGGGCGCCAATTTGGGCGCCGGGGTGGATTTCAATGCCCGTCGCCCAACGGCCAATGCCAGAGAGAATGCGGGCAAAAAGGCGCCAGCCATGGCACCAGGCCCAGTGCGAGACGCGGTAGATCAACAGCGCGTGCACGCCAGGGTAGGTAAGTACTACCTCAAAACGATTACGGGCCGCAGGGTCGCGGGCGAAGATGGCATCGAGGTCATCACGCAAGGACATCAGCGTCCCTCGCGCGACGCGCGTGTCGCCCAGCGGGTGATTTCTGTAAGAATCCCACGCAGGATGTCGATCTCATTACGGCTGGGATGGGCGCGGTCGAAGAGGCGACGCAGGCGACGCATCATGTGTTCTTCGCGCGGGGCCTGCAGGAAACCGCTGGCGAGCAAGACCGCACGCATCTGCTCGTAAAAGCCCTCGCGATCGTCAACCTGAGCCTCCTGCTCGGGCAACCCGTCCTGCCTTGGAACGGGCAAGCGGCTGGCCATCTGTAACTCATAGGCAATGATCTGAACCGCTTGGGCGAGATTCAAAGAATGGTAGAGATCGCCCGTCGGTATCTGAATCAGGGTTTGGCAGAGATCCAACTCGCTATTGCTCAGGCCGCTGCTCTCTCGCCCAAAGAGCAACGCTACGGGTGCTTGCATAGCTTGTGCCACTATCTCCGATGCCGCCTGGCGGGCGTCCAACTGCGGCCACTGGATGTGGCGATCACGCGCAGTGGTGCCATAGACCCGCTGGCAGTCACCAATGGCGCTCAATAAATCATCGTGCAGCTCCGCTTGCTGCAGCAAATCTTCGGCGCCCGACGCCAATGCCGTGGCATCTAGGTGGGGAAAAAATCTTGGCCGCACGAGAACCAGGCGCGTGAGGCCCATCACCTTCATCGCCCGCGCTGTCGAGCCAATATTACCTGGGTGGCTGGGTTCAACCAGCACCACGCGGATGCGCGACAACAGATCGTCGGCCCCGTGCAGGAGAGACTGCTTTTCTCTATACTCGCTCATGTCTTGAATCCCGAGCCAAGGTTGTCATGCAACATCCTATTCTTGTAACCGCGATCCGCGCTGCCCGCAAGGCAGGCGACATCATTAACCGCAGCATCGACCGCGTCAACGAAATTCGCGTTGCCAGCAAGGGCCCGCACGATTTTGTTACGGAAATCGATCAGCGCGCCGAGGCTGCCATTGTCGAAATCATTCAGCGTGCGTACCCAGACCATGGCATCCTCGCCGAGGAAGGCACGCGCATTGAGGATCGGGAATTTGAATGGATCATTGACCCCCTAGATGGCACCACCAATTTCATTCATGCGGTACCCAGCCTTGCGGTCTCCATTGGTGTGCGACGGAATAATCGTATGGAACACGCCGTCGTCTACGACCCGCTGCGCAACGAACTTTTTACCGCCAGCCGTGGCGGCGGCGCGCACCTCAATGACCGGCGCTTGCGCGTGAGTCAGCGCCGCGAACTCGACGATAGTCTTATTGCCACCGGTTTTCCCTTCCGCGATTTCAGCTATCTCGATGAATACATAGCGATCTTCAAGAACTTGATGCAGAAAACCGCCGGCCTGCGTCGCGCCGGTTCTGCCGCCCTCGACCTCGCCTACGTTGCGGCGGGACGCTACGATGGCTTTTGGGAGTTTCATTTAAAACCCTGGGACATTGCCGCGGGAACACTGCTCATTCAGGAGGCCGGCGGTTTAGCTACCGACTTCCATGGCGAACAGGATTTTTTTCAGTCCGGCAATATCGTCGGTGGCAACCTACGCATTCACGCGCAGCTCTTGCAGCAGATCCAAAAGGAACTTCCCGCGCGCTGAGCCTCAGCCGGGGCCTTGTAGGCCACGGCTACCGACCCAATGGCGGGCAAAGTGCTGGGCGACGCGGCCGCTGCGCGAGCCACGCTGTAGCGCCCAGCGCAGGGCTTCCTCCCGCCATTCGCCTTCGGCATCGGCATTGCCCAACAGCTGTAGATGTTGCCCAACAATGGCCAAATATTGCTTCTGGTCGAAGGGATAGAAGCCGAGCCAGAGGCCGAAGCGCTCGGATAGACTGATCTTTTCTTCCGCCGTCTCGCCGGCAATGATCTCCTCGCCATGGCGGTGGTACTCTTCATTTTCAGAAAAATGCCGGGGTAAGAGATGGCGTCGATTGCTGGTGGCATACAGCAAAACATTCGCGGGGCGTGCCTCGACACCGCCATCCAGCAGTGACTTTAACGAGCGATAGGCAGGGTCATCCGAACCAAAGGAAAGGTCATCACAGAACAGCATAAAGCGGTATTTTTCCTCGGGATCAGCACGGGTGATGGCCGAGAGGACTTCCGGCAAGTCCAGTACCGCCTGGCTATCGATCTCGACCAGGCGCAAACCCTGCTCGGCATAGGCGTGCAGTAACGCCTTTACCAGCGATGACTTGCCGGTACCGCGTCCACCCCAGAGCAACGCATCGTTGGCCGGCAAACCAGCAACGAACTGGCGCGTATTGGTCTCCAGGGTGTGCTTAATTTCCTCAATACCAAGCAGGCTATCGAGATGCGGTAGATCCAGGCGCTCCAGCCCCTCCAGGCGCCCGCCCAGGCGCTGACGACGCCAGCGCGCCGCGCGCTGCCGGCTAAAGTCGGGTAACTCGGCATCCGCTCGCTGCCCCAAGGCGTGCAACAACGGCAACAACCACTCTTCTGGTTCCACTAGGCAAAGTCTCCCACAGATCGCTACACTGAGCCCGTCACCCTACCCGCTTTGGCCTTTTCATGAAACTCTTAATCGATTTTTTGCCCGTCATCCTCTTTTTTGTAGCCTATAAGATCCATGGCATCTATTTCGCCACCGAGGTGCTCATCGTCGCCTCCGTACTGCTTATGCTCTGGCAGTGGTGGCGCCAAGGAAAGATAGAAAGCATGACCTGGATTTCTACCCTGCTGATTCTGATCTTTGGCGGCCTGACCATCTATTTCCATAACGCCACCTTCATTAAATGGAAGCCGAGCATTCTCTACTTCCTCTTTGCCCTCGCCCTGCTGTGGACCCATTGGCGTGAAACGCCCTTATTGCAGCGCCTCATGGGCGCCCAGCTACCGGTAGCCCTACCCAATAGTTTCTGGCGCCGGCTGAATCGCTACTGGATCGTTTTTTTTGTCGTACTGGCGGCCTTGAACCTACTGGTTGCCTATACGGTTCCCACGTCTATCTGGGTGGACTTCAAGCTCTTCGGGTTGTTGATCCTTACCGTGCTCTTCGTCATTTATCAGGCCGTCCTCATCAGCCGCGCCCTCCCCGCTGATGCACTGCACGGCAAGGATTCGCAGTAGGGGCGCCTGTGCTAGACTGAGGCCATTCGTTTATGGGGGCTTGCATGTATTACTGCATCATCGGCATCGATAATCCAAACTCGCTGGAACTGCGCAAACAGGTACGCACTGAACACCTGGCGCGTTTGCATCAACTGCAATCCGAAGGGCGTTTGCTCAGCGCGGGACCATTCCCGGCTATCGATAGCGAGGAACCGGGCGACGCTGGCTTTACCGGCAGCTTGATCATTGCGCGCTTCGATTCGCTGGCCGATGCCCAGCATTGGGCGGCCGCAGAACCCTATCTCAGTCACGGTGTTTATGCAGACGTCAGCGTGCGTCCCTACAAGGTGGTGTTTTGATGAACAAGGAAGCCATTGAAGGCGCCGTGCGCGCTGCTCTGCAACCACAGGAACTGGAAATTCGCGATCGCAGCGAGGCGCATGCGGGCCACGCCGCCGGCGGCGAGGGTGGACATTTCGAGCTACGCATCGTCAGCGACAAGTTTTCCGGTCTGAACCCTCTTGCCCGCCACCGTCTGGTCTATGCCGCGGTAGATGGCATCGGCGAGAGTATCCATGCCTTTGCCCTGCAGACGCTGACGCCAGAAGAGGCCGAGGCACGCGCACAGAAACGTCCGCAACAGCGCACAATTCCCCTCAGCTCCTGACGCACTGCATGCCCAAGAACGCCTTCGTTCGCCACTTTCGCGAATCGTCGCCCTACATCCATCGTTTCCGTGGGCAGACCTTCGTCATCAATTTTGGTGGCGATGTCATTGCCGATGGTCATTTCTGGAATATCGCCCAGGACATCGCCCTGCTGAATAGTTTGGGGATCAATGTAGTGCTGGTGCATGGCGCCGGTCCACAAATCGACGCGGCCCTGGCGCGCGACGGCTTGACCTCGGAGCGCGTGGATGGCCGGCGCATCACCGCAGAGGCGATCATGGAGCGCTTGATCCCGGCGGTTGGCGGTGCCCGTTTGCAGGTAGAAGCCATGCTTTCTGAGGGACGACTGGACTCGCCCATGGCCCATGCCGGCCTGCAGGTAAGCAGTGGCAACTTCGTCATCGCCCAGCCGATTGGCATTCTCGCCGGGGTCGACTATCAATACACCGGTGAGGTACGGCGCGTCGCCGTCGAGGCCATCAATCGTCATCTCGCCGCCGATGAGGTGGTATTGCTCTCCCCCATCGGCGTCTCGCCTACCGGCACCCTGTTCAACATCCGCGCCGAGGACATCGCCGTGGCTACGGCCATCGCCCTGAAAGCAGCCAAGTTGATCTTTTATGCCGATTTTACCGGGGTATTCAACAGCAAGGGCGAGCTATTGCGCCAGGTCGTGCTTTCCGAGATCCCAACGCTTTTGCAAGACCCTCTCCCGGAGGCGATCCGCGAGCATCTACTCAGTGCTGAAAGGGCCTGTCGTGCCGGCATCGAGCGGGTACACGTGATCCCTCGTCAAGAGGATGGCGCCCTACTCCGCGAGCTCTTTACCCGCGACGGCCTGGGCACGATGATCTCGCGCGACCCCTTCGAACACCTGCGCGTGGCAACCCGTGCCGATATTCCGGGAATCATGGCCCTGATCCGTCCACTGGAGGAAGCGGGAATTCTCGTACGCCGTGGACGTGAGCGCCTGGAGCGCGAAGTGGAGCAATTTACCGTTATGGAGCGCGACGGCAAAGTAATTGGCTGCGTGGCCGTCTACCCCTATCCCGAGCACGGGATGGCGGAAATTGCTTGCCTGGCGGTGGATGAGCAGTATCGCGAGGAGGGCCGGGGCGAACAGCTTCTGGATTATGGGATTGCCAGCGCGCGCAAACTAGGCTTGCAAGACGTCTTTGTACTCAGCACTCAAAGCAGTCATTGGTTTCTTGAGCGCGCGTTCCGCCGTGGCACCTTGAAGGAACTGCCCATGCCGAAACAAGCGCTGTATAACCTGCAGCGGCGCAGTGGGATCTTTCTGCGCCGTCTGCCGGAAAACTGAGCTACGACTACTCAGCCGCCTCTTCCACCGAGGTGATTTCTTCTGCTTCTTCCGTGGCCGCGCTACTGGCTGCCGGTAGCAACTCCATTTCGCGATGATCAAGGCGCGGGGCAGCGTTGTACTTGCCGTCGTAGCGATAGACTACCATGCAGCGCTTGGCGACAAAGCCGCCGCGTTCCATTTCACTGGGCTCGAGGTCGAATTCGAGCACGATGTCGCGACTCGGGAGGTCGCCCACGTCGAGTTCGCGCGGTAGGTCAGAGATATGCACAAAGGCCGAACTATAGGGGGAATCATCCTGACGGGTATCTGTCACCCACAGGTGCCCGCTGACCTCCCGCTGAAAACGGATAAAACCGAAGCCGCGATCCGCCTCCCAGCGACTGCAAATGCCACGCACCCGCGAGCCAAATTCGCCCCAGGCGACCTTGCCATCGCCCCGCGCCGGCAAAAGTCCGGGGATGAGATAACCGGAGTAAAAGGCATCAGCCTCATGTTGCAGGTCCAAAGAGACATTGCGAAAACCCAGCACCTCTACCCGACAGCCGCGATTTTGCAGGGCCCGCACCACCTGCAGAAAATCTCCATCGCCGGTCACCAGAAGCACTTGGTCGAGGCGTTCCGACTGCAGCATGACATCCACCGCCAAATCCAAATCGGCATTGGCCTTCGCCACCGCATTGCCCTCGTCATCGGTAAACCAGCGCACCGGTTTTTCGATGATCTTCCAACCTAAATCGCGCACCGCTTGCTGATACGCGCGAATGCGATCGCGATAATCACTATCCACACGATTGCGCTGTCCATCTACTGCCATATAGGTATTGAGGCGAATGATCTGACCGACCATATGACCGTCACCGCGCGCAGCAAAGCGGCGCAGGACGTCGTAGCGCATGGAATAGCCGCCGTTGTAACGCACGTTCTCGGCGTCGACATAGACACCGATACGCAAAGAAGATTCAGCCAAATCAGGACTCCAGAATGGCGCCCATGGCGGCATTGGTCACCAGCTTGCGGTAGCGGCGCAACCACGGCGATTTCAGCGGCTTCTCAATGGGAACCCAACTCTCACGGCGCCTGGCCAACTCTTCGTCGCTGAGGCGTACATGGAGACCGCCAGCATCCAGGTCCAGCTCGATGATGTCCCCATCCCGAAGCAGGGCAATCGGCCCGCCTTCTGCCGCCTCGGGCGAGATATGACCAATACAGGCACCACGGGTGGCCCCACTGAAGCGCCCGTCGGTGATAAGCGCGACGCTCTCCCCCAGGCCCATGCCCATGATGTTAGCGGTCGGCGTAAGCATTTCCGGCATACCGGGACCGCCCTTGGGGCCTTCGTAGCGAATCACCACCACCTGCCCAGCCTCGACCTCACCTGCCAAAATCCCTTCCGCGGCCGTTTCCATGCTCTCAAAGATCTTGGCCGGTCCAGCAAACTTGCGCATTGCCGGTATCACCGCACCAATTTTCACAATGCCACCCTGCGGCGCAAGATTGCCAAATACGGCGCGCAAGCCGCCCGTCGGCGAGATAGGATCGCTGGCCAAGTGAATGATCTTGCTATCGCGCACCTCCGCACTCTCGACAATGTCGCGCAAGCTCCGCCCGCTGACCGTGGGTTTATCCAGATGCAGCACTTCGCCATTGCGCTTGTGTACCTCGTGCAAAATTGCAGGAATACCACCCGCGCGCCCAATGTCCTCAATATGTACGGTAGAGAGCGCTGGAGAGACCTTGGCGAGATAGGCCACCCTTTGTGCCAACTCGTTGACGCGCGCCAGGGGGTAATCGACACCAGACTCGCGGGCGATGGCCAAAGTATGCAACACGGTATTGGTCGATCCGCCCATGGCCATATCGAGGATGAAGGCATTGTCGATGGCCTCGAAATCGACCAATTGGCGCATGGTTGGGCCACCCGCCTGAACGATGGCCATGATGCGTACCGCTGCCTCGCGCACCAAATCCCGACGTTCCTTAGCGGTCGCCAGAACCGTGCCATTGCCAGGCAAGGCAATCCCGAGGACTTCCATCAGACAATTCATGCTGTTGGCAGTAAACATACCAGAACAAGAACCACAGGTTGGACAAGCCTTGTCTTCGATCTCTTTCAGACGCAGCTCGGTGATTTGCCCACGCTTGAACTGTCCCACGGCTTCAAAGGCGGTGACCAGGTCCACCGGCGTACCGTCGTCGAGCTTACCCGCCTCCATCGGTCCGCCAGAGACAAAGACCGTAGGGATGTCGCAGCGCAGCGCACCCATGATCATGCCAGGAACGATCTTGTCGCAGTTGGGGATGCAAACCAGGCCATCGAGGTGATGGGCTTGCACCACGGTTTCGATAGAGTCCGCGATCAGTTCGCGACTGGGCAGTGAATAGCGCATGCCATCGTGCCCCATAATGATTCCATCATCGACGCCAATAGTATTGAATTCAAAAGGAATTCCGCCAGCCGCACGAATCGCTTCCTTAACGATCTTGCCAAATTCCTGCAAATGCACGTGGCCGGGAATGATGTCGATATAGGAATTGGCCACACCAATGAACGGCTTGTTCATGTCGGCGTCGGTCACACCACAGGCCTTGAGCAAAGAGCGATGAGGGGCTCGTTCAAAGCCCTTCTTGATCATGTCGGAACGCATTGGTCACCTCGAAAGTTGGGCCCCGCAGAGCCTTGCTATATTGATCTATGTAGTATAGGGCCCAGCACCAGAAAGACCAAGGCACGGCCCACAATTATCGGCCAACCCTAGGCGCTGGGCGCCGTGGCGGACAGGCTCAGCACGTAGCGCTGCCAGAGGTTGAGCGCCACGGCGAGCAGTACCGGGCCGAGAAAAATCCCCAGGAAGCCAAAGGCAAGAATACCGCCCAGCACGCCAAACATAACCAGCAAAAATGGCAGATTCACGGCGGCCGATATCACCCAG
This sequence comes from Acidithiobacillus sp. IBUN Pt1247-S3, assembly GCF_041146875.1. Classification (NCBI taxonomy): domain Bacteria; kingdom Pseudomonadati; phylum Pseudomonadota; class Acidithiobacillia; order Acidithiobacillales; family Acidithiobacillaceae; genus Acidithiobacillus; species Acidithiobacillus sp. IBUN Pt1247-S3. Next base: position 121,622 of record NZ_JBFRXP010000001.1, on the reverse strand, counting down.
GGGCGGATCAGATTGTCGACCCAGCTGACCACTAAGGCGCCCCAGAGCAAGAGCCCCACCCCGGCATAATAATGCCCCTGCCAGAGCAACCAGAGGCCAGCGGCACCCCAAACCAGCGGGGTACCAAAGGGGATCAGGGAAAAAATCATGGTGAGAAAGGTAAGCAGAACCGGTGCTGGCATGCCGCTGACCCAGTAACCCAAGCCGGCCAGCAGGCCCTGGGCAATTGCCGTCGCGAAGATGCCGTAGACCACCGCGCGCAAAGTATTACCCGCCGTATGCAGATATTGCGGAAACTGCGGTCCCAAAAGGCTCCCCAGCACCGCTTGCCCTTGCTGCAGGAAGGTCTCGCCATGCCGGTAAAAAACCAGGCTGCTCACCCAAATCAAGCCCAAGGTGCCCAGCACTTTTCCCAGCCCGCCGGCGAAGACTCCCACCCGCGCCGCCCAGGCATTCAAATCTGGGCTCAGGGCACCCACATGGAAATTGGCACGCCAGCTCGCCGGAATCTCACCCAAAAACTTGGCAAACCAGGCACTTTTCTGCAGCTCTACAAACGGCTGCCAGTGCGCATCGGCGGCACTCCAGCTTTGTAGCACAGCTTGAATCTCATGAAAAAGATGAAAACTCAAAAACAGAAAGGGCAGCAGGAATACGAGCGAGAAAAAGAGGGTCATCAGCACAGCGCTGGGCCAGGGTGGCAGACGACGACAAAGCCAGCGCCGTAAGGGCCAGGTGACATAGACAATGATCGAGGTCCAGGCGAGGACGCCAAAAAACGGCACCATCACCTGCCAAAGCAGGAAGACAAAGATCCCGAGAAGAAAGGCAACGGAGCCAATGCGCAGCAGATCGCAAACCGCAAGATCCGCGATGCGCATAGGGTTATTTACGTGCGACGCCGCTATCCCGTGCCGCTTGCGCCACGGCACCAGCCACCACGCTACGCAAACGCGGGTCAAAAGGCTTGGGGATGATGTATTCTGGCCCGAACTGCAGGCTACCTGGGGTCAAACCATAGGCCGTATACAGCTCGTCTGGCGCCTCGGCGCGCGCCAGGCCGGCCAACGCCTCCACGGCGGCGACCAGCATCTCGCCGTTGATCGCCTTCGCCCGCACATCCAGGGCGCCGCGGAAGAGGAAGGGAAAACCTAACGCATTATTGACCTGATTGGGCAAATCCGAGCGCCCGGTGGCGATAATGGCATCCGGACGCAGTTCGCGCGCACGCCAGGGATCGACCTCAGGGTCAGGATTCGCCAAGGCGAAGATCACCGGACGCGGGGCGAGGGAAGTGAGTAAATCGACGGGAATCGCACCGCGAACGGAAACGCCAATGACCACATCCGCATCCGCCAACATCTCTGCCAGTGTCCAGCCTTCCGGAGCGGTAGCGTGCGGACGATGCCACTCGCTCAAATCCTGCCGCCCTTGATGCAATACCCCGTGCACATCGCTGAGGTAGCAGTGCTGGGCGCCAAACTTCTTCAGGATACCAGCAATGGCGAGGCCCGCAGCCCCAGCACCGACAATGGCGACTTTCGCCGTGGCGAGATCTTTGTCCTGCAATTCCAGCGCATTGCGCAATGCCGCCGCGACGATGACCGCGGTGCCATGCTGATCGTCGTGGAAGACCGGAATGTCGAGGCGTTCCTGAAGCGCGCGCTCCACCTGAAAACAGTCTGGTGCGGCAATATCTTCCAGGTTGATACCACCAAAGCCGGGCGCAATGGCCGCGATTACGTCGATCAAATGCTCGGCATCACGTGCCTCGACCTCGATGTCGAAGGCATCGATATCAGCAAAGCGCTTAAAGAGCACCGCCTTGCCTTCCATCACGGGTTTCCCCGCCAGCGGCCCCACCTTGCCCAAGCCGAGCACCGCCGTGCCATTACTGATTACCGCCACCAGGTTGCCCTTGGCGGTATAGTCATAGGCCTTGTCAGGGTCGGCAGCGATTTCGCGCACCGGCTCGGCAACCCCTGGCGTATAGGCTAGCGTAAGGTCCGCCTGGGTGGCGCAAGGCTTGGACGCAACGACCGTCACCTTCCCCGCTGGCGCCGCGGCGTGGTAGGCCAAGGCGCGATCGCGCAGGCTCTCAGTTGCCATCGACGCCGCTTACTTACCGTAGCGTTTGCGGAACTTCTCTACCTGGCCAGCAGCGGAAACATTGCGCTGCTTACCGGTGTAGAAGGGATGGCACTCGGAGCACAGATCGACGTGCAAATCGCGTCCCGCCGTAGAACGGGTTTTGAAGCTCGCGCCGCAACTGCAGGTTACGGTGACTTCTTCATATTTCGGCTGAATTTCGAGATTCATGGCAAGCACTCTGGGTTTTTCAGAAAGTGGCGGATTATAAGCAGAGAAACACCTGGGGTCCAGGGCAACTCAGCGATTCATGGAATCAAAGAACTCGGCATTGGTTTTGGTGGCACGCACCTTGTCGAGCAGAAACTCCATCGACTCCATCGGATCCATCGGTGCCAAGAGCTTGCGCAACACCCAAATCTTGTTGAGCAGATCCTGGGGTATCAGCAGTTCTTCGCGCCGGGTACCGGATTTATTGAGGTTGATGGAAGGATAAACACGCTTCTCGGCCAGGCGGCGATCCAAGTGCACTTCCATATTGCCCGTGCCCTTGAATTCTTCAAAGATCACTTCATCCATCTTCGAGCCAGTTTCCACCAAAGAGGTCGCGATAATCGTCAGACTACCGCCCTCTTCGATATTGCGCGCCGCACCAAAGAAGCGCTTGGGCTTCTGCAAGGCATTGGCATCGACACCACCGGTGAGCACCTTGCCCGAGGAAGGGACGACGGTATTGTAGGCGCGCGCCAAACGGGTGATGGAGTCGAGTAGAATGACGACATCGTGTTTGTGCTCGACCAGGCGTTTGGCCTTCTCCAGAACGATCTCTGCAACCTGCACATGGCGCGTGGCCGGCTCATCAAAGGTCGAGGAAACCACCTCCCCCTTCACCGAACGCTGCATCTCGGTGACCTCTTCCGGCCGTTCGTCGATCAAGAGCACAATCAGGTAACACTCCGGATGATTACCGGTGATCGCGTGGGCAATTTGCTGCAGCAAAACCGTTTTACCGGTCTTCGGCGGCGCCACGATCAAACCGCGTTGCCCCTTACCAATGGGCGAGATCAGATCGATGATGCGCGCCGAAGGCTCACCATAGACCATTTGATCAGACTCCAAACGCAGGGCCTCATCGGGAAAAAGCGGGGTCAAATCGTCAAAATTGACCTTGTTGCGCGTCGCCTCCGGCCCCTCGAAGTTGATGCTCTCTACTTTGAGTAAGGCAAAATAGCGCTCGCCTTCCTTGGGTGGGCGAATCTGGCCCGAAACCGTATCACCGGTCTGCAGATTGAAACGCCGGATCTGCGAGGGAGAGACATAGATGTCATCCGGCCCCGCCATATAAGAACCCGATGCCGCGCGCAGAAACCCAAAACCATCCTGCAAAATTTCCAGCACTCCATCGCCATAAATGGCATCGCCATTACGCGCGTGGGCCTTGAGAATATTGAAGATCAGCTCTTGTTTCTTTTGCCGTGCGGCGCCGTCGATCCCCAGCTCCTGACAAAGGAGCGCAAGTTCGGTAGCCGTCTTTCTCTTTAACTCACTGAGGTTAACCGAGGGCGCACCCGGGGTGGGGCTAAAGGACTCCTCTTCTTCGAGAAGAAGGTCTTCGTTGGGAAAGGATTTCGGGGATCTTTGCGGTTTGCGGCGGGGTCTTGGGGTATTCAAAGTTGGCTATCCAGGAAGGCGGTGAGCTGAGCTTTGCTAAGGGCACCCACTTTACTGGCCTCGAGTTTACCAGCTTTGAACAGCAGCAGCGTGGGGATACCGCGAATACCATATTGTGGTGGCGTAGCAGGGTTTTCGTCGATATTGAACTTGGTCACCTTCATGCGGTCGGCATACTCGCCTGCCACCTCTTCGAGAATGGGGGCAATCATTTTGCACGGGCCACACCACTCCGCCCAAAAATCGACCAGAACGGGTTTATCCGCCTGCAAGACTTCGGCGTCGAAGGTTTCATCGGATATATGAGAAATAGCGTCACTCATTGGGAGAGAACTCCTCTGCACAAGATACAGATCAGGAATTTGCCCTGGAACCAGGGATCACGAGACTGGGAAAATTGTTGATGTTGGTTGAGCCTATACCGCTTACGCGGCTTGATCAAGACTGTACATCCTCCAAAAAACGGGCGGAAAATTATTTGAATTGACCTGCCCCACTGAAAAATCAACTGGTTAGCAAACGACAAGGATCTTGCGCCATGATTTTGTTTCAGACAATACGGGTATCATAGCGGCTGCGACGCTGGAGTCAAATTTCAGCGCTGTATTACCAGCGGCTGCCTTTTTTCTGCTCCCAGGCCCACGCGTGTTGGAGAATGACGTCGAGTTCGGCATATTCGGGCTGCCAACCTAGACGCGCGCGGGCCTGGGTACTGTCGGCAACGAGGATGGCAGGATCGCCGGCGCGGCGGGGTTCGTGGCGTACGGCAATGTCGCGACCGGTAACGCGGCGGGCGCCATCAATGACCTCCTGCACCGAAAAGCCCTGGCCATTGCCCAGATTGAGCGCCAAGCTTTGGCCACCGTTTAGCAAGTGCTGCAAGGCAAGCAGGTGCGCCTGACAGAGATCCCAAACGTGGATGTAGTCGCGGATGCAGGTGCCATCGCGGGTGGCGTAATCGTTACCAAAGACGGCAATGTGGCCCCGCCGTCCGCTGGCTGCCTGCAAGATGAGAGGAATAAGATGGCTCTCAGGGTCGTGGCGCTCACCCAACTCGCCCGCCGGGTCGGCACCCGCTGCATTGAAATAGCGTAGCGCGACAGAGCGCAGACCAAAGCTTTTGCCATAATCTGCGAGGATCTCTTCCACCATGCGTTTGCTGCGCCCGTAGGGGTTGATGGGGCGCTGCGGATGATCTTCGGTGAGCTTGTCGCTTTCTGGTTCGCCAAAAATCGCGGCAGTAGACGAGAAGATAAAGTGCTGTACCTGATGCTGGCGCATGGTATCGAGCAAGTTCAGGGTATTCGCAACATTGTTGCGGTAATAGCGATCCGGCGCCTGCATCGACTCGCCCACTTGACTCAAGGCGGCAAAGTGCAGCACGGCAGCGAAGTCGTGTTCAGCAAAGAGGCGTTCCAGAACGACGGGATCGGCTAGGTCACCAATAACCAAAGTTCCAAAACGAGCGGCATCGGCAAAACCAGTGCAGAGATTGTCCAGCACGACAACCGCATAGCCCGCCTGTGCCAGTAGTTTGACCATGTGCGAGCCAATGTAGCCGGCGCCACCAACAACCAGCAATTTTTTCGTAACGGATTTCGTCAATGGGGTCATTTCACAGAGGTTAATTGGCGGAGAGAGAGGGATTCGAACCCTCGATGGAGTGTTTAGCCCCATACTCCCTTAGCAGGGGAGCGCCTTCAGCCTCTCGGCCATCTCTCCGTGGGGCGGAGTGTAGCGCGGACTCGCCTGACACGTCAAAAACAAAATCGACAAATTTTCGTAACGTCTAGCGAGGCGGGGCTTGCATGCCCTACAATAACCGCAATTGCGCCCATAGCTCAATCGGATAGAGCAACGGCCTTCTAAGCCGTAGGTTGGGGGTTCGATTCCCTCTGGGCGCACCAATCAAAACATAGTGTTAGGCGATTCCATCCGGCCCCTGATTTCGGAAAACCGGCCAGTAGTCCCCATACAGTCCCCACTTGGCGGAATTTGCCGCCGGGCTGACGCTGAGGCGTCCCCCATAGCCGGGCAATCGGTCGGGATTTCCGACCAGTTCACCGGATGGCGACGGCCAGCCGCCTATGCCGCGTCCATGATGCGCTCACCATGGGCGCGCAAGCCTTGCGGATTCTGGGATCTGGCGCTCACCATGAGGCGGTCACAGTGACGGTCATCATGGGGGCGCAAGCCTTGCCGTTGCGGCATTACCGCGTCCATTATGAACGGTGTTTAACACGCTGTTCACAATGGCCGTGCAAGCTATGCGGGCGCTGACTTTCAGTGTTCACAATGGCCCATTCATGGGGTTATTTCGCAAAACGCCCAGCAAGGGCGTTTCCTTGGCCTCTGTGCCGTGGGAACTGCTCAGGTGATGCTAGGGTAGCGCCCGGAGGCTTGCGTGCGCTGTGGGGGTGTTTCCGGGCCATTCATGAGGTCAGTTTTGCAAAAACGGTCTATCGGTATCGTTACCGCCGCCATGTGAATAAAATTCATGGGGACGATTCTTGCTAGTAGTAGTGCAAGTCCTGTGCCTGTGAATTTCATTCATGAGGCGTCGGTCACAGTGACAGCGCGGCCACAAAAAAACCCGGCACAACTGGCCGGGCTGGTGGTGGCAAGGCGTCCATAATGCGTCCACAATGCGCCTGCAAGCCCCGCCGTTGCAGCGTTACCGCGTCCACAATGGGAGCGGTCACCATGGGCGTGCAGGGCTTGCTGATACTGGATTCCGGCGGTCACAATGAGGGCGTTCACAATGCGTTCACAATGGACTTGCAAGCATTGCAAGTATTGGCTTTCCGCGTTCACATTGGCCGCTTTTTTTATAGTGCCGCTCAAATCGACGCCTAAGCCGTTTTGAGCTGGTGAGTGGGGCACAGTAGCACCCCTGCCCATTGCGTGCGTTCTAGGGCCGTTTCCGGCGCTTTCATGGGGTGGTTTTGCAAATCGCGCTAAACGTTGATTTTTACCCTGGCGATAATCCGGCCTTCCCCGTCCTCAAACTCGACGGAGCAAGTGACCGGGTCGAACAAGGCGCTTAGTGTCAGCCCCCCACAGGTCCGCAACTCGACGGCCTCAACGTGCGGCAAGGCTTCCATGAGTTTTGCCACCAGGTGCGCGGCCTTTTTAGGATTCCATGTTTCGGTCTTCATAGTTTCGTCTCCTTCAGTTGAAAATCAGAACAGCGCCGCAATGCTCGCGGGTATGGTGCGCTGGTGCCTCGGGTCGGGTGCGGTCGGCTTCCTGCAGGCGGCAGGCCGCCCAGCGTCAGCGTGCAGGCGCCAAGGCCGAATGCAGGGTCCCCGACCTCTGGCGGCATTGGCTCGAACCGCTGGCAGTCGCAGCACGCGATATAGGCCGTTGCTGAGTCCAAAAGTTTGCGCAAACTATTGCCATTTGTGCCAGCACCCTCAAGGCCACCGGACGCCAAAACAGCGGATTTAACGCCAAGTGATTGATTATCAGCAGGAATACTTGGGTTTTCGGTGGTTACTGTTGCGGGTACCACGGGCGCGTAGGGCGCGTTTTCCCCATTGCGCCTTATATGTGCCTTATGTATGTACAAACTCGCTGTAGTAGCGTTGCAGCAGCTTGCATCCGCCCTACGCGCCCGTGCGCCCGTGCCGCCAGACAAAATATCAGCCCAAAAAGTGTCCATTAGATGCCTCCTTTTTGGCGTATCAACCGCGTGCCACCTGCGCCCCTGACGGTTTCAAAGCCCATGAGCACCAGACGCCGCGTAAGAGCGCGGTGACATAGGAGACGCGTAGCCTTGGCGTTGTGTGCCCATGTCAGGTATTGCCTGTACACATCCGAACTGTGCATGACGTCCCACGATTCCAGACTGAGCGATTCACTAATGAAACGCCTCACCTGGGCCATCGCGTAATCGTTTTCCTTGCTCATGGCATGTCCCCCATTTGGCGCTCCCGAATCCCCCAGATGACACGCTGCCCCTGGGATCCGGCCTTGCCCGGTGTGCCCCATCCCAAGGCTTCGATCCGCTGAGTGAGTGCCTTCCGACTGACGGGCCGCTGAATGCCTGCGCCTATCGCCCATTGCTGGTATTTGGCGTAGGCATCGGCGCTGCTGATTTTTGCGCCGGGTTCCTTGAGCATTTCCTCTTCCAGAAAAGTCAGCACCTGATCCGCGTCGCGTTTCCAATCCTGCACGGCTTCATGTGAACTCGGCGGTATGGTCAACTCGCCGCGATCAAATACGCTTCCGAGTGCCCCCAGGCACGCATTCAAAATGCCGGATATTTCCGCCCGTAACTTTTCAGATAGCCGGGTGTCCTTGGTTTTGTCGTTAAATACATTTTGGAACTTCAATATCAGGAAGCGGCGGAATAACGCCGGGCTAAAGTCTCGTGTACCCGGCATGTGGTTTGTGCCGATCCAGATTTTCACCCTTGGCGTCATCAAAAACGGGTTTTTGTGCTTATGCTCGACGGTGCATGCTTCGCCGCTGATAATGGCTTTAATCGCGCCATCGGGAAGCGTTGTTCCTTCCGGTAATTCGGTGACGATATTAGCCAGCTTTCCATCAAGGCTTGCTCGCTGGAAGCGATTATCCATTTCTTGCGGATTCACGCCAGAAACATAATCGCCAAGCATATCGCCCAATAACCGGAGTGTGACTGATTTGCCATTAGCCCCGCTGCCAACCAAAAGCGCGGCCTTCTCAAATTCCGTTGTTGCGGTCAAGGTAAGTCCGATCATCTCCACCAAGGCGCGGATTCGTTCCTTGGCGTCATCGGCACCAGCGAACACTTCCTGCACAAATTGCGTGAACCGTGGGCAAGTGGCCTTTTGATCATAAACAACGGGTAGCCTGATGCGCCGGTAATCCTCCTTGCGATAAGGCGTCAGGCGCCATTCGCCGCCCTGATAAGTCAGCACGCCATTGCTGGCGCAGACTGCACGCTGGTCGGATTTGTCCCATTCAACATCTCGGTAATAAACGCCTTTTGCCATGCTCGCCGCGCCATTTATGTCTCCGGCTTTTGCACCGATGTGCAGGTTTCTGTGGATTAACTGTAGGTCGCGCTTTACTTGCTCGTCGTGGTATGGCTTCCAAATTCCAACGGGGTCGAACCGCCAGAATTGGTCCTGAGCATAGATCAGATCGCCATCAGGGCTGAGGTATTCCGCGATCTGCACATGATCCGGCTTTGCGGGTTTTTTTGGTTCGCTGGTTGGGAAATTAACGACTGCCATTTGCCACCTCCATGACAAAAATGTCGTTCCAATCCGCGCCAGGTATCGAGGGGATCATTAACCGGCCTTGAATGTCCCATGCTGCTTTATTGGCGAACCGCACGCCGGTCGGGTCATTGTCGCCAGCCAAGACGATCTCGCGTTCAGGGAACTGCTCTCGCGCCGCTTTTGCCACGGGTGGCATGTTTCCGGCATCAATCGCAGCGATTACTCCATCTTCGGGAAACATCAGGGCCAATGACGCGCCAGTGGCGAAGCCCTCGCAGACCAGCAATCGACCATCGCCGCTGTCACGAATCGGGATATGAAAACCACGTTTTGCGCCACCCTTGAGCAGCATTTTCCGGCCATTTGCGGCTATCGTTTGCAGGCTGTGAATCTGACCGTCGAAGTCCTGAATTGGCAAAACCAGCAAACCTTTCTCTTGGCGTGCCGTAAATGCCGGAATCCTCTTGCGCGCCAAATAACCATGATCCGGCGATGCCTCTTGGAGGCCCCTAAATCGCTCTGTAGCGACTTCTGACGTTTGCTGGTGCTGCCGTACCTGCTCGGCCTCCCGCTCGCGTTTGACGGCCTCCAGGCGGGCATGAATCGCCGCCGCATCAGCGGCGGTCAGATCGGCTTGCTTTTTGGCACACCAAACATGCTGCGAGCCGGTTTTCCAGCTTCCGAACGCGCCAGCCGGCAGGCCATCACTGAACAATCGACAAAATCCATTCAGAGTGCCCGGCTTGTCGCCCGCGACGCGAAAGCGAATCATGGTTGCCGTGTCGAACTGGATGACGCTAGGGTCAGACGGCACGATGCCGCAACTTGCCATGTCACCGAGCACTTCGCGGATATAGTCAGTCATGACGCGCACCCCGCTCCCGTAAAGCTTCAAGCGCCAGTCGTAAGTCGGTGGCCACAAGGCCAATGAGCGCGAGAGTTTCGGCGGTCGGGTTATCTACTCGGCGCAGGGCTGCGATTCCGGCCAGTAGGTGCCGTGCGGCGCGGATTGCAGTATAATTTATTGGCTGATTGTAACGGGCGTTTTCTTTCGGGAGGGCGTCCATTTTTTATACCCCCTCGCCAATACGGCTAAGAATCCATGCGTCGACCTCAGCCGCCACCCATACACTTCGGTTTTCCGTGATCTTTCGCGGCGCGGGAAAATTGTCACCATTCTTTATTCGCTTGTAGATTTCGGATTTGCACAGGGTAGTCCGTTCCTGTACCGCTTTCAGATTCAATACTAAGGGTTCCATGACGTGCTCCTTTGGTTAATGCACGTCACATACCGTCTTTATGACTATTTCAGCTTGTCAAGTCCTTTGCATACAGATACGGAAACACAATAAAAAACCGGCACTTGGCCGGTTCTCTTTGTGTCTGTACGGGGCATTTATGGTTTATGATCTAAATCATTTACGAATAGCCTATTTATTTCATAAATGCAGACTTCGCGGGTTTTGGAGAAGGTGCGACAATGGCTGTGCGGATTTGCTTGATGCCGCCAGCGTTGGCGATTTCATTCTTCCATGTCTCGTCCGAAGTTCCGGGATAGCGCCGCACCAGTTCCGCCGCCAAGTGGTTTATGTCTACCGTTGTTCCTGCATTGTGCATCTCCCTGGCGATTACCCGGATCTTGTTTCTGCCGTCTTTATATTGCTGGCGCTTGATCGGGTCCGCCTGCCTGCCGCGCTGACGCTGTGGTGCCTCGCCGGGTGCAATCCGCGCCAGCACAAGCCGCTGCTCTTCTTGAGGATAGTTCTCTGCCGTCATCCACTTCTGAACGTCCGCAACATCTACCGCGAATGGGGTTGCAGGCCCGTCAAGCCTGCTCGATATGCGTATCCCGTTGTAGTTCCTGACGATCAGATCGCCACGCTCCATCGCCCCTTTTATCTGGCTCTCCACGCTCGGCTGCACCCAACGATCCCGCTGGTGCCGCACGGCATCGTCCGGGTTGTACTTTTCCTTCATGGGCGACAAAGACCACGCCTGACGAATACGCGCTTCTGCGTCAACCATCTGCACGTCGATCATGGCAAGCATTAAGTCCGGTAATGGTATGATTCTGTTCATGTTCGCGCCCCCTATGCGCCCCTTTGGAATAGGTGCCATGCTCAGGGTCGGAAGGGTGCCGACCTTTTCGGGGATCAGCCTAGGGCATGGCGTAAACTGGTTACACGCTGACGCGCTCTTTCACCTTCGGCGGATGCTGGCGAACCTTCCAAAGGTCATACTGTGCTTGCTGAGTAAGCCAGGACTCCGCGCTTGCGCCGAACACTGCCGCCAGACGGAAAGCCATTGTCGGGCTGATCGCCACATGCCCATTCAGCAGTTCAGAAACCGCCTTGCGCGTAACACCCAGGGCATCCGCCGCAGCAGTGACCGACATGCCCAAGGGTTCCAGGCATAACTCCCGGATGGTTTCGCCTGGGTGTGGGGGATTGTGCATCATGGTGTTGATCTCCTAGTGATAATCCAGATAGTCCACGGCTACGGCATCCGATCCTACGAAACGGAAGATCAAGCGCCAGTTGCCAGATACGGACACCGCCCAGAACTCCGCCATATCGCCCTTGAGCGCATGCAACCGGGTTCCCGGTAGGTCCATGTCAGCAGGCTCTTTCGCTGCGTCCAGACGGGCCAGCAGCACCCGCAATCGCTTCTCGTGCTCGGCCATGATCCCGGCCTTGCTACCCGTTTCGTAAAACTTCTGTAATCCCTTGTGTCGAAAGCCCTGGATCATGCCCGTAACCTGTTGGGTGTCATTATAACCCTATGGGTTACGTTTGCAAGGTGAATGTTGTGAATGTTGTGAATGTTGTTTCCCACTATCCCCCCGCCAAAAAAGAACTCCGTACCGATGGCGCGACATTCACGCCCCCCGTCGCAGTGTGACCACATTCCCGCGCTCGATACCGTCCAGGTGCCGCGCCCATTTCTCCAGGGCGTCGGTTTTCTCTGGCAAGTAACTGTGTCGGTCGTAGTGCCGTGCCTGAATCCCGCCGAGTTCATGGCTCAATATTTGCGCTCGAATATCTTTGCTAACACCAATGGCGGCAAGTTCGGTTTCCGCCGTGCGCCGCACGTCCTTGAGCTGATAGGCGCGTTTCCCGATCTCCAGCACCAGCTTTGAAAGCGTCGTGGTGTGGGGAATGCTTTGCCCGTCTGAACTGAACAGACTTGGCGCGTCGGCATTGATGGCGCATAACTGCTCGATGACGGGCCTTATCGCGTCGGTGATAGGCAATACGTGCAGACGCGGATGGGTGCGCCTGCCCTTGCCGTCATGCAATGTGATGATGCCGCGCTCAAGATCGACGTCGCTGGCGGTCACACGCGCAAGCTGTGCAGGACGTTGCCCGCCAAGGTACAAACCGATCAGCAGTGTCTTGACGCTCATGCGCTCGTCTGCTTTTAGCGCAAGCAATAACGTCCGCAGCTCCGCATGGGATAAGACGCGGTCGCCTGGTTTGGATAACTGACTGTAGGTGGGCAATGACGCCACTGGATTAGTGAGCACCTTGAAAGATCGGAACGATAAGGGGATGGTGCTATCAAACTCCGATTTTGCCGCCAGATTAAAAGCTGAATGCATCGCGGCGCGGGTCTTACCCAGGGCGCGTCGTAGTCCCATTTGTTGCTGCCGGTCGAAGATGGCCCGCAGATCGTGAGGCGTGATCTCATTGGCCCGTTTCTGCACCAGGCCGGGAAGGATGCGGACGTGCAGGTTGAAGATGCTTTCCACGTCTTTTGCGCTGGGTGCATTTTTGTCTTTGAGATAGCCCACGTAGGCATCCAGTAGCGCGTCCAAATTGCCAGCAGCAAGGCGCTGTGATTCTTCGCCCCGCTCCCGTAGCTGTGCAGCTTCCGCCGCTACCTTGGCATCCAGATAGGCGCGTAGATCGTGATGGCCTTCGCGGTACAGGCTGGCATATTGCGCCGCTTGCGTTCTGGCCTGTTCCAGCGAGAGACACCCTGCCTTGGTGCCGTATCCGCCAATAGGTAAGTCGTCGCGCTTCCCGTCGCTGGTGGTGTACCGATAAATCCACAATGCTGTGCCGCCGGGTGACAGACGGAGACGGAGACTGCCGATCCCGCGCATGGTGGCGTCGGTAATGGTGATGGCGCGCTTTTCCTTGGCGGCACGTTTTGCAGTGGCGTCTATCAGTTTCGCGGTCAGCATGGCGTTATCCCTCGTTTATCAGCGTTTGCTTAAGCGTCCCCACACAGTCCCCACTTTTCGGAAGCTAGGGACGGACGCGATAGGACGCCATAAAACAATGATACGCAGGTAAACAATGGGTTGCAATATGCCTACGGATTCAGGCGGACGGCAAAAAACACGATAATATCAGACTTCTAAGCCGTAGGTTGGGGGTTCGATTCCCTCTGGGCGCACCAATTAAATCAAGGATCTAGCGTCACCGCTGGGGCCTTTTTCTTTGTCCGTGGGGCACTCATGGGACACCAACCCGCAAGCATGGGGCACAAACTCGAACACTTGGGAAGCGACTAGAGCGCCGCGCGCCTGGCGATCCCGAAAATAGGCTTCCGTTTTGAGGGTGGGTACATTCTCAGTGGGCGACATGGTTTTCAGGATGTAGGCCATGGTTCAGTTCGCGCAACAAATCCGGGTGATTGTCCAGCAGACGAAGGAGATTCATGACTGCCGCCACAGGCTCCGCTTCGCCGCGTTCGTATCGGGAGAAGGCATTCTTGCCGCCGCCGGTGAGCCGTGCCGCTTCGGCCTGTGTGAGCCGAAGTTTCTTACGAATCCGGCGGATATCTTCCCGCTGCATGGATCGAACGCGCTGGATCAGCGCATCATGCGCGCTCGCGTATCTTTCGCTACTTTCCGCATCCAGTTCACCCTCTCCGCAAGTGGGACAGAACCAGCCCTTCAGCCCTGTCAGGGTCATGGATTCACTGCCAAAGGTCAACTTCTCCTGATAATCTTCATTGCGTACCATCCCGCGATGCCCGCAACTTCTGCATTGTCGTATCATGGTCATTTCTCCTTGAACTGAATCACCGGCGGATGTTCGTCCGTAAATCCGGTTATCTTAATGTACGCCACTTTCCCCGCGCGAACCGTGGCGTGGTACACATCCTGCCAAAGCCTGGGATCCTCAATGGTAGTCATGCTCTTGTAGAAGCTTACGCGAGTGAGTCCGCACACCACATCCACCATCTCTCCGGTCGTCAATCCCATTGCCAGCCCGTTTCTCTGCGCGGTTAGAGTGAATGCCGCAACACCTCGTTTGCGCACATCGTTCTGAATCTCCGTAAGGCGATAGTGTGGTCTGCGCTTCTCCATTGGGGAACAATACCCTTTAAGGGTTGTTTCATCAACCATCCGGTGGTATCTGGCAGCAGGAAAAAAGAAGGACGCGATGCCTTCGCGCCGCGCAGATCCAACGGTTTCTAGCTTTCTTCGTTCATGACAGTAGATTCCTGTCACCTATGGGTGCTCTAGGTGGGCGTTACGATCCTGTACTTGAGGGTAAGGGGGATATAATATTGGAACCAATGAAATGTCGCTCCACTGACTTGGTGTTTGGCCGTGTTTGAGCGGGTATGGGCGTCTATGAAAGTGCAATGATTTTAATAGCTTATGATGTAACTCATTGATTAGCAAATGGTCTTTTTTGACCTTCTAAGCCGTAGGTTGGGGGTTCGATTCCCTCTGGGCGCACCAATGCGGGGGTTTTCCGTCGAAGCGAAGACCTGAAAATGTGGTAAAGCAAGGAGCAAGCTGTGAATAGTTACACTGCGTATCCCCGCCAGGGTGACAAAGCCAATTCGGCCTTTTTTGAAGAGTGGCTACCCCGCCTTCTCGAGGAACGAGACCAATTGGGTCTGACAGAGAATATTCGTCGTATCGACGCATTGATGATGACCCTGGAACCCGGACACTCCGCCGCCTACATCCGCGAACTCTGTTTGATGACACCCTACAACTATCTGGTCACCCTCGACACGGACCAGCATCTGACCCACATCTTGCGCATCAATATGGACGTCCCCGACATTCTCGTGCGCGAGGTAAAAGATCCTGACCTTCGCGGAATTTTTCGCAGCTTGAATGAGGTCTACCCGATTGGCGCGAAAAGACCAAATTCGCGTTACATGGGGGAGATTTTTCAGGTTAGCAATCTTCACGAGGTTGTAGAAATCCAGAAGACGAGAGAAATACGCTTTTTCAACCAAGAGCAGATCCGGCAAATGGAGCTGCCGGGCAATATGGCCATCGTCAAACCTTCTCCCTATACGCACAACATTGTGGGATATTGTGAACGTCCAGATAACGATATCCGTGTATACGCCCTGGGCAACTCCAGAATCGATCCGGAAATGCAAGCGGCCTTTGAAGAAGCTCAGGAACTGCGGGAGCAACTCAAAATCAGTGAGCTCTTACTCCCTATTGATCACCTGGCAACGCGGGTGTATAGCCAGAACCGAGAAGTTGCGATACTCGAATACCTCAGTTTATCCAGCTACTACTATTGGGGCTCGTACGACATCCCAGATCAAAACTCCTCGACCAACGTCACCAAAAGTCTGCATTATGAAGACGTGCTCCATACCCCAGCCAAAGTCTTTACCGCAGCCAACCATCCGTATTTTTGCAACCACCTGTTGCAAATCCCCTCCCCTACGGAATCTTTTGTGCGCAATTTTGGCCCTCGCCTGCATCACATTGCTGTCGCGGTACGCGATGGAGAAACGCAGGGCAAGACCAATATTGACTACGTAGTGTCCAGCCTAGCGGAATGTGGGCAGGAATTTCTTTTGCAGGTTATCGGCTCTGAACAAGAGGGCTTAAAACAGATATTTTCGCGCGCATCGACCCACACCTCACTCATCATTGAGTACGTGCAGCGCTTTCGTGGATTTCAAGGATTTTTCACCAAGGAAAATGTTGCGGACCTGACCGCTGCGGCTGGGGCGGACGAAAGCTTACGCAGCTTGGAATCCGAGGCAAGAAAATAAGGTTATCCCAAAACCGTGTTCATGGAACTGAATGGCATGGAGCCGTAATCCTGCAAGGGATTACGCCGAACCGAAGCCTATGATTTCAATCACGGAAATCGGATACCCAGATTTTTCCCCTGCCAGGCTGCCCGCGCAGCCTATTTTTGCGAGCGTGTCGCGGCGACGATCTCGCGCAGCAACTGTATAGAGGGCGCAAAATCCGGGTTTGCACGCAAGCTGCGGATCAGGGTCTGCTCGGCGGCGTGCGGGTCGTGGGCCATGCGCCACTCGTTGCTGGCAATCACCCACTGCAGCAGCGCCCGTGGTTCGGGAAAGAGTGGTCGTTGCAGGCCATCCTTAAGGAAGTTCAAACCACCATGCACATGACCCTCGGCAAAAAACGCGTTGCTGGCAATCTCGCTGCGCAGGTTGACGCTGCTCGGGTCGATGGCCAAGCCTCGGCGCCACGCCAGTAGCGCCTTGTTTAGGGCCTCTTTGTGGTCCATGCCGAGCACCTGCCACTGGCTGACGTACACATTACCGATGGCATTGTAGACCCCCGACTGGCGGGGAATGCCAACCAGGGACATGCGATATTGCTGCAAGGCCGCATCCAGCAGCACCTTACGCTGGGCCGTGGGCATCGTCTTCGCCTCTGCCGCCAGGTTTTGATAGGCATTCCCCATATACACCCAGGGCTGAGTCGCCTGCGGCCGGGCCACCTCCAGAAAACGTGCCGCGCGCATCAAGAATACCGCGCGGGCATTGGGCTGGGTGATCACGCTACTCAGCCAGGCATTATCACTAAACAAGAGATACACGCCGGCATCGAGGAGCAGAAACCACCCCGCCGCCACAAATGCCAGCACCATCAGCAACTGCGCCACACCATAATGGCGAAAGCCCAGGCGCGGCAAAATGGGCGCCGTCTCTGCTGGCTGCTGGTACAGGCGCCAGGCCTGCGCCAAAAAGAGCCCAGCCAGAATGCTCAGGGGTAGATTGTAAAAGATAAAGTTACCCAGGGCATGGCCGGTAATGGCAAAGACCCCGAGTACCAGGCCCAAGGCCCAGTAGCGATTCTCCTCGCTGATCCCCAATCGCGCGGCGCGAAAGATCAGACGATACAAGGCGTACATCAAGGTACCGGCAAAAGCGAGCAGGAAACCGAGATTGATCAGCCCGCCCTCGGCCAAGAACTCGATATAGTCGTTATGGGCGTAGGTCCCCGCCGAGGCGAGTTCTGCGGGCAAGCGGTATTCCGGGTAGAAGAGAAAGTAACTGCCAAGACCAGTGCCTATGTACGGATGGGCGAGGAAAATATGCCAGGTCGCAATCCACATCAGGCCGCGGGAGACGGTGGCGATATTATTCCCGATATAACCGGGACGTAGCTGACCAACGATATCGAAACCTTTGGGATAGTTCATCAACAGGAACGCGATGACCACTAAAAGTAAAATTACTGCCCAACGCTTCCCATTCCCCCGCCCCAAACCCCAAAGAGCAAATGGCAAAGTACACAACCAAGCCAACAACCCACCCCGGCTACCGGTACCGAAGTCAGCCAACAAGACGACGGCAATCGTCAGCAGATAACCCAAGGCGACCCAATCCATCTGGCGATCGAAAAGTCCCACCTTGCGCTGCCTCTCGCGTAGAAACCACACGGCTACCAAGGGAAAAAACAATAGGTTCATCCACGCCGCATAACTGTTGCAGTCCAGCAGCGGCCCCTGCGGCCGCAACCCTTGCCATCCGGCCCCTGCTCCCAATAGCTGGTAGTATTGCCAAAGCCCAATGCTCGCCAGTATCCAAGCACTAGCCAGCACCCCCCGCCAGAACCAGGGCCACGCACAGCGTGCTTCCTCAGGTTGCATAAGAGCGCCAATCAGAAACGCCAAGGGCAAAGACCCGAGAGTCCAAAAGTAGAACCAACTACTATAAGGGACATGGCTCCAAAAGAGCGTGAGCCAAAACCAGACTAACCACACCAACATGAACACCGGCAGAAACCCCCGCGGCCAGGGAAATCCCGCACGGGTGCGCGGCCACAGCCCGATGCCTCCCCACAACAACAGCGTAACCATACTTGCCGCCAGCAATGGGATGTACTGGCCGTTGTAATACCAGGAAAACCCGTAGGCAACGAAGGGAAGCAGCGCGAGCAGCAGGGCCCGCGATGGAGAAACAGGGCGACAACGCATGGGTAACAATCCAGACCAGCAGTGCCCGAAGTCTAGCAGAGGCACCGGGTATCAAAAAGCAGGCATGCACGCAGGTCAGGATCCCATCTGCTTGACCATTGGTATCAGAGTTGTAAACTAGCACCATTGATTGCAAGTGGCTAAGGTAACACCATATGGCAAATGTGAACGTCAGAAACCTGCCCGATGAGGTACATCGGGCCATCAGAATCCAAGCCGCCCATCACGGCCGAAGCACCGAGGCGGAAATCCGGGCCATTTTGGAACGGGCTGCGAAGCCCGAGGGTCGCGTCAAACTGGGCTCGCGCTTGGCTGCCATCGCCCGTGAGACTGGCGGCCTGACCGATGCAGAACACGCCCTATTTGCGCGTGCGCGCATCCAATCACCCGCCCCTGCGGTGGACTTTGAATGATCCTGCTGGATACCAACGTTATTTCCGAGCCCCAACGCCAAGCGCCCAATGCCCGCGTTATTGATTGGATCGACGCGCAATCGCTGGAAACGCTGTATCTTTCAACCATCACGGTAGCCGAGCTGCGGGCGGGCATCGCGCTCATGCCGTCTGGAAAGCGCCGCGACAGCCTGCAGAAGAGTCTGGAAAAGGAACTGCTGCCAATGTTTGCCAATCGGGTGCTATCGTTCGACATGGCATGCACCAGGGCTTACGCCGAGCTGCTGGCCAAGTCCCGCGCGGCCGGTTTGGCCATTGATACGGCCGACGCCTTCATTGCCGCCATTGCCTTTGCCAATGGCTTTGTGGTCGCCACGCGCGACACCAGCCCTTTCGCGGCAGCAGGCCTTGAGGTGATCAACCCGTGGGAGGCTACCTGTTTTTGAGCTGCGCCCGCCTAGATCAGGCCGCCGTATTTGACCAGAGTGGGGATGTTCCTGTTCCGCCGCAAGGCCCGCCACCTCGTGGAAGACCTCTAACAAAGGCCAGACCACCATTCCACGAAATGTGCGCGCCGTCTTGCCGGTGTCACCGACTGCTCGAACCCCAAAGATAGGCTGCGCGTTTTGTAGCTTGCTTTCGTGTATACAATAAAAATGATATAACAAGTGCGTGGAACGATACTTCGAGTGGGACGACAAGAAGGCGGAAAGCAACTTCCATAAGCACGGCATCCGGTTCGAGGAAGCTGCGATGGTCTTCGGTGACCCGTTCGCTGTGTCGGAACAAGACCGTATCGAGAGTGGTGAGCAGCGCTGGCAAACCGTCGGCATGGCCAGCGGTTACTTACTGCTGCTGGTGGCACACACCGCGCGCTTTGAAAGTGAGGGCGTTGAGGTGGTACGGATCATCAGTGCCCGTCGCGTGGACCGAAAGGAACGGAGGCGTTATGAGCAGGGTTAGGTACAAGCAAAGCGAGCTACCGCCGCTGACTGAAGAACGGAAGGCGGAACTCAAAGCGCTGGCTGAAATGCCGGATAATGACATCGACTACAGTGACATTCCCCCTCTGGATGAAGCGTTTTGGGCGCGCGCGGTGCCTAACCCATTCTTCAAGCCCGTTAAGACACACGCTTCGGTACGTATTGATACGGACGTGCTGGCTTGGCTCAAGAGCCAGGGCAAGGGTTATCAGACTCGTATGAATGCCATCTTGCGCGAGGCTATGATTCGTTCGCTGCATCATAAGGGTTGATCAGTTGACCGTATCCCCGAGACCCGGTACCGTTCCCCCACTCAAGGACCTGAGACCGCGATGAATGCCCCCCTCGGCTACCTTCTAAGTGAAAACTGGTCACCTGGGCTTTAGAGCGGGAGGCAACATGGAATGGGATGTGGTAGAGGTTCAAATGGAGTCACCCTTGGCATTGCGCGTGCGTTTTGCCGATGGAACACAGGGGCAGGTCCGCTTTGAACCCGAACATCTGACTGGGGTGTTTGCAGCGCTCAAAGACCCCGAACTGTTTGGGCAGGTCCATGTGGAGCACGGCGCTGTCACCTGGCCCGGTAACGTGGACCTTGCCCCCGATGCCATGTATGACGCCATCAGGGCCCATGGCGAATGGGTACTACGTTAAATATGACCATCCTCGTGGAATATCTCTAAGCCATGCCTCCCGTCGTTGTCGTCGAACACGTCCGTAAAGAGTTCATCCTGCGCCGCACCGCAAAGGTGATCGCGGAATTTGGTTTTTTTTGAAATTGACACTCGCCAAACTTTGCTAGTAGGCTATCGCGGTTTCAAACGGGCTGGATCATGGCCATTGCTCGATAATGCGATGATTGTAAGGTACCACTTGAAACGTGCATGGAGATTCAGTTGCGCCCCCTTGAGAATCAAGTAGCATGAATGCTATTGCGGTAGGCATTAGCGATTTATTACAAAGCACCCGCGCCTGGCGTCTGTGGGCATTGTTGGGTTGGGTAGAAATTCGCCAACGCTATGCTCGATCAAAACTTGGACCTTTTTGGCTCACCATCAGCATGGGCGTGATGGCCACGACACTGGGTTTACTGTACGGGGTTCTTTTCGGACAAAATCTATCTACTTATTTACCAATGATCTCTATCGGCATTGTCATGTGGGGATTATTTTCCGGGATAGTAAACGATGGTTGCAATGCCTTTATTGCCGGCGCTGGCTATATTAAACAAATTCGCTCCCCAAAGTACGTTTTCATCCTGCAAGTAACCTGGAGGAATGGCGTAATTTGGCTGCACAATTTTATTATTGTGCTGATAGTATTAGTCATTTTTGGCGTCAAAAGCTGGGTTACCATCTGGTTATTCATCCCCGGCGTCATTCTTTTTGTGTTAAATGCAATGTGGATGGCATCATTTGTAGGCGTAGTTGCCGCACGCTTCCGCGACTTTCCTCAAATTGTCGCTTCACTATTGCAAGTTGCCTTTTATGTTTCTCCCATTTTATTTCATGGCGAGATGCTAAGCAAAGATCACAAATGGGTTATTGAGGTCAATCCATTGGCCTATCTTATTGATATCGTGCGAGAACCCCTGTTGGGAGAATACCCCCCCGCCTCAGCGTGGATCATTGCGTCCGCAATGGTTGTCTTTGGATGGACGCTCGCACTGTTGTTTACCGGAAAATATGCTAAACGTATCCCCTATTGGATTTAACTTTTTGATGTCGGCACAATGACAAGGACAGGGATCTAACGGTGACAGCAAGCATAGTGTTACGAGGGGTTTCCTTAGATTTGCCAATTTACGATGTCAAAGGCCAGTCCCTCAAGAAACGGGTCATGCGCATGGGGCGGCGCAATCGGATTGCGGAAGACAATGAGGGTGTAGTCGTTGTTCGCGCCATCGATGGCCTAGATCTGGATCTAAGAAGTGGCGATCGACTGGGTTTGATTGGCCATAATGGCGCGGGAAAGAGCACGTTGCTACGAGTGTTGGCTGGAATCTACCCTCCTACGGCTGGCACTCTGGAGATTATCGGCAAAACGGTGCCGTTATTAGACATTTCCTTAGGGATGGACGACCAGTCTACAGGACGCCAAAATATCCGCTTACGCGGCTTACTACTGGGCATGTCGCACGACGAAATCAAAAGAAAAACAGACGAAATCGCTGCATTTACGGGTTTAGATGACTACCTCGACTTACCTTTGCGCACCTATTCTAGCGGCATGCGGGTGCGGCTAGCGTTTGCCATCTCTACTGCTGTGGATGCAGACATATTGTTGCTTGACGAAGTCCTTGGGGTGGGAGACGCCAGCTTCCAGGATAAAGCGGCCAAGCGCCTGGAAGAGTTGCACAAGCGAGCGGAAATTGTGGTTCTCGCCATCCACTCCAGTGATACTATTCGCAAGTCCTGCAATAAGGTACTCTGGCTCGAAAGAGGAAGGCTCAAAATGTTCGGTCCAGTGGATGAGGTAGTGGAGGTCTACGATCGGGTGATGAACCCCGCGCAGCCATATGAATCATTTCGCAAGCGGATGCAAAAGACTGCCAACACTAGGTGGTCTCCACGCGCAAACATGAGATTTGGGGGTTAGATGACGAATAGCTCGCCCAAGCTTCTGCCTGTCATTCTTTCTGGCGGTGCGGGTACCCGATTATGGCCCGTGTCGCGTGAGCAGCACCCCAAACCGTTCATGCAACTGGCCGATGGGCAAAGCCTGCTGCAAAAGACTTTTTTGCGTGCAGCAGCGCTGCCCGGAGTAGTACAAATTCTCACAGTCACCAATCGTGACCTAGTCTTTAAAACTAAAGATGAGTACGCGGAGGTCAATGCCGCAGCACAGGCGACCGCTTTCATCCTCGAGCCCTTTGGCCGTAACACGGCTCCCGCACTAGCCGCTGCCGCTCTCTGGGCCGAGGAGCATCTCGGGCCCGAAGCCACCTTGCTTGTGCTCGCCGCCGACCATCTTATTACCAAGCAAGCAGAATTCACCGCTGCTGTGAGCCAGGCCAGTGCCCTAGCGGCGCAGGGCAAGATGGTGACCTTCGGCATTCAGCCAACCGCACCCGATACTGGCTTTGGTTACATCGAAGCGGAAGGCAATACCGTGCTGCGCTTTGTGGAAAAGCCTACCTTAGACAAAGCAACTGAATATCTCCAAAGCGAGCGTTACTTGTGGAACAGCGGCATATTCTGTTTGCGGGTGGATACTGCGCTGCGTCAACTGGCAGAACACGCACCCGTTGTACTGGAAAGTGTGCGAGACTGTTACCGCGCCTCGGCAGAGATGCAAGGAGAGAATTTCGCGCAAGTCGAACTTCCTGCCGAAAGTTTCGAAGCTGTACCCGACATCTCTATTGACTATGCGCTGATGGAGAAATCTGCCCAAGTGGCCGTAGTACCCTGCGATATCGGTTGGAGTGACATCGGGTCGTGGAACGCACTGAGCGACTTGCAAGCAGCGGACTCGCAAGGCAATCGCATCCTTGGTGAAGCACTGATCCACGATGCGCGCAACTGCTATGTGCAAAGCCCTGAACGCATCGTGGGACTTGTTGGTGTGCACGACCTCATCGTAGTGGACACCCCAGATGCGGTATTGGTAGCCGACCGCAAACGCGCCCAAGACGTCAAACAGATCGCGGCCCAACTCAAAGCCAGCGGCCACGATGCCTACAAAATACACCGCGAAGTACACCGTCCCTGGGGCACCTACACCGTGCTGGAAGAGGGAGAACGTTTTAAAATCAAAAGAATTGAGGTAAAACCGGGAGCCACTCTATCTCTACAGATGCACCACCACCGTAGCGAACATTGGATTGTGGTATCCGGCATAGCTCGGGTGATCAACGGGGACAACGCGTTTTTATTGAATACCAACGAATCTACGTTTATTCCCGCCGGGCACATGCATCGACTCGAAAATCCTGGCGTTATCAACCTTGTCATGATTGAGGTGCAAAGCGGCGATTATCTTGGCGAGGATGACATCGTTCGTTTCGACGATGTCTATGGCCGTGCCTAATCACATTGACATGTCATTCACTTCATATGCGCAAAACTTCGAAGACGTCATGTTGTGGCGCGCACTCAAGCATGTCGAGAAGGGCTTTTATATTGATGTTGGTGCAGCGTGGCCAGATGAACATTCAGTTACCAAGGCTTTTTACGAGCGTGGCTGGCACGGCGTCAATATCGAGCCCAACCCAGAATTCAATCGCCAGTTGGAGGAGTGTCGGGTACTCGATAAAAACTTGCGAGTGGCTGTGGGTGACCGCGAAGGTGCTGCTTCGATGAATTTTCTGGGCAAAACCGGGTTGTCCACGCTTGATGACGCAATAGCCGAACAGCACCAAAGGGAAGGCTGGAGCCTGAGCCGGCAGGAAGTGCAAGTCACCACTTTGGCGGACATTTGGCGACAGCATGTGTCTGCGGATCAGGAAGTGCACTTTCTCAAGATTGATGTCGAGGGTTTCGAGGAGGCGGCTCTGCAGGGGAATGACTGGGGCAAGAACCGTCCCTGGATTGTGGTCGTCGAGGCAACCCTGCCCTCGTCGCAAGTCGAGTCTCATGAAACATGGGAACCCATTCTGCTGGCGGCCGGTTATCTCTTTTCTTATGCCGATGGCCTGAACCGCTTTTACGTTGTCAACGAACATGCAGAGTTACTCCCTGCTTTCAAATACCCGCCCAACGTTTTTGATGGCTTCATGCTGAACAGTCAGGCACAGGCCGAAGATCAAGCAAACCAAGCCAATGAACGCGCTAGCCTCGCCGAAGCACAAGCTACTCAAGCCAATGAACGCGCCAGCCTCGCCGAAGATCAAGCAAACCAAGCCAATGAACGCGCTAGCCTCGCCGAAGCACAAGCTACTCAAGCCAACGAACGCGCTAGCCTCGCCGAAGCACAAGCTACTCAAGCCAATGAACGCGCT
>NZ_JBFRXP010000001.1:0-97053 GCF_041146875.1 Acidithiobacillus sp. IBUN Pt1247-S3 | reverse complement strand
CCAAGCCAATGAACGCGCTAGCCTCGCCGAAGCACAAGCTACTCAAGCCAACGAACGCGCTAGCCTCGCCGAAGCACAAGCTACTCAAGCCAATGAACGCGCTAGCCTCGCCGAAGCACAAGCTACTCAAGCCAACGAACGCGCTAGCCTCGCCGAAGCACAAGCTACTCAAGCCAATGAACGCGCCAGCCTCGCCGAAGCACAAGCTACTCAAGCCAATGAACGCGCCAGCCACGTAGGTCAATTGTATGAAGCTGTGGTGAACAGCCGCTCGTGGAAAATAACAAAACCATTAAGACTTGCACGAAGATTTACCCAATGGTTCGTTCGCGGTAGTATCGCGTGGATTACTTTTGCACCCGGCAGTAGACCACGCCGGGTAGCGCGCTCATTTTTGGTAAAAGCAATTGATAAGGTTCGCTCAAACTCTGCTCTCAAACCAAGAGCAGTTAGAATTTTGAATCACTTTCCAAAGTTGAAACAACGTCTCCGAAACACTACCTTTCCGCAATCCTACCTTAGCAGCACTCAACAAGCAACGCCACCAAATCCACCGCATAGTGAAGCTATGGCTTCGCTATCCCCCCGCGCGCGCCAGATTTACGCCGATCTAAAGTCGGCGCTGGCGAGACGGCAGCAGGAGAAGACTTGATGCGCAGCGGCTTTCCAATATGCCTCGAAGATAGACATGCCTGAAATTTGCCGCTTCCTGGGTATCATCATTGCCATGTACTACAATGAGCACAACCCGCCGCATTTCCATGCGCGGTACGGCGACGCCCAAGTAGAAATTGCCATTGAAACACTGTCTGTATTGGCCGGGAAACTGCCACCCCGTGCCATGGGCCTAGTCATGGAATGGGCCAGTCGTCATCAAGACGAGTTGATGGTCGACTGGAACCTGGCGCGCCAGCAGGCCGAACTGAAGTGTATCGAACCCTTGGAGTAAACCATGTTTCTGATTGACATTACCGCTGTGCGCCCTTTGCAAAACCGAGCGCTTGAGTTGACCTTTGCCGATGGCCTGAAAGGGATTGTCAACCTGAATCAGATCGTCCGGCAATACACTGGAGTGTTCGCACCGCTGCTGGATGATGATTTTTTTCGACAAGTCAGCCTCAATCGGGAATTGGGAACAATCGTCTGGCCCAATGGCGCTGATATTTGCCCGGATGTGCTGTATTCCTACGCGTCCGGAAAGCCGGTCATGATCAATGGTCAGCGGGTGCTCAACTGAGATGGGCGGCCACAGCGTGATGCTCCAGCCCGTTGCACCACTGCTGGCCCCACTGGAGTAAATGTAATGCGCATCGTTATCGACATGCAGGGCGTGCAGGCCGAAAATCGCCTTCGCGGCATCGGGCGTTTTACGATGGCTCTCGCCCAAGCGGTCGTGCGCAATCGGGGCGAGCACGAAGTCATCGTTGCCTTGAGCGGCATGTTCCCCGACACCATCGAACCCATCCGCGCCGCGTTCGATGGCTTGCTATCGCGAGACAATATTCGTGTTTGGATCGCTCCCGGACCATTGGCAAGTGTTGACTCATCCAATGGCTGGCGCCGACAGACTGCAGAATTGCTGAGGGAGGCCTTTTTAGCAAGCCTGCGGCCAGATATCATTCTTGTGACGAGCTTGTTTGAAGGTTTTTGGGATGATGCAGTTACCAGTATTGGGCTGCTAACCGGCAATATCCCGGTCGCTGTAATCTTGTACGACCTCATACCCTACATCCACCGCAAGCCGTATCTGGAAAACCCGGAGGTCGAGTCTTGGTATCTAAAAAAGATCGAATTTCTCCGGAAAGCCGATCTTCTATTGGCCATATCCGAATCAACGCGGCAGGAAGGTGTCAGCCAACTAGATTTCACGGCTGCTCGAGTGGTCAATATAGCCTCTGATGTCGATACGTGTTTCCGGAAGCTTGATGTTTCTGCGGATGCTGAAAGCTTGCTGCGAGAAAAATATGGGCTGCCGCGCCCGTTCGTGATGTACACCGGCGGAATTGACCATCGCAAGAACATTGAAGGTCTGATACGAGCCTATGCAAGGTTGCCCCAGCAATTGCGTGAGGCGCACCAGTTGACCATCGTCTGCTCGGTGCAACCCGGAGATAGGCAACGTCTGGCGCAGCTCGCAACAAATCAGGGGCTGGCTGAAGGCGCGGTCGTCTTTACTGGCTTTGTCCCCGAAGAGGACTTGATTGCCCTCTACAACCTTTGTGCGCTTTTTGTATTTCCTTCTTGGCACGAAGGCTTTGGCTTGCCAGCCTTGGAGGCTATGCGTTGCGGTGCGCCGGTGATTGCGGCCAACACATCCAGCCTGCCCGAGGTTGTCGGCCTGCAGGAAGCCTTGTTCGACCCGCATTGCGATGCGGCGATTGCAGAGGCCATGCAACGCGGCCTGATCGATAACGCTTTCCGTAGCCGTCTTGTCGAGCATGGGAAAACTCAGGCAACGAAATTTTCCTGGGACGAAACTGCTCGCCGCGCTATTCAGGCCATGGAACGGGGCGTCGCAGAATATAGAAACAAGCCTGTACCCACGGCGTCGAGCAGGCTCAAAATGGCTTATGTGTCGCCGTTGCCGCCTGAACGTTCCGGTATTGCCAGTTACAGCGCCGAATTGTTGCCCAAGTTGGCACGCCACTACGATATCGAGGTCATCGTCGCCCAAGACGAGGTGGCCGATCCTTGGATTAAAGCCAACTGCCCGACTCGATCTGTAGATTGGTTCATAGAGAACGCCGATCATTACGATCGCGTCTTGTATCATTTTGGCAACTCGGCATTTCACCGGCATATGTTTGGAATGCTTAAGGATATTCCGGGCGTTGTCGTACTGCACGATTTTTATCTGGCCGGCGTGCTTCACTATATGGAAGCACTTGGCTATGAGCCCGGAATCTTCACGCATGAGCTTTTTAACTCTCACGGCTACACTGCCCTCCGTGATCGGTGTTGCAGTGATGATATTAGCGATATCATCTGGAAGTATCCTTGCAATTTATGCGTCATTCAACGCAGCCTGGGAATCATTGCACATTCGGCAAACACACTGCGCTTGGCAAAGCAATGGTATGGCTTGGGTGGAGAGGACTGGTCTGTTATCCCCCACATGCGTGCCCAAGAAAAGAGATGGGAGAAATCATGCGCGCGAAAAACTCTGGGTCTGAAAGAGGGGGTTTTTGTTGTTTGCTCCTTTGGCATGTTGGGGCCGACAAAACTGAATCATCGCCTCCTGCAAGCTTGGCTTGATTCAAGTTTGTCGCAGTCCGGTCAGTGTCATTTGGTGTTTGTAGGCGAGAATCATCCCGGTGAATATGGTCAACATTTAGCAAAAATTTCTGGTAGAAACCGGAATATCCAAATTACTGGATGGGCCGACGAAGACTTATATTTCCAATACCTGGCGGCGGCAGATATCGGCGTGCAATTGCGCACGCTATCGCGTGGCGAGACATCAGGTACAGTTCTTGACTGCATGAATTACGGACTTGCGACTATTGTAAACGCCAATGGCAGCATGGCGGATTTAGATAGCGAGACTGTATGGATGCTGCCGGATGAATTTCGCGATGACGAACTCGCTACCGCCCTGGAAACGCTGTGGCGTGATACAGCGAGACGACAGCAGTTGGGTGAGAACGCCCGACAAGTTATTATCAGCCGCCACAACCCGTCCCGCTGTGCCGACCAATACAGGGTAGCGATTGAGCAGTGCTATGCCAGTGAAAACAACCCGCTTCCCGCGCTCAACGAGGCCATCGCCCGTATCCCTGGTGTTACTCCGAAGCAAGTCGAATGGTTTGGCTTGGCCAGCGCAATGGCGTCTAGTTTTCCAGCCGCAAATGCCCAACGGCAATTGCTGGTGGATATCTCCGAACTCGTGCAGCGTGATGCCAAAAGCGGCATTCAGCGTGTGGTCCGCAGCATCCTCAAGGAATGGCTGGCGAATCCACCGGAAGGCTATCGCGTTGAGCCAGTCTATGCCACAGTCGATCATGGTTATCGCTATGCGCGATGCTTTACGGCGGCTTTTATGGATTGCCTGCTGGATGGTTTGAGCGACGAGCCCATCGACTTTGCGCCGGGCGATGTGTTCTTTGGGCTGGATTTGCAACCGCAGGT
Source organism: Acidithiobacillus sp. IBUN Pt1247-S3 (assembly GCF_041146875.1). Classification (NCBI taxonomy): domain Bacteria; kingdom Pseudomonadati; phylum Pseudomonadota; class Acidithiobacillia; order Acidithiobacillales; family Acidithiobacillaceae; genus Acidithiobacillus; species Acidithiobacillus sp. IBUN Pt1247-S3. Next base: position 92,925 of record NZ_JBFRXP010000001.1, on the reverse strand, counting down.
GCAGGTAGCTCAGCGTGGCTTTTATCGTGATCTGCGCAACATGGGGGTGCGCACCGTATTTGCCGTGTATGACCTTTTATGTGTCCGGATGCCGGAATTCTTCGTTCCACACGCCGACGAAGGGTTTGCTCGCTGGCTGGAGGTCGTTGCTGAAGGTGATGGCGCGGTGTGCATATCTTCAGCGATTGCCGATGAGTTGGCTGAGTGGGTAACTCAACACGCTTCCCAGCGCCAGCGCCCTTTCAAAATAGATTGGTTCCACTTGGGGGCAGATGTAGCTAGTTCCGCCCCCCCCACCAAAGGATTGCCGGCGGAGGCAGAAAGCGTTTTCGGCCAGTTTCGCGCGCGCCCCGGCTTTCTCGTGGTCGGCACGCTGGAACCGCGCAAAGGCCATGCCCAAGTCCTCGATGCCTTCGAACAGCTCTGGCAGGCCGACACCGACGCCAATCTGATCATCGTTGGCAAACAGGGCTGGCAGGTGGAAGCACTGGCCGAACGACTGCGCAGCCATCCCGAACGCAACAAACGCCTCTTCTGGCTCGAAGGCATCAGTGACGAATATTTAGAAAAAGTCTACGCCGCCAGCACCTGCCTGATCGCCGCCTCCTACGGCGAAGGCTTCGGCCTGCCGCTGATCGAAGCGGCGCAGCACAAGCTGCCGATCATCGCGCGGGATATCCCGGTCTTCCGCGAGGTGGCGGGTGAACATGCTTTCTACTTCAATGCCGAATCACCAGACGCCCTCGCCGAAGCAGTCAACTCGTGGCTTAGGCTATTTAACTCAAACCAACACCCGAAATCAGATGAGATGCCCTGGCTAACATGGGAGCAGAGTGCGAGGCAACTACTTGCAGCCATCGGCGTACCTTGAATCCAACTTTAACTGGAGAAAAAATGATCACAGCCATTATCACCGGCATCACCGGCCAAGACGGTGCCTACCTGACCAAGCTCTTGCTGGACAAGGGCTATAAAGTCTGGGGCACCTTTCGGCGCACCGCTTCGGTCAACTTTTGGCGCCTAGAAGAGTTGGGCGTGGCGCAGCACCCCAATCTACATCTGGTGGAGTTTGACCTGACCGATGTGGGCTCGGGTATTCGCCTGCTGGAGCGTAGTCAGGCCACGGAGCTGTATAACCTGGCTGCCCAGAGCTTTGTGGGGGTGAGCTTTGACCAGCCGCGCACCACCGGCGAGATCACCGGCATTGGTGCCCTCAACCTGTTGGAGGCCATCCGCATCGTCAATCCCAAAATCCGCTTCTACCAGGCCAGCACCTCGGAGATGTTCGGCAAGGTCCAGGCCGTGCCCCAGGACGAGCGCACGCCTTTTTACCCCCGCAGCCCCTACGGCGTGGCCAAGCTCTACGCCCACTGGATGACCATCAACTACCGCGAAAGCTACGACATCTTTGCCAGCAGCGGCATCCTCTTCAACCACGAAAGCCCCCTGCGCGGGCTGGAGTTCGTCACCCGAAAAATCACCGATGGCTTTGCCAAGATCCAGCTCGGCAAGCTCGATGTGCTGGAACTGGGCAACCTGGATGCCAAACGCGACTGGGGCTATGCCGACGAATACGTAGAGGGCATGTGGCGCATGCTGCAGGCCGAGGCGCCCGACACCTTTGTGCTCGCCACGGGCCGTACCGAAACCGTCCGCGATTTTGTGAGCATGGCGGCCAAGGCGGCGGGGATGACCCTAGAGTGGTGTGGTCAGGGCGAAAACGAGGAGGGCATCGACACCAATACGGGTAAGGCCCTGGTGCGGGTGAACCCACGCTTTTACCGCCCCGCCGAGGTGGAGTTGCTGATTGGTGACGCCAGCAAGGCCAAAACCCAGTTGGGCTGGGCACCCAAGACCAGCTTGGAAGACCTGTGCGCCATGATGGTGGAGGCGGACCTGCGCCGTAACCAAACTGGATTCTCGTTTTAATGAGTCAGCCCGTTGCATTGGTCACCGGCGCAAGCGGATTTACTGGTCGCTATCTTGTACCGGCTCTTCGCAGCAGAGGCTACGTTGTAGTCGGTCTTGGTGAAGGCGCATCTTCTGCGGATCGGGATCTGGTGTGTAATCTAACGGATACTGTCGCAGTCCGTGAGGCAGTTCGTCATGCACAGCCGACGCATGTAGTGCACCTTGCCGCCCTGGCTTTTGTAGGCCATGGCGATGGGCGCGCATTTTACGACGTGAACCTGTTCGGCACGCTGAATTTGCTTGATGCGCTCGCCGCGTTGCCAGAGCCCCCAAATAAAATCTTGATTGCCAGTTCTGCTAATATCTATGGCTCACCAGGTATAGAGGTGATCGATGAGTCAGTTTGTCCCGCGCCGGTCAACCACTATGCTTGTAGCAAGCTCGCGATGGAGCACATGGCGCGCACTTGGTTTGAGCGATTGCCCATCGTGATGACCCGTCCGTTCAATTACACCGGTGTGGGCCAGGATGAGAAGTTTCTGATCCCGAAGATTGTGAGCCACTTCGCGCGCCGCGCCGCGAAGATCGAGTTGGGGAATTTGGATGTCAGTCGCGATTTTTTGGATGTGCGCGACGTGGTGGAGGCTTATATCACATTGCTGGAATCTGATATGCGGTCGGAGATCTACAATGTCTGCTCTGGAAAGGCGGCTGCGCTACGCTCCGTACTAGACATGATGATCAGGCTCACTGGTCACCCCATGGAGGTGGAAGTCAATCCTGCGTTTGTACGGGCAAACGAAATCCCAGTGCTGCGTGGATCGCATCGCAAATTGTCCGAGGCTACGGGCTTTGCTCCGCGTTATGCACTGGAAGACACTCTGAAATGGATGCTACAGGCAGGGACTTCTGCTTGAAGGTTTTGTTCAATCTACAGTCCCTATCCCCTCCCCGCACGGGCATTGGGTTGTACACACAGCATTTGATCGAAGCCTTAGCTGCCACAGGAGAGATAGACACTCTGGCGGGATTTCTGGGCGGGCGCATACTCGAAGGTGAGGCATTCGCTACTCTCCTCAGAACAGAACCTTCAGCTGGCGCAACAAGCTCACGGAAAGGTACCAGCAAGTTGCGCGCGATAAAATCCATGGTGCGCAGAATTCCAGGTGCCTATCCCGTTCGCCAGGCTTTGCTGGAATGGCAGAACCAAAGGCATATTGCCAAGTTAGCGAAAACAGGGCTCATCTATCACGAGCCCAACTACATACCGGTACGCTATGATGGCCCTTTGGTGATTACGGCGCATGACTTATCGCAGGTACGCCACCCTGAGTTTCATCCACCGCAGCGTGCAGCATTTTTGAACAAACACCTCGGCCCCGCACTGCATAGAGCTGACCAGGTAATAACAGATTCCGTTTTTTCTGCCAATGAGATCATGGATGTATACCAAATATCTGCGGAGAAAATTACCGTCACCCATTTAGGTGCTGCAAACATTTTTCGCCCGAGAACCGCGCTGGAAACGGATAAAACGCTTCAAGACCTTGGACTTCGGTATCGCGGATTTGTACTATTTGTCGCCACCCTGGAACCACGCAAAAACATTCTCAGGCTTATTGACGCGCACAGCGCGCTATCTGCGAGCTTGCGGAAGGAATACCCGCTGGTTCTTACTGGCGCTGCAGGTTGGCAGGATTCCGATATTTTGCACAAGGTAAAAGCGGCGGAAGAACGAGGGGAAACCATCCGCACGGGTTATTTACCAATTGAACAACTCGCAGATCTTTTCTCTGCAGCGGCAGTTTTTTGTTACCCCTCGTTATATGAAGGGTTTGGGTTACCCGTGCTGGAAGGTTTCGCCAGCGGTACGCCCGTTTTGACTTCCAATATCACCTCCATGCCAGAAATTTCTGCAAAAGCGGCTATTGAAATTGATCCTTATTCTGTGGAAGCGATTACGCATGGCCTGCAGACGCTCTTGGAAGATCACGCCCTTGCCGATAAACACAGGCAGGCCGGGCTACTCAGATCACAAGACTTTAGCTGGCGTAACTGCGCGGAAAAGACATTGGAGGTCTATAAACGGCTTTCACCATCGGCACGAGGATAGCCAGTAGCTTGAGCAAGCACAAGCCAAAATTGTTCATAGTCGTGGTCAGCGACCGCTTCTTCCTAACGCACTTCCTGGATCGTGCGCTACACGCACAGCGGTCGGGCTACGAGGTCATCGTTGTGGCGCCGGATACTGGGTTCGCGGAGCGCATTCGGGAACATCATTTTTCTTTTTTGTCGATCGACCTCGACCGCCACAACATCAACCCGCTACCCGAACTGCGCACTATCGTGCAGTTAATCAAGCTCTATCGCAAACTTGCGCCGGACGTGGCTTGGCAAATTGGTATCAAGCCGATTGTGCTGGGTACTTTGGCAGTACGCATTGGCGCGCCACGTACCGCCATTGTGAATGCCCCGGTGGGTTTGGGCTACGTTTTCGCGGGCGCGGATGGAAAGGCCCGCACGCTCCGCCCGCTCATTAAAATTGCTTTACGCCGTTTGCTCAACCCCTCCCGCAGTCGTGTGATTTTTGAGAATGCGGAAGACCTAGCCGAGCTGGAGCAGATGGGCGCGGTGCGGCGGGAGGACAGTGTGGTCATCCCCGGCGCTGGGGTAAACCTGCGCCAGTTTCGGCCGCGACCACAGCTTGATTCCGCCAGCCCGGTGGTTTTGCTCGCGGCTCGCCTAATTGAGGAAAAAGGCGTCCGTGTCTTTGCGGATGCCGCGCAACACCTGAAAACCCGGCGACCGAACGTGCGCTTTGTGTTGGCGGGTGGCGTAGACATCGCGCACTCTGCGCCCATTCCGGAAAGCCAGTTACAGCAGTGGGTTAAAGACGGCATCATTGAGTGGCTGGGTGACTGCCACAACATGAGCGAGGTTTTGAGTGCCTGTACCCTATTCTGTCTACCCACCTGGCATCGCGAGGGCCTACCCAAGGTTTTGCTGGAAGCCATGGCCTGCGAACGCCCGGTTATCACCACCGACGTGGTTGGCTGCCGCGAGCTCATCCAACACGGTCGTAACGGTCTGCTTATTCCTCCCAAAGACGCTTGGGCGTTGGCCGATGCCATTGAGACGCTATTGGATGACACCGACCTGCGTGAGCGCCTGGCGCGGCAGGGGTATCACGATGTGCGTGAGCGATACTCCAGCAGCGTTATCGCACGAATGACGGTGCGCGTTTTTGACGCCTTAGTACGGGGGAAAACGATCCCGGATTCCATGCACGCTGGTGCGGGCGCCGCTGTGCTGCCCGCTTCCGCCGCGCAAAGATCTGACCAATCGGGCGCGCCACCCCTGAAGGTGTTGTGCGTGATCCCGAGCCTGAACGCCTGTGCCGATTTGCAACGCCTGCTCCACAGTCTGGAGGAGCAAGATTATCCCCACGATACCTTGGTGGTCGATTCCAGCTCCTCGGATGGCACGGTTCAAATGCTTGCGCAGTACCCTTCCGTGAAGAAGGAGTTTATTGCTAGGGCAGAGTTTGGGCACGGCAAAACAAGACAACATTCATTAGCCACAAACCCAGGCTATGCGGTGTACGTCTATCTTACCCAGGACGCCTATTTTTGCGGCCCCGCCGCTTTGCGCACGTTGCTCACGCTACTGCAAAATCCTCGCGTGGGCGCAGCCTGCGGTCGGCAAATACCCCACCTGAATGCTACGCCTTCCGCTGCCTTTTCCCGTGCCTTTAATTATCCGCCCGTTGCGCAGATCCGTTGCCTTGCCGACCAAGTCCGTTTTGGCATTAAAACGCCATTCTTATCCAACTCGTGCACGGCGTACCGCGCAACTGCATTGGCGGCGGTGGGTGGTTTTCCGCAGGATGTTGTCGTCAGTGAAGATTTGTATGTTGGCGCCAAAATGCTGCAAGCAGGCTGGTGTTTGGCGCAAGGAGCCACCGCCATTGTCTATCATTCCCATAATCATACATTGCGCCAAGATATGCAGCGTTATTTTCTGATCGGCAAGTTTCACGGGCAGCAGCCTTGGATAGCAAAAGCATTTGGCGGAACCGGCGGGGAGGGGCTTCGTTATTTCCGGTGCGAGCTACGCCATCTAGGGCTGCGTCGTGCTTATCTGTGGCCAGCAGTGATTATGCGGAATATCGTGAAGTATGTGGCTTTTCAAGTGGGGAAGATTTCCTAAAAATCTTTATCGCTTCAATTTTCCCGCAATTTCCCGCCAATCCCGCGAAGACCATGCACCACGCCTTTCATCATATAACGAAGAATCGCTAGCCTCTCCGGTGACATGATACACATAAAGATAGCCATTTTAATCATCCTTTGCGTCTCCATGATTTTCCATTTCTTACTGATATTTTCTTGCTTCATAACCAAGATGGCGTTACGAAAAATATAGTAATACCGAAATGGCTTATGGAATGGAATATTGCGCCAACGCCCGAACCAAACTCTTTTCCTAAACTCTCCCAGAGAATGATTTATACATGGACTTTGAAGACTGTAAGACTGGAATCCTGCATGACTTGCCCTCAAAACCCATTCCGTATCTACGTGGTCTATAAACAATTCTTCCCGCATTGGGCCAACCTGATTATAGACCTCCAATGATAGAAACGAACCCGAGGTAATAACAAAATCAACTGGGACAAGCCTGCCCAAAACCAACGGATCATGAACCGGACGAGTTCGAAAGTACGTAAATTTTAAATTATCGGATATTTCTCCATTGCTTATGTCCCGATATCGCGAACCTACTACGGAAGGGTTATAACCCATATGGATGAGTTCCAAGTATGCAGATAACAGCGATTTAACTAGGTTTGTTTCGAGCACGCTGTCCTGATCAAGCGTGATAACATAATCGGCACCCAAACTAATAGCATAATCAAAACCTATGTTCAGGGCAGCCGCGATCCCTAAGTTTTCATCAAGCGCAACAAACACAACACTCTCATACCCCTTTACGATTTGGCCAACAAGACCTGAATTAGAGGCATTATCCACCACTACAATACCATCAACCTGCGAGCAAATACTGGTTAAAAGCCTCTCAAAATAACGCATTTGTGGATTAAAAGTCACGATAACAGCGAAAATCGTCACAGCTTTTCTCGCCTAGATATAACCATCAGCTGTTCGCCAACTATCGGCTTTATCTTCGCCAAAAAATCTTCAATCATAGATCTAAAATGAAAAATAATTGGAAGGTCACTACCAACCTCTTCAAAAGGATCCAGACCAATATTTATACGAAAACTTGCTTCATATACACCCCTAGAGGGCGTCACAGAGTAAATACTATGGATAGCACCGAACCCTGCCAGCCTTAGAATATCATGAAGCGAATTGATATTAAAAATCACCAGATGTCTTGGTGGGTCCAAATTTAGCCAATGCCTTCCAAAGATACAATGACCGATACTATTTATATTGGGTGTCGCTATCCATATCTTCCCTCCCGGCTTCAATAGCCGATAAACCTCCTTCAATGCATCTAGTGGAGAATGCACATGCTCTATCACATGATTTAACGTTATATAGTCAAAGGATTCTGATGGAAGGCCGGTATCTGGAAAACCGCCCACCGACACATTTGCGCCGGTGCGCCTTGCTACCTCGACTGCCTTTTCATCCAGATCAATTCCCCATGCTTCCCACCCAAGTTGTATGGCGGTCTTTAAAAAATGTCCATTGCCACAACCAATATTCAAAACCCTTTTTGACTCGTTATGGCTAGGTAAGTGCCGCACAGATTCGTCAATTCTCCTCCGTTGCGGAAGCATTGGTATCAGCCAGGCCCCGAGCTTATTGCTAGGCTCCAGGGAAGCTTTATAACAGCTGTTCAAATAACCATTACGCAGACTTCTTTTTAGGCGCCGCAATCCGCCATGGGGGACCAGATCTTCTGATTCTTCGTGCGTAAAATACGATTGATAGGCTAAGCCAATCGACGCTGGAGTCGGTCGCGGATTCAAATAAGCTGAGCCACAGCCCTTACATTGGTATAGTGTCCATTTTCCGGGTGCAGAGAAAAATACCCGATCCGTCACGCCTTCATACAGTAGCTTGGATTCATTGCGTCCACAAACAGGACATTGGTCCAAATACTCCAGTTCGTCTTCTGGCCAGTCCCCTAAATCATTCTCCAGATCCGTCATGCTTTTTTACACTCTTTTGATAAATAATTTTTTACTCGATGTTCGAAGTTGCCAACAACATCTGTCAACTCTCGTGGCGCTATCCGGTAGCACCATAGCCCAACAGCCACTACAAGAACGAACGTAAGAACAGCATATGGTATACCCAAGCTCATGGGTAGGTACCAAACCGACACGAATGAAGCCAAGAGTAGCAACGATCCAAAAAGCATGTCCCGTAAAATGTCCATCCCACGAGCAAACCAAAAAAGCAGCAGCGCATCCGCCAAGACACGGATCACCCACGCCCAGGCAGCACCCACCACACCAAACTGTACGATCAACACCCACAGCAAGAGAACGAACGGCACCAACTCCAGCACATGAAGCTTTGCGGGTATATCTGGTCGGCCCGACGCTTGCAAATATGAGAATGGTACAAAGGCCAAGGAATTGACCCAAATCCCCAGCAACAAGATTTGCCCCACCGGGGCGGCGTGGCTGGCAAGCGGTTGGCCTATCCAAAGAAGCAAAAAAGGCTTGATCAGAAACTCCGCCATCGCGATCACCGGGGTAAGAATGGCGGCGATGGTCAAGGTAGCTTGGCGCAGTAATTGTTTGGCAGACGCCTGTTCCACCATGGCAAAGCGGGGAAACAACGCGGTTTGTAGACTTGCAGGAAGCACTGAAAAGTACAGGACCAGATTGTAGGGTACGGTGTACGACGTAACCGCAATCACCCCGAGCTTTGCAGCAATCAGGAAGCGATCGAATACCGTTAGCAACGGACCCACCACGCCCGTTACGGTAATCCAGCCACCGTACCCCAACAGCGGTTTGATGAGCTTGCCAGAAACGCTGGGCCGCAGCGTTAAGGGTACCGATCGGTAGCACCCGTAGAAAAGCACTATTGCACTCAAGAAACGTCCTGCAATGGCTGCCGGAATGAGATAGGCGAGAGAGACCTTGCCACTATAGGCCACCACCAGTGGAAAAATCTGGTAGCCCAGGGTTCCTGCCATTTGTCCCACATTGAGGGCAAGGAAGGCTTGCCGCCCTTCTAGGGCACCGGCCAACAAGGAGATGACAATAATGAGTGGCAGCGCTAAAAGCAGCCACGGCATGGCCTGTTCTACCTCCAGGCGCAACATGGGCGGCGCAGAAAAGACGCTGGCAAAGAGCCAATCCCCCATGAGGTACAACAGTAGCCCCCCCATGAGCCCCGTCGCGACACTGATGAGCAGACCGGTCCAGAATACCTGCTGCCTTTCGGCGGGCTGGGCGTTATACAAAGTCGCCATGCGGTTGGCAACGGCACGGCCGAAGCCCAAATCGAATACGGCAAAATACCCCAGAAGCAGCCAAACGATGGCCAACACGCCGTAGCGTGCCTCTCCAATGCGGTGCAGATAAAGCGGTACAGTGACCAAGAGGAGTCCCGCAGGTAGCAACGCCCCGGCGACATTGATCAAGGTGGAGCGGGCGATGCTCGGGCCGTGTTGCGGGCTTTCGGCGGCATGGGAGGGCTGGGATGAAGGAGCGGGGTCGTTCACTGCCGGGATGCCTTCATGCGCCCGCAGATGCGAGGAGTAAAGCCATCCAGAATGGACGGTGCCTACGCGCTAGCCTGCAGGGCCAAGTGTGATTGGGCGGGGGGCGCAGGGCCTTCCACCCTGCAACCGAAATGCCAGGGCCTCCACGTCCCCGACCAAAAGGCTGTCCAAGGTCCGCCCCCAGGCTGGATGATGCCTGGGCATGGGCCGGTGCCGGCCGGGGATGGGTGTGTAGTTCGCCGGCAATGATCTCACCCACGACGTTTTCGGGTAGATCAAGCAGGTCTTCGTAGGTGGCGTAGCGATGGGCGGCGGTCATGGCGCACTCCTGATCGTATCGTGGCTTTCGGCCTCCAGGACGGACGATAGCCGAGCCAGGGGAAGGTGGTCAATGGCGTGTATGCGTCCCTGTCAACGCCAAACAGAAATGTCCCCTTTTGTGCCAAGCAGGAATGTCCCCTTTGAGCAGATCAGGTAGGGCCGGAAGCGGTGGGTATCGGGGTAGTAGGCTGGGCGTAGCGTCGCCAAGGGTGGTCAGGAGCGGGCTTCCAGATGCTGCGCTGAGCCTGTTCCTGCTGGGCTTGTTCTACCCGCAGGTGCAGGCTCTTTTCGTCTTCCAGGGGGATGGGTGGCTCGCCTTCAGCTAGGAGACGATAGGCTAGTGGCTGCCCTTGATGGAGGAGAGTAACGGTGCCATCGGCGGCCTCGCAGACGGTAACCAGGGCGCCCCGCAGGCGGTAGCCCTTGCCGTATCCCAGGAGCTGGTATTCGCGGTTTTTGAACTGGAAGGTCAAGTTCTTGGAGAGCTTGCGGGTCTGCTGCACGCTGAGGTTCAAGGCGAGATCTTCGGTGCTGTGTAGCAGCGGTCGGTGGGCATCCTGGGGTTGCTGGGGAGGAGTAGCAAAGCGGGCGTTGTAGTCAGCGATGAACTCGGGCAGAAAGGCGTTGGCCGTGTCGCTGTCGGAGATCCCGCGCAGGCGCAATTCCTTAACCAAGCGGTCTTGCAGAGTCTGGTTGGCACGCTCGACCCGGCCCTTGGCTTGGGGTGTGTTTGCATGGATAGCCTGAATATCCAGGGTTTGCAGGGCGCGGGTGAACTGGGTAGGCGTCCCCTCCTGATCGGGGCGGTTGACCCGGAAGACGCTGTGCTTGTCCGAGTACAGGGCAACGGGGCGACCATAGGTACTCAAGTACCCCTTCAAGGTCTCCAGGTAGGCGTGCGTGCTCTCCGCCGGGACGAAGTGCAGGGCCATGAGGCGGCTCGTGGCATCGTCGATGAACACCAGCAGGGTACAGCGTGGGCCCCGATCCTCAAACCAGTCATGGGGAGAGCCATCGATTTGGATCAGCTCCCCGAAGCAGGGCCGGCGCGGGCGCCGTTGATGGATGGCCGCCCGTTTGCGTCCCTTGGGCACCCACAAGGCCTCGGCCACCATCCACTGGCGCAGTGTCTCCACCGAAAGGCGGACACCGTGCTGCTCGACCAGCTTCTCCCGCGCCAGGGTGGGCCCAAAGTCCGCATAGCGGCGGCGCACCAGATCCATGACCGCCGCACGGGTTGCCTCAGGAATCGCATTGTTAGGCTGCCGTCCCCGTTGCCGGGAAACCAGCCCGGCAGCCCCTTCGGCGCGGTAGCGCGCTACCAGCCGTTTCACCTGCCGCACACTGAGGCCCAGGCGCTCCGCTACTTCCCGCTGCCGCAGCTGCTTGCTCAGCAGCGATTGCAGCAACGCCACGCGATCTATCTCTTGATGACTCATTGTTATGCACCCCTTGCCCATCCGCTCCCCCTCCGCCAGTCGAAGGGGACATTCTAGAATGGGACAAAGGGGACATTACTGCTTGGGGCTAACATGGCGTGTATGCGTCCACCACCTTTGGCACTCGATTTGGATGTCTCTACCTATACTAGGTTGTTTCCGTGTATGACTTTGAAGCAGGATCGCCATAGGTGACGAGTATACCAGAGGGGGTGTGCATCGGGGCCAAAGAGGTTTGCGGCGACCTGGCGGGTGAGGCGATCTGCCCAGCGCTGCCCCCCATTGATGTAGCGTGAGGGAGTCTGAGTTTGACACCGCTTACTCGCCCAAAAGGCGCGTTGCGTGTCCCTGAGTGGTGAGCAGTGCAACCGCTTTTTTGTCGAAAGAAACGAAGGTTTCCCCGCCAAGCCAGTGGCCCTCATAGGCAATGACACCGTCGGCAAAATCGCCGCCTGCGTCGAGTACCACCAATCCCGCTTCTACGGCGGGCCGGTTCACCTCCACGTTGGCGGTGGCTATGAGAGCTCGGATCGCAGCAGCCACATCGGCGCGTGGAATACCATATACCCGCAGCAACACCCAAACCAATTCGCATAGGCACGGCAACGCCACGGCGATGACTTCGGCGTCGGTCAAGACGCTGACAGCAAGGCTCGCTTGCACGGGATCGTCGCGGACGACTGCGCGCACCAAGACATTGGTATCTACCGTTACCTTCATTGCTTGCCTGCCCATCCTTGGGCAGCCGCCTCGTTGATTTCCGCAATCGTGGCAACCTTCTGCGTTTTGTTTGCGAGTAGACCGACAAAACCAGCTATCGTCCCAGAGGCGCGCGCCGCCTTGATAACACCCCGACCATCTGGAAGTAGCTCCAGGTCAATTTTGTCGCCTGGCCGGATGCCCATATGTTGCAGTACGTCCTTCCGGAAAGTGACTTGTCCCCGTGCAGTAATCGTCAATATGGCCATAGCGTTATGCCCTCGCAATGCGTGTAGATGGATGTTTTTTATGGTAATGTAAAACAACCTTACCCGCAAGGTCATCCATCCCTATCTCACCTGGGCCCAGAGCACAGAGCAGGTGCTTTTGGTGGTGCTTCAAGAGCAGTGGTACCAAGTGTGGCCTGGGGAGACTGACGGCGGCGCTGTGGCCGGAGATGGCCAAGGGGTAAGAAACCAGGCGCGGCGCCGTTAGCCCTGCGGCCCGAAGAGGTCTTCCAGGCGCTGGGCATCCAGAATCTGGTCCAGCCAGTGGGTCAGGTCCTCGGCGCCGGCTTCCTGCACCTGCGCCTCTACCCGAGAAGGGACATGCTGAAAGCGGCGGTTTAACAGCCGCAGCAGGGTGGCGCGCTCGGCTTGTAACTGGCCTTCGAGGACGCCGCTTCGATGTCCCTGCGCGATACCCCGTTCCATCCCCCGTTCCATCCCCCGTTCCATCCCCAGTTCATAGGAGGGCAGTTCGGTGATTTTGACGTTGCTCAACATGGCTTCGGCCTCCTTGACGGTTTCTTGCAGATCACGGTTTTTGGACAAAAGTTCCAAGGCGGTGAAACAGTTACGGAATCGGACGCTGTCTTCGCCGGTCAGGGCCACCAGACGCTGGACGATGTGCTGAACCAACTCCTGGGCCGGGCGGCCTTTGAAATCACAGAGCACCGCCAAGACCACCGCTTCCGGAGTATCCTCCCGCAGCAGGGATTCGCAGTCAACCTGATGCATATCAACGATTTTGTAGTGATACCGGAGGTCGAATTGGGTGAGGCTATCGGCCATGGTGCAGCGTCTCTTGCCGATGTAGACGACTACCTGGCGGATGTCCTGTTCATCGTAAAAGAGCAGGTCCGACCGGTAACGCAACATGCGCCAGAGCATTTTCGGGTCGTTCGCGTTCTGGATCTCGATGTGGAGGATGAAACTCCCGTCTGGGCCTTGCATCCGCGCCACCAGGTCGGAACGGCGCTCTTCCATCCGCTGGTGGTTGCTTTCCAGAATCTCCGCCTGGTCTACGGGCCAGTGCAGCAGGATGCGGGCAATGTCCACCGCCACCCGTTTGAGCAGGTCTTTGGAGACTACATCGTTGTCAGTCACTGTTTCGCTCCCTCATTTTTGTGTGGGAGGGAGTATAGCCGCGATGCCTTGGGGGTTGAATCACCACCGGCATCCGCGCAAATACCCCACTTGACCCGGGCCTACTAACGGTCTAGGTGTTCGCCTAAGAAGAGTTCCGGTTCCTGTAACTTTGCCTGGTCTGCGCCTGATTCCAGATCCAGATATAGTGATGGCATCTCTACTGCCAGTGCCAGGGTGGTTTTGCTCACCTGCCGAGGGCCAAGCAGGAACAAACCCAGCGCAGCACCTGGACCCGCTTACGGCGACATGGGGAAGAGATCCGCATTGCCTTTTCCCTGCATGATAACTACCATTGGTAGTTGTCACTGAGAGGAGGCTCCTATGGATACCGCTCGCCTTTTTCAGTCAGGGCGCAGCCAGGCAGTACGCCTGCCCAAACCCTACCGATTTTCTGGAGAGGAAGTCATCGTCCGTCACTTCGGTGCGGGTGTCCTGCTGCTGCCCATGGACCGTTCCTGGGATATGCTTGAGGCTGGGCTCGCCGAATTTGAGCCAGGATTTGTCTTGGAACGTGCACAGCCTGATTACCAGGTTAGAGCCAATCTTACAGGCGACTGATGCGGCTGCTGGATACGAACATCTGCATCTATGTCATCAATGTCCGACCACCCCACGTTTTAGCCCGGTTTCGGGAGCACACTCCGGGGACGCTGGCCATTTCCACCATTACGGCTTGTGAATTGGCCTTTGGGGTAAGCAAAAGCGCCTCCGCTCGGAATCAGCGGGCACTGGAGATGTTCTTGACCCCCTTGGAGGTTTTGCCCTTCGACGTCTCAGTGATGTGGCACTATGCACGGCTACGCACAGAGCTGGAGCGCCTGGGCCGCCCGATTGGGGCACTGGATACGATGATTGCCGCCCATGCCTTGGCCCTGGATGCAACATTGGTGACCAACAACACCCAGGAATTCTCGCGAGTGCCTAACTTGCAGATCGAAAACTGGGTGTGACGAGAACTGCGAGCCAAACAGCCCCACCCGCGCTTCCGGCCCGAAGTTGGCGGCGGTGCTTCGGCGGGTGATGGCGATCACTTGGCGGGGGTGTGGGGTAGACAGGGAATGCAACGATGGATATCCTTTTGCCATATACGATTTGGGGGCCTTCATGGAACAAGCGACAGTTTTTCAGATCAACCGCAGCCAAGCGGTACGCCTGCCCAAGGCCATAGCGTTCCCGGCAGACGTGAAGCGCGTGGATGTGCTGGCTATTGGCCGTATGCGGATACTGATGCCAGCCGGTGAGTCTTGGGACAGTTGGTTTGACGGGGCCGGTGTCAGCGACGACTTCATGGAGATCCGGGAGCAAGCGGCCGAACAAGTACGAGATAGCTGGTGATCAACTATCTGCTCGACACCAACATCTGCATCTTTACCATCAAAAACAAGCCAACGGAGATTCGTGAGCAGTTCCGGCGGCATCATGGACAGATGGCTATCAGTACCGTGACCTGGATGGAGCTGGTCTACGGTGCGGAAAAATCCCAGGCACCAGAGCGTAATCTCGCAGAAATTGAGGGTTTTGCGGCCCGACTGGAACTGTTGGATTACGGCAGCGAGGCGGCCAAACATACGGGGCAGATACGGGCGGAATTGGCTAGGCTCGGTACCCCCATCGGTCCCTACGACCAGATGATTGCCGGCCATGCCCGCAGCCTGGGGCTGGTTGTGGTGACCAACAATTTGCGGGAGTTCGCGCGGGTTCCTGGATTACGTGTTCTGGATTGGCTGGAAGTGTGATTGGGCTGGGGCATCCTCCTGCAGCAGAGATTCGCAGTCAGGCTGAGGGGGCTAACAGAGGGGGCTAACAGAGGGGGCTAACAGAGGGGGCTAACAGAGGGGGCTAACGGCTTGCGTCCTAAACTTAGCCAGACTAGACTAGCTCAAATCGTTTCAGGAAATGCGCCATGCCATTCGTCAATATGTTGCAAGCCAAATCTTCGCTATCGCGCTTGGTGGAAGCCATTGAACAAGGCCGGGAGCGTGAGATTATCATCGCCCGCAATGGTCGCCCGGCTGCCAAGCTTGTCCCCCTGGATGCCGTTTCGGTGGGGCCGCGTGTCGGGATTGCCAAGGGCCTCTTTGTGGTGCCTGACAGCATCGACGCGCACAACGAGGAAGTAGCCCGGTTGTTCCTGGGGGGAGCAGAAGCCTGAATCTCCTGCTCGATACCCACGTTGCCCTGTGGGCGATTACCGACAGCCCAAAACTGCCGCCGAAGGCCAGGGAACTGATCCAGTCCACAAAGACGACCGTCTGGATCAGTGCAGCCAGTGTGTGGGAAATGGCTATCAAATACGCGCTGCGTCGGGGAGATATGCCGGTGTCCGGCCATGACGCGGAGCGCTACTTCCGTGCCTCGGGCTATCTTTTTCTGGCGGTCTCGGTCGAGCACACCATGGCAGTCGAGGAGTTGGCTCCGCATCACCAAGACCCTTTCGACCGCATTCTGGTGGCTCAGGCGCTAGTCGAACCCATGCGGCTGATGACCCACGATCCAATCGTGGCGCTCTACAGCGACTCTATCCTCAAAATTTAACGCTGGATAAGACCGTCGCCAAACGCATCACGGCTTTTTTGCGAGAGCGCGTCGCCCTTTTAGACGATCCGCGCAGCATTGGCGAAGCGCTCAAAGGCTCCAAGCTGGGAGACTTCTGGAAGTACCGCGTAGTTGATTGGCAAATCATCGTCAGCATTGAGGATAAAGCCTTGCGTATTCTGGTCGTGCGTATGGGTAACCGCCGAGAGGTGTACCGAAAATAGAAGGACACCGATCGGTTAGCGGTTACGCCAAAAAAGCCGCCGGTCCGATCCGGAAATCGCGCGGGGGCGCGCTTCATGCTACCGTAGCGCAGCAATGGACGGCGATGACCTGCGATAACCCCATGCAAACAAGGAAAACCACCATCGGCTGGCAACGCTGGGTGCCCTACTCCCTGATGTTGGGGGATGCCGTGGCATTTTTTGCGGCCTTTTATTTTAGCCGCCTCTCCCACGCCGTGTACTATGGCCGCAACCCCTTCACTGTGCTCGCTACTTGGTGGGGCAGTGCGGCAGAAATCAACCTGCTGCTGTTTTTGCTGCTGGCGGCCATTGCCATCACCGTTTTTCTGGTGAAGGGGCACTACGCCCGTAGAAAGGTGTTTTGGGACGAGTTTGGCGACATTTTGGGGGTTTTCACCTTGCTATTGGCGGTAAACGCGGGCATTGCCTTTAGCGGTAAGTGGCCCTTGTCGCGGCTTTGGCTGTTTTCCACTTGGCTGCTGGCGCTGCTGCTGGTACCGCTGTTCCGCCGTGGGCTGCGGGCGGTGCTGATACATCTGGGGCTGTGGAGTCGGCCGGTGGCACTGATCGGGGCTGGTGACAATGCGCGCGAGGCCCTACGTGCCCTGCACAGTGATCGTGCGTTGGGGCTACAGGTGCGCTGGATTTTACTGCCGGACAGCGAACCGATGGCAGAGCACCTGTCCTTTGCCGACGGAGTGCCGGTGCAGAGCCTGGGTGCCGATCCTTTGGCCGGTCTGGCGGGCCTTGGCAACCCGCAAGTGGTGCTGGCCCTGGATCAGGAGCAGTGGTATGCCAACGAGCGGCTCTTGCGCACGCTGAGCCTGCATTATCCCAATCTTGCCATTGCCCCGCCCCTGCGGGGATTGCCACTGTTTGGGCTGGAGCTGATGCATTTTTTTAGCCATGAAGTGCTGATGCTGCGGGTGCGCGATAACCTGGGACGGCCCGGACCCCGCCTCATCAAACGGCTTTTTGACTTGCTCACCGCTTCGCTCTTGCTGCTGGTATTAGCTCCGGTTTTTCTGCTACTGGCTTGGCGGATTCGTGCCGAGGATGCCGGCCCGGTCTTCTTTATACAGGAGCGCGAGGGGCGCTTTGGGCGGCCTTTTCCCTGCCTCAAGTTTCGCAGCATGGTGCACGATGCCGAAGCGCGCCTTGCCAAATACCTGCACGAAAATCCGGCGATAGCCGCCGAATATCAACGGAATTACAAACTGCGCAATGATCCCCGCGTCACCAGGATCGGGCGCTATTTGCGGCGCACGAGCTTGGATGAGCTTCCGCAGTTATTCAATGTATTACGTGGGGAGATGAGCCTAGTTGGGCCGCGCCCGTTGCTCGCGCGCGAAGTGCAACGCTATGGTGATACCCTTGGCTTGTACCAAAAAGTACGCCCTGGCATTACTGGCCTCTGGCAGGTAAGCGGTCGTTCGGAAACCACTTTTCATGAGCGTGCCAACCTCGACGCCTGGTATGTC
The DNA here is from genome assembly GCF_041146875.1 of Acidithiobacillus sp. IBUN Pt1247-S3. Lineage (NCBI taxonomy): Bacteria > Pseudomonadati > Pseudomonadota > Acidithiobacillia > Acidithiobacillales > Acidithiobacillaceae > Acidithiobacillus > Acidithiobacillus sp. IBUN Pt1247-S3. The sequence goes on along the minus strand of NZ_JBFRXP010000001.1, from coordinate 75,145 downwards.
AAAAACTGGTCCCTGTGGTACGACATCGTCATCTTGCTGCGCACGGTAAAGGTGGTGTTTGGACGGGATGGGGCGTATTGAGGCGTGACAATAAAAAAGGCACCTAGCTTTTTCTGCTAAGTACCTGTTTATTATGGTGCGCTCGGAGAGAGTCGAACTCCCGACCTACTGGTTCGTAGCCAGTTGCTCTATCCAGCTGAGCTACGAGCGCTGCGATGGGCGAAGAATACTCATCCTGCCGAGGGGAGTCAATCCTCGTTTTCGGAATCACTTGCGTGCAACGCGCCCATCTCTCGCAAGGAAAGCTCACGCCATTCCCCAGGCCGCAGAGCGCCGAGCTCGAGTGGACCGATGGCAACACGAATCAGCCGTAATACCGCGCAGCCCTGGCTGGCCAGTAAACGACGAATCTGACGGTTGCGCCCCTCAGTCAGCGTAAATTCCAGCCACTGGGTCTTGCCGCCACAGCGGATTTCCGTAATTTTCATGGGCCGAGCCGGTATGCCATCAATCACCGGGCCTGCTGCAAGCGTGGCAACCTGCTCTGCGCCCAGAGGTGGACGGATTTGCACGTGATAGCGCTTGGGTACATGGCTATCTGGATCGAGTAAGGTCTGCGCCCAAGCCGGATCATTGGACAACAAGAGGAGGCCACTGCTGGCCTGATCCAGGCGACCAATGGGCGCCAGCCATTGATCCTGCGGCAAAAGCTCGTAGATGGTCTGACGCCCCTGGTCGTCGCTACGCGTCACCAGACAAGCGCGCGGCTTGTGGAGCACGATGACGCGGCGTTCATTGGAGGTAACGAGGTGCCTATCGATGGCAATGGCGGCCTGATCCAGCGGGAAGCCCTGCTCGGGATCCGTAATGATCTTGCCGGCCACTGTCACCCTGCCCGCGCGAACCCATTGTGCCGCCACGGTGCGCGAACACAGTCCGCGTTTGGACAGGATCCGTGCCAAGCCAAAGCGGCGCGCTGGCGCTGGCTGCGGCCCTCGGCTATGCTTTTGGGACATTCCCTGATACCCGACGGAGATTCCTCATGGCACACGAAGGCCTGCACGAACCCTTGGACAAGCTGAGCCCGGATACACTGGATATCCACCGCGCCATCATTTCTCTAATGGAGGAGTTTGAAGCGGTAGATTGGTACCAGCAGCGCGCCGACGCCTGCCAAGACACCAAACTGAAGGCAGTCATGGAACACAATCGCGATGAGGAAATCGAGCATGCCGCCATGGTACTGGAATGGTTGCGGCGCAAGCTGCCGCGTCTGGACAAGGAGCTGCGAGAATATCTCTTTACCGAGGGTTCCATCACCGGTCACGAGGCCGAGGCGATGGGCCGCGACTGAGTTTTGCCCGTTTCGGGCAGAAACTGGCGGCACAGTTGATTCAGCCAGTTCAGTCCGAGCGGTGTGGGGCGCCAATGGCGCCCTTCTCTTTGCAACAAACCATCCTGTAGTGCACGGCGCAGACGCGCCTCTACCAATAAAAAGCTGACCCCAGTGCGCTCCTCAAAGAGCTGCTCGTCAAAACCTTCCAGCAAACGCAGTGCATTCAGAAAGAACTCGAAAGGTCTCTCTGCTGGCGGCACCCACTGCCCCTCACCCAGACTATCCTTGGCTTTGAGGGCTGCCTCCATGTAGCTTTCCGGACGCGGTGCCTTACGGCTGCGCCAAATCCCCTGCCCCGCCAGGGTAATTTTCCCATGCGCGCCAGCGCCAATACCAAGGTAATCGCCGTACAGCCAGTAGTTTCTATTGTGTCTACATTGCCGCCCGGCCCGCGCATGCGCCGACACCTCATAGCGTTGCAAGCCTGCGTCTGCCAGCGCATTGCGCAAATTTTCTTCCATTTCTGCCGCGCTATCGGCATCGGGTAACTGTGCCGGTATTTGGCTGGCAAAGGGGGTGCCCGGCTCCAGGGTCAGTTGATACAAGGACAAATGCGGCGGTTGATGCGCCAGCGCCGCCTGCACGTCGCGCTGTGCCGCGGCGAGGTCCTGGGCCGGGAGGGCGAAGATCAGGTCCAGATTCCAGTTGTCGAAACCGGCCTTCTGCAAGGCCTCAATAGCCAAATGCGCGGCGCGGGCGTCGTGAATCCGCCCCAAGGCCTGCAAGAAACCGTCATCAAAGGACTGTACTCCGAGAGATAGTCGGTTGATTCCGGCGTCATAAAACCCCTGAAAGGCCGCCGCATCCACGGCGCCAGGATTGGCCTCGAGACTGATTTCCACCTGTGGCGCCAGGCGTAGGCGTGCACGTATCGCAGATAGCAGACGATCAAGCTCGGCTGGCGGAAACAGGCTTGGCGTGCCACCACCAAAAAAGATACTGTGTACTTGCCGTCCCCAGACGCGCGGCAACTCGCGCTCTAAATCGGCTATCAAGGCATCAACATAACGCGCGGCGGGGAACTCCGTGGCGGCATAGGAGTTGAAATCGCAGTAGGGGCACTTGGCCTTGCACCAGGGTAGATGCACATACAACGAAAGGGGCGCTACACTAAGTTCAGGCATAATGGCTTCACAGGGGCAGACAATGACGGCGCAGGGCGATGCGCAAGAATGGTACGACCTATTTTTACTCAGTTCGGTGCTTTTTCCCAATGCCCGTTTGGGACTGCGGATCTTTGAGCCGCGCTATTTCGACATGGTCAGCCGCTCCATGCGCAGCGGCAAACCCTTCGGTATCTGCCTGGCAGAAGCCGATGCGGCGCCGGTACAGGTCGGTACCTTAGCAAAAATCATCGACTGGAACAGCGAAAACGGCTTGCTGCTCCTCGACATCGAGGGTATGCAGCGCTTTACCGTGCAGGAATGGCAGCACGCCCACGACGTTACCGTGGCGCGGATTCATCTCTGGCCGGAGGAACCAACACTTCCCATCGCCTTTGAACATGACTGGCTGAAACCAATCCTGCAACAGATTACCGAAGACCCCAATGCCGGGAATCTGGATGCCAGCCGTGCGAGCATGGTTCTGGCGCAGGCCTTGCCCATCCGGGCGACAGAAAAACAGCAACTACTCCTGCTCCAAGACCCGCTCGAACGCTTGCGGCGTATCGCCACAATTTTGCATAAGAAAGCGTCGGGCTAAAGCGGTTGCTTTTCCCTCCCCAGGGCTTACAATTTGCCCCTTTTCTACGCTCCCATTGAGGAATGTGCAGTGGATATTCGCCTCTCCAGTCGCGTTACGACGGTTCGCCCTTCCCCTACCCTGGCTGTTACCGCCCGCGCGGCAGAGCTCAAGCGACAAGGCAAAGACATCATCAGCCTGGGCGCTGGCGAACCGGACTTTGACACGCCCGAGCCCATCAAGGACGCTGCCAAGGCCGCACTGGATCGCGGCTTTACCAAGTACACGGCCGTAGGTGGCACGCCCGAGCTAAAGGCAGCAGTAGCGGCCAAGTTCACGCGCGACAATGGCCTGGAATACAGCGCCAAAGAGATTCTCGTCTCGGTGGGTGGCAAGCAAAGTTTCTTCAATCTTTGTCAGGCATTGCTCAATCCGGGGGACGAAGTCATCATCCCGGCGCCGTACTGGGTGTCGTACCCGGACATGGTCTTACTGGCCGAAGGCAAGCCGGTAATTCTGGATACCGACCTTAGCGCACAGTTCAAAATCACGGCAGGGCAGTTGGCAGCGGCGATCACGCCGCGCACGCGCCTGCTGGTGCTCAACAGTCCCTCTAATCCCTCGGGAAAGGGCTATAGCCGGGAAGAACTCACTGCCCTGGGTGAGGTCTTACGCGCCCATCCCCAAGTGCTAATCGCCAGCGATGATATGTATGAGAAGATCCTCTTTGCCGGTGCAACTTTTGTAAATATTGCCAATACCTGCCCCGACCTGGTGGAGCGTTGCATCATCATGAACGGCGTCTCCAAGGCCTACGCCATGACCGGCTGGCGTATTGGCTATTGTGCCGGGCCGGCAGCGCTTATCGCTGCCATGGAAACCATACAATCGCAGAGCACTTCCAACCCCTGCTCTATTGCCCAAGCGGCGGCCCAGTTTGCCCTGGATAGTGGCGACACCCTCCTCACCCCCATGCTGCAGGCCTTTGCACGGCGTCACCAATACGTCTATGACCGCCTGCGTGCCCTGAACGGCGTTACGGTACTGCCCTCGGATGGCACATTTTACAGCTTTCCCGGTTTTCAGGGCGTCATGCAGGCGAAGGGTGTCGAATCGGACCTCGTCTTGGCCGAACAGCTTCTGGAGGCGGGTGTTGCCGTCGTACCCGGCAGTGCCTTCGGCTGCCCTGGGCATCTGCGCCTCTCCTTCGCCACCAGTGACGAGCACCTGCGCCACGCCTTGGATCGCATCAGCGCCTTCGTGGAGGCGTAGATTGTTATCCCCCAAGGGTTGCTGATACCGCTGTGACAGCGGCAGCGCCTCTATGCTAGAGTCGCGAAAACTTGCCGCTTCTGGAATCGCCTTGTCGCAAAGCTCGCGCAAAACCTCGGTCTTGCCCTGGCGACTGCTGTGCAGACTTGCCCCTTTGCTGCTCTTCCTGCTATGGGACACGGCGCTTGCCGCACCTCTCGATCTTCTCTGGCACGATCCCTTTGACACGCAGGGATTTACCCCGGAGGGCTTGGGCAAGACCTGGCAGGGTGCGCCACAGCATCTTCCACAGGCACAGCTACCCCGACAACGAGCCATCCATAAACCGCAAAGTTTGGCCGCCCTCACCGCCTACGCACTGGCGCATAATCCACAAACGCGGGTTGCCTGGGAGAACTTACGCGCTTCTGCGACGGGCGTGGGCGTGGCCGATGCTGCGTTTCTTCCAAGCCTCTCGCTTTCCGCCAATGCGGTTCGGTCACAAAGCAACACCACGGCTGGGTTCAGTATTCCGGTATTGAACAGCAGCTCGGAGAGCCTGAGTCTTACCTGGGTCTTGTTTGAATTTGGCCTGCGCGCCGCGCAACACGACAATGCCTTGGCGCAACTCTATCTATCGGGTTTTGAAAACAACCAAGCGTTGAATCAGGTCGCGCTGACCGTAACGCAAAACTATTATCAGGTCATCGGCGAAGAGGCGCTGGTGCATTCCTACCGACAAACCGTGCGCGAAGATCGTGCCAATCTTGATGCCGCACAGCTCAAGCAAAAATCCGGCATGGCGACGATTGCCGATGTATTGCAGGCAAAATCGGCTTTAGCGCAGGCCGTCGCGCAATTGCTCTCCGCCCAGGCCACCTTGCGCTCGGATCAATCGGCACTGGCCGAGAGCTGTGGTCTGCCGCCGAACAATTCCATCCCCTTAGTACCGTTAGACACCCAGCGTCTGCCGCCGAGCATTACCCCTTCTATGCTTTCCCTGGTGCAGCGGGCGGTGCATTCCAACCCGCTGGTGCAGGAGGCTGCAGCGCGCATTCTCGCCGCCCGCGCCAGCGTGCGCGAAGATGAGGCGCAGGGATTGCCGAGCCTAGGATTGTCGGTGAGTGGCGGAAAGCGCTTTCAGAACGGCTTGCAACCTTCGGAAAACTGGGCCATTGGCTTTACCCTCAAGGTACCGCTGTTCACTGGTTTTCAACAGAATTACGCTATTCAGGAAGCACAACACCAAGAGCGCAGCGCCCAGGCGAGCCTGAGCGAGGAGGCGCAGAGCATCGCCCTGACCGTGGCACAGGATTATCAGACGGTGATGGGCGCAAGAGCTGCAGCGCGGGCCTCGCAAATCGCGGTAGAAAGCGCTAAAGCGTCCCTTGCGGCCATCCGTGCCCAGTATCAGGTCGGTTTGGCGACCATGCTCGACCTGTTGTCTGCCCAGGCCACCCTCACCACCGCCGAGCAAACGCGCATCCAGAACATCACCACAGCCTATACGCAACTTGCCAATCTTGCCAATGCCTTGGGAATGATTGGGCTGCCCGAGAAAGGGGTGGAACTTTCGGCCCTCGGCGCGGAGTCCAAAGGATGACTATGCGTGCAGTAATCAACATTCTGTTTTTTGCGACTCTTAGCCTGACATTGGCTGGCTGCGGGCATCAGACGAAACGCCAGCCGCCACCCTTGGCGGTAAGCAGCACGGTGGTACAGCGTGGCGATTTACCGTTGCGAGTGCAAACCTTGGGGCAGGCCATGGCCTCGCACTCCGTCACCATCGTGCCGCAAGTGAGCGGTATATTGCAGAAAGTTGCCATCCGTTCTGGCCAGCAAGTACAAAAAGGGCAATTACTCTTTGTCATCGATCCGGCAACAGCAGCGGCACAGGTAGCGCAGGACCAGGCCAACTTGCAAGGCGAGCAAGCGCAAGAACGCTACGATCGCCAGCAGGTAAATGCCTATCAACCGCTGCTCAAGAAGGATTACGTTACCCGGCAGACCTTCGAACAATCGCAATCCCAACAGCAAAGCGCTGCGGCCGCCATTGCCGCCGACCGCGCCGCCCTGCAAGCAGCGCAAATCAATCTGCGGCATACGCAGATACGCGCCCCCATCAGCGGCGTTGTCGGCCTCTTGCAAATGCGCTCGGGCAATCTGGTCACCGCCAATACTACGCAGCTCCTCACCATCCAACAGACGCAACCGATGCATGTGCAATTCAGCCTGCCGGAGAAATACCTAGGAGATTTGCGGCAGGCGTTAGCGGCAGGCGCTGGCAAGGTGCAGATCTGGGATGAGAACCATCAAAAAATCCTTGCCACTGGCCTGCTTACTGCCATTGATAATACCGTCAATACTGCCTCGGCCACGGTCACGGCGCGGGCGACGGTAGCCAATCAGGACCAGCGCCTGTGGCCGGGGGAGTATCTACAAATCGAGTATACCGCCAAGACCCTGCGCGATGTTGCCGTGATTCCCGCCACGGCTTTGCAACAAGGCGTTTCCGGCCCCTACGTCTACCACATCGTGAAGGGCAAGGCGCAGATGCAGCCGGTAGAGTTTCTCGGCCAGGATGGGAATCGGGTGGCGGTTGGCGCCAAGGGACTGCTTGGCGAGCAGATCGTAGTGGGCGCGCCGGCAAGGTTGCACCCTGGCATGGCGGTCAAGGCCAATAGCACGCAATGAACCTTTCCGCTCCGTTCATTCGTCGCCCGGTAGCCACCACGGTAATCGCCCTGGCGCTTGCCGTGCTCGGCTTGGTGGCGTACCTCCAACTGCCCACCGCGCTATTGCCCAACGTCAGTTTTCCGATGGTGATGGTGACGGCACAGCTGCCCGGCGCCAGCCCCAAAACCATGGCCAGTGCCGTGGCAACGCCGCTGGAGCGACAATTTGCCAGCATTCCCGGCATCAACTCGATGAGTGCAGTGAGCGAGAGCGGGGTGGTGCAGATTACCCTGCAGTTCAACCTCAGTACCTCCGTACTCGGGGCTACCCAGGAAGTATCCAACGCCGTAGCGCAAGCGCAGCATTTACTGCCCCCCAGCATGCCGCAGCCACCCACGGTACGGCAGCTCAACCCCTCGGCGCAGCCAATTTTTTATCTGGGTATGTCGGCGCGCAACATGCCGCTATATACCCTGGATAAATACGCACAGACCAAGGTGGCGACAGCGCTGTCCGGTATTGCCGGGGTCTCCAATGTGCAAATCTACGGCGCTCAGACCTATGCTGTGCGCATCTACCTGAACCCCTACGCCCTCTCCGCCCGTGGCCTGAGCCTGCAGGCGGTGCAAAGCGCGATCGGTAACGCCAACGTCAATTTACCCGGCGGCACTCTCGATACCGGCCCGCAGGCTTTCGCGACCCGCGTACATGGGCAGTTACACGATGCTGCGGCCTTCAATCATCTGGTCCTTGCCTATGCCGGTGGTCAGGCGGTACCGCTGGATGCCGTGGGCAAGGCGAGCAACAGCACCCAGTACAATCAGCAGGAGACCTGGATCAACAAAACACCGGGCATCGTCCTGGCCGTGGTGCGGCAACCGGGTAGCAACACCGTAGCGATCTCGGACAAGATCCGCGCCCTGCTGCCCAAGCTGCAGGCGCAGATGCCTGGGGGGGTAAAACTGGCGCCCGTATTTGACCTGGCCGACTATGTGCGTGCCGCCATACAGGAGGTCTTGCTCACCCTGTTGATAGCGTCCTTGCTGGTTGCGGGGGTGATGTGGTTGTTTCTGCGCCGTCCTTCCGCCACGCTTATTGGTGCTGCAGCGATTCCTTTGTCGCTGCTTGGCAGCTTTCTCGGGATGCGCTTGCTTGGGTTTAGCCTGAATACCCTGACCCTGCTCGCGCTGACCCTGGCCGTGGGCTTTGTGGTAGACGATGCCGTGGTCATGCTGGAAAACATCAATCGCCATATCGATCGCGGTGAAACCGGCATCACGGCAGCTTTGAATGGCAGTAAGGAAATCAGTTTTACCGTGCTTTCCATGACCGTATCACTCGCCATCATCTTCCTACCTCTGATCTTTTTGGGCGGCTTTGTGGGCCATCTGTTTGCCGACTTTGGCGTCAGTATCGCCATGGTGATCCTGATTTCCGGTGCCGTTGCGCTCACTGTCACACCCATGCTCTGCAGCCGCTATCTCAAGCCCAATCATGCGCACGCATTGGCGGGTGTATACGACCCCGATCATTTACCGGAGAACGGCTGGTTTCAGCGTGTTTTCAAACGCAGTCGCGATGGCTATGTCGCCAGCCTGGAAGTCGCTCTGCGACACCGCAACTGGATGCTGCTGCTGGCCTTCGTCTTTCTGCTCGGCAGCCTGGGCATGGCGACTCTGGTGCACAAGGCCTTCCTGCCCTCGCAGAATGCCGGCTTCATCAATGGCAATATCGAATATCCATCCAACATGACCTTCTCCGAGATCGTAGAGGAGCAGGGGCGTATTGCCCGTGCAGTGAAGGCGAATGACAAAATCCAATCGGTGGTTTCTTCGGTGGGACAGGGGCCCGGGGGCTTTGGCAACCGCAGTACCGGGCATATGTTCATTCACATCAAAAATGGCTATGCGCCACAAACCGCGGAGATCATTAGCGCATTGAACCGCGCCAGCAAGCCCTTTCACAACGTGCAGATCGTCTACCAGGGGCCGCAAAGCGGGCATTCTGGTACGGCCAGCGGCAACGGTAGCGTTATCTATGAACTGGTGGGTGGTAGCTGGTCAGAGTTACATGACGCAACGCGCAAAATGACGGCAGCAATGCGGCAAATTCCGCAACTGCGGGATGTAAACAGTAGCCTGCAGAATGACAGCCCGCAAATCAGCATCCAGATTCATCGCGCCCGCGCCACCGCCCTCGGGGTCACGCCGGCAGCCATCGAAAAGACCTTGGGTCTGGCCTTCGGCGGACAAGAGGTGGGCACCATCTATGGGGCGAGCGATCAGTACGAAGTGATCATGGAGTTACAGCCTCAATATCAGCAAGACATCAACGCGTTGTCCACGCTCAGTGTACCGGGTAGCGGTGGCGCGCTGGTACCACTGTCTGCAGTGGCTGGATTCCGCTATAGCGCCGCGCCTGAAAACCTGATGCAACATAATGGCCAGCCCTCCACCACCATTTCTTTTAACCTCACGCCGGGCGCGACCTTGGGCAGCGTGCTGCCCAGCATTCAGAGCACTGCGAAAAATGTATTGCCTGCCGGGATTGTTGGCGAATTTGGTGGAAATGCGCGGCAATTCCAGTCTTCATTCAAAAGCCTACCGTTCTTGCTGCTCGCAACGATACTGCTGATTTATGTGGTGCTCGCCATTCTCTACGAGCATTTTTTGCACCCTCTCACCATCCTCACTGCCCTCCCCTTGGCTGCCTTTGGCGCACTATTTTCGTTATGGATTTTTGGCCTACCGTTGGACCTGTATAGCTTTATAGGCATCATCATGTTGCTTGGATTGGTGAAGAAAAACGGCATCATTCTGGTGGATTTTGCCGTCAGCCGCCGACGTGAAGGTGCGTCGGCACAAGAAGCCATCCTCGATGCCTGCCGTATCCGCTACCGGCCGATCATGATGACCACCTTTGCCGCCATCTTGGGGGTTTTGCCGATTGCCATTGGCTTTGGCGCTGGCGCCAACAGCCGTGTGCCACTTGGCGTCGCGGTAGTCGGTGGGCTCATTTTTTCTCAGTTTTTAACGCTTTACATTACCCCGGCATTTTATTTATGGTTTGACCGTTGGGGGAGACAACGGCCAGCAGCAAACCGTAACCAGGCCGTCAACTAATTTTGCAGCCTATCTAGTCAAGAAAATTGCTCGGGCACTTCCAGTTTTCCAACTCTTCTGCGGGCATTGGCCGGGAAAAGTAATACCCCTGATAGATGGAGCAGCGAAGCTGATGTAGCGCCTTTATCTGCTCTACAGTTTCAACGCCCTCGGCGACTACTTGCAAATTCAACATTTCTCCAACATAGGCGATTCCAGAAACGATTGCGTAGTCTTTCGGGTCAGACAAGATGTCGCGGATAAAACTCTGATCAATCTTTAGCGAGCTGACTGGAAGTTTCTGTAGATAACTTAGAGAAGCATTCCCTGTACCGAAATCATCCAAGGCCAACTTACAACCCAATGCTTGGCATCTGATCAACGTCTCACGAGCACGCTCAAAATCCAACATTGGCGCAGTTTCCGTAATCTCTAATACGAGGTTCTGGCGCAAAACATCGCCATACTCCTCCAGTGCAGTTTCCAGGTCTTCGAGAAATTTCGGGTCTAATAAGTATTGCGCGCTGATGTTAATAGAAATTTTTGGATAAAATCCACGCGATGCCCATTGCTGCATCTGCTCCAGCGCACGATGGAGAACGAGGCGCCCCACGCGCTGGGCCAATTGCGGGTGATCGAGGGCTTGGCTGAATGCGCTTGGCCCGAGCAGGCCACGATGCGGATCTTGCATACGCAACAATGCCTCGGCACCTACCAATCCGTTCGTTGGGTGCACGATAGGTTGAAAATACAGTTGCAAGTAACCTTTGATCAAGGCCTGTTCCATTAGCCGCAGGCTCTCGAGCTGCTTGCTTTGTCGCTCTTCCATATCGCTAGCAAAGATCGACAACGTGTTGCCTCCGCGCCCCTTGCTGGCGTAAAGGGCCAAATCGGCATGTCGTACCAGGTCATCACAAGATTCTGCGTAATCTATCGGATAAACCGTCATACCAAGGCTAGCCCGCGTCGTAAGTTGCTCACCTCGTACCTCTACGGGAAGGCTGATCATCTTCAATATCCGGCGCGCAAGTTGCTCCACTTCAGTGACATTGCGAATATCGTTCACGAAAAAGGCGAACTCATCGCCGCCAAAGCGACATAACATATCTTCGTCGCGCAGTTCTTCACGGAAGCAACGTGCGACATGCACCAACAAATTATCGCCAGCAGCGTGCCCCAAGCGATCATTCACCATTTTAAAGTCATCCAAGTCTAAAAAACCGACGATCAGCAGGGTGTCATGTCGCTTCGCTCTGCGCATGGCCTGCCCCAAGTGCTCCTGAAAGAGCACCCGATTGGGAAGCCCAGTGAGCAGATCATGCGTGGCTTGATAGGACAGGCGGGTCAGAAGATCATGTTTCTCAGTAACATCGTGAAATACGAGTACCGAACCCGATACAACATTGCGCTGATCACGAATAGGAGCGGCTGAGTCTTCGATACTTCTTCGTTGACCATAACGATCAATCAATACCGTATGATTGGCGAGACCAACGATCCTCCCTTCGCGCAGCGCACGTTCCGCCGGATTGGCTACGGGACGACCATCGGCTTCGCCGACAATGTTGAAGACTTGCGTGAGAGGCTTGCCATATGCCTCAGCCAAGGTCCAACCAGTGAGGGCCTCCGCCACCGGGTTCATATTGGTCACCAAAGCACTGCAGTCGGTACTAATGACGCCATCGCCTATCGAGTACAGCGTCACTTCCGCATGCTCTTTGGCCTCCCAGATCTCCTTCTCTGCTGTCGCGCGCTCTAGCTCTCGAGAGCGATTCAGCCGCGCAAGATAGCGATATATAAAAGCACTTAGGAGCAATAACAGCGCGGCCCCCCAGGTGGGCCAGTGCATCTGTTTCCACCAGTTTGCGGCGAGGCCAGAGCGCCCAATACATTGCCCGGCAACGAGATGATATTCAGCAATGGGCCGAGCCGCGCATAAGCGCCAGGCATGCGCCGCAGAGCTGTAACCAGAAAATGCCTGCGTCACCGGCACGGCCCCAAGAAGCCAATGTTTCACCACCGTCCCGGTCTGCGCTGTTGCATAGTCTACCCGCGGAGAATACGGATATCGGCTCAACAACATGCCATCCGAGCGCAACAGAAAAGAGGCCCCTTGGTGCACGACGTTAAGGCCCGACCAAGCGGGGAAAAGCCCGTCGGCGAGGGGAACCCACGCAATCACAAAAGAATTTCTATTGTCGCGCCCTGATAACGGTTGAAATACAGGAAACCCCCAGGAAGAAGATGCCTGCGCCTCGGCTGGATTACGCAGCAGGGGACCAACGCAAAATCCATGACCGTGAATGCAGTGCTGTATCGCCGCCACCTGCGCGGGGTTCCACATGTGGTATTGCGACAAGCTCACCATGTCCCAAACATGACGCAAAAACGCTGGTTCCGCTCCCTCCACCCAGACCTGCGTTGGTGTGAATATGCCGATAGTGCTGATTGGCGCCAGATGAGTTAGATGCAACAGAGACGGTTGTATCGCAATTTTCGACTCGGAAAGCTGGATTGCGAGCAGAGACAAACTGGCTTGCATGCCAGACAGTTGCAGCTCCGTGGTACGCGCTAGCGCAATGGCATTTTCTTGCAGACTTTCATTTTGACGTGCCTTGATGCTATTCCACGTGATGCCGGCGAGGATCACCCAAGCAAAGAAGATGAGCAGAGAGACGGTTAACCACGCTACCCACAGCCATCTTCCGGTATAAACCGTGGCCGAGCGTGCGTCAGCATTCCCCAGCATTGATCCAGGCTCGGCGTTTTGCATGAAAACATCTTTATCAATAGAACCCATGCTGTTTATAGCGAATCTACGGAAAAATGTCCAAATCTCACCAGCAGCCAAGTTGAAGTGGGCTTCATCAAACGGCAAAAAATGATTCCTATCAGTGTTGCGCCCGCAGCGCGGACCGTTTCAGGGGAGCACGGATGAAACAATTATCCTCACGCTGAAAAATTCATCTTTTTGTTTTTACGTAATAAAATTAATTCACATCTGTGGCACTGATCATGCTTCCCCTTCGAGCGAGTGCATTTGGCCTCACGTTCAACAACACAGGAGAGATAAAGTATGGCAGAACTATTTTCCCCCGCGTGGATGGAACAATTTGCAGCAGAGTGGAACAAGGAGCCAGAGTTAGCCGGCGCCTTGGCGCAAATTGACTTTGCGTCAAACATCGCGTACGGGTTTGTGGAAGAGGAAGGGCCGCGCGGCTTTTTACAAGTAAGCAAAGGGCAGGCAGTAGCCGCCGGCGCCTATCAGGGACAAGCCGTCAATTGGGACATCCGTGCCAGCGTCGACCAGTGGATGAAATGGATTTCCAGCCCTCCCGGAATGACCGGCTTGGGTATGGCGTTCACCACCGGCAAGATCAAGTTCAAGGTAGGCGATTACAAAAGCATGCTGAAAGACCCGCGTATGGCAGCTCCATTTGTAAAAAGCTTCTCGGTCATGGGACGCGTCTAGCCACCACAAAAAAAGGGCAGAGCGTGCTCTGCCCATGCTGTTACTGTTCTGAGAGATATTTACTGTGGTGTATTGCTTGCCCCGTAGCCGTCATCCTCTGGACTATGCGACAAGGCCACTTGAACCCTTTGCGCCAAGGCTGGGTCCAACGCACCCAGTACGGGAATGAGGCTGGCAGCCTGCTGCACCTGCCCCTGCTGAATGAGCAGCATGGCAGCGTGTTCAAAGTTATCGGCAGCCTTGTCGCGCTGACCGTCCATGTAATACACATTGCCCAGCTCACCATAGGCAAACGCCGCGTCCGGCACCTCTTTGATCAGGTTCTCATATTTGCTGATCGCGCTGGGGATGTCATGGTGCCAATACGCTGCACGTGCTGACATCAGCTCCTGCTGTTGATCAGAGCTCAGCTTTGGGGCGGGCTGCGCGGTCGCCATACCTGGAGCGGCAATGGGCTCTACTGCCAAGGTTTTTTGCGCCGGCTGTGGCGCTGGCTTTGCCACGGATGTGCTGCTCTGATTGGCAGTGATTCCCCAGATGAACAAAATAATGATGATCACCACCAAGAGGAATACCAGCGCTGGCCAAGAAAATACCCGGCTGGCGACACTCTTTTTCGGTTGTCGGGGTGGCAAGGGGGGATAACTACTTCCCCCCGGCGCTGTGGTTCCTGCGCCACCCGACCCCATATAAGGAGCACTGGTGCTCGAGCTCGCGAAGTTAGGAGCCGTGGTGCCAACGTCGGTATCTATAGGAGGCGCGCCGGTACCAGTGGATGCTTCTGGCTCGGTATGCGCAGGCACCGACACACTCCCCTGCGCCGCAGCAGCAGACACCTCATCACTAGGCTCAGCCTCTACTGCTTCTGTAGGTGGCGAGGCAGCGGCCTTGCCCTCCTCCCCCTCTTCCACCAGCGGTGTTTCGTCTTTCTTCGTCATAGATTACTCCTAATGTTACGAGGGCATTCCACCATGCCGGGAGAGGCCATACCGGTTGGCTAGCGATCTTCCGGGATGGATTGGGATGCTCTTAGCGGTATCCGTAGCCGTATTCCGGACCGTACCCATAGGGGCTAGGGTAGCCATAAGGACCCGAAGGGGGTGCGTACTGTGGTGCTTGCTGCCGGTATTGCGGGGCGGGGCCGGCCGGTGGATATCCGCCACCGTAAGCCGGGTAGGGAGAACGCTGCTGATATTGCGGATAAGCTGGCGGATAGCCGTTGTCGCCTTGACCATATCCACTATCGTAACCATTACCATAGGCGCCACCATAATAGCCGTTGTAGCCCTGACCATAGCCACCATAACGACCACTGTCGAAATTCATAGGTCCACCATGCGGGGCATTCATACTCATCGTCCCCATGTCCCAAGGACCGCTGTTGCCCGTAAAGGGACCGCCATAACTACTGAATGGTCCGCTATTTCCAGAAAACGGGTTGCTATATCCACCACCCCACGGGGATCCACCCCACGGAGAACCACCCCACGGCCCCCAGGCAAAGGCTGGTGCAGCCATCATCAACGCCGATACCCCCACCGCTGCCACTGAGCCAACAATCCACCGCTTTTTCTGTAGTAAAGTCTTCATCGAAGCACTCCTAAGCACACTATGTAAGTCCAACCGAAACCCGGCAACCCAAATCCGGGATCACCGATTTCTTTACAAGCATACTCTATGCCATATTGTAACCATTTGTTATAAATCATTTTATAGAAATCTCTTGCGACGCCTCTGCGCAACGGAAAAATCATATACCTATAATTTTCAATAAATTGCGGAACCGTTTGGTGTTGCGCATGTTGCAAGCATCACTGCGACGCGTAACCAGAGTAATGCTTTATGAAATCCATAATAATAATCAAATAATTGCGAAACATAAGTGGATTTATCCGCAACGCAACAGGTATCCTGCAACAGTCCAGCCCATTGTTTTACAATTGATTCCTGAATTTCCTCGCAACAGCCCCGCCCAGGTGCTCACAACTTAATCATTAATAATCAGTAAGTTACAAATTGGCATGAAGAATGCTTGCGGTCTGCCCAACAAATTTCTTCGAGGAACTGGCCGTGATGACTGCCTCCACATTTTCCTGTTGGCGACTGCTTTCCTGCCTAGCGCTGAGTCTGGCCCCAGGCATTGCCTTTGCTGAGCCGAGCCTGATGCAGGTGCAATCCGCTCCAGCACTGGGGCCACTGCTTGGCGCTCGCGCCATCCCCGGCCAGGTAGTGGTGTTGCGTGCGCAAACCGGCGGCCGCGTCGAGTATGTGGCCGGCCCTGTAGGCACGCCTGTCCGTGCTGACGAAGTAGTGGTAGGCCTCGGCACCGACGCCTTGCGCGCGCAACGGGCGCAGGCGGAAGCCGCCTATCAGGCGGCGCAGGTGGCATTGGGAAACGGTTATTCTCAGTACCAGGTGCAGCTGTATAACTATGGCGGCGGCAACTCGTGGAATCCTTTCTCCTGGTTTGGGCAGGGTCTGGCGGCGATGATGGGTAACCAGCACAATCCGTGGGCTACCTACCTCGCCAACCTTGACAATCGCCGCGCCGCCGCAATGCAGGCACAGGCCAGCCTGCAGTCTGCCGCCTGGCACATTCGCGAAATCGACGCGGAGATTCGCGATGCGTACGGGGTTTCTCCCTTCTACGGCGTCATCTTGCAAAAGGACGTGAATCCCGGTGACGTGGTGCAACCGGGGCAATCTTTGCTGGTCCTCGGGGGCGCGGGTCCAGCGCAAATTCTGGTAGAGGTACCTACCAGCATGAGTGATGGCCTACATTTGGGCGATACCCTGCAGGTACGCGCACCCGACGGCAGTGGCACAGTGATTGCCAGGGTCATCCAAATTGCCCCGGAGGCCAATGCGCAGACCCATACCCTTGCCGTCAAACTCGCACTACCAGGGCACACCGGTATTCGTGCCGGGGATTACGTGACCGTGCGCCTGCCCGCCGCACAATCTGCGGCACTTGGCGTCGCCATTCCGCGTTCAGCGCTGCTCCCTGGGCATAGTTTGCCCTCGGTATTAGTGGACGTTGACGGGGTCACCCAGTTGCGGGTCTTGCGTCTGGGTGAACCGCTCGCCAACGGCATGGTACAGGTATTGGCGGGACTTCGTCCGGGGGAAATCATTGTCAATACCCCCCCCGCCGGCATCGGCTCCGGTTACCACCTGGTCTCAACCGAACAGGCAACGTCTGGAGCCGATGCATGAGCACCCCGCCCTGCAACGGTAACGGACAACACGCTCCGGCGGACCACGCAGCACCCACCAAGAATCTTGGGCTCGCGGGTAGCATCGCGCGGGTATTCATCAACTCACCACTAGCGCCCCTGCTGCTTGTCGTCCTACTAGCAGCGGGCGTGCTCGGTCTGATCTCGACACCACGAGCTGCCAATCCGCAGATCTCCGTGCCTATGGTAGACATTTTCGTGCCCTACCCAGGGCATTCTCCGGCGGAAGTCGCGCGTATGGTTGCCGACCCGTTGCAGCAGTTGATGAGCGAGTTACCAGGTGTTCGCCACGTCTACTCGGTCTCCGATCAAGGGGAGGCAATGGTGACCGTGCGCTTTGACGTTGGCGAGCATATGGCGCCCTCGCTGGTGGCGGTATACAACAAGCTCGCGGCCAACATGAATCGCATCCCGCCGGGTGCCACAAAGCCCTTGGTGCGCGCCAAAGGTATCAATAGCGTGCCGTTCATGACCTTTACCTTGTGGTCGCAAAGTGTAGGTCCCGCCACCCTGAACGAGATTGCCGAGAGTGCGCTAAAGCGTCTAAAGGAAGTCCCAGATTCAGGCGAAAGCTTCATCATCCATGGACCGACCGACGCCCTGAATATCGACGTGCACCCTAGTCGCTTAGCGGCCTATGGACTGACGCCGCAAGCCGTAGCAAAGGTTGTGGAATCGGCCAATCAAGAACTACAAAGTGGTAGCGCCGAAGGAGATAACGCCCACTTAGCGATTCTCAGTGGTGGCTTTTTACGTAGCCCGCAGCAGGTGGAAAATCTCGTTATCGGGGTTTTTCATGGCGCCCCGGTCTACTTGTCGCAAGTGGCAACGGTACGCTATGGACCTTCCACTGCCCATAGCCTGGTTACCTATACCACTGGTGCGGGATCTGCCGGTGCCATGGTAAACAACGCGCCAGCGGTCACCATTGCCCTGGCAAAAACCGCCGGCAGCAATGCCGTCGCTGTTGGCCAAGCCCTGATCAGCAAGATGCACTCGTTGGAAGGAAGCGTCATTCCGGATGACGTTCATGTAAGCATCACGCGCAACGATGGCAAGGTAGCTAACGACAAAGTCAACTCCCTGCTCTTCAAACTCTTTGTTGCCACTGCCGCCGTGACCTTGCTCATCTTCCTCACCCTGGGCTGGCGCGCCGCTGCCGTAGTGGTGATCACGATTCCTTTGATTCTCCTGATCACCGTATTCGCAGCCTGGATTGTGGGTATCACCATCAACCGGGTGAGTTTGTTTGGCCTGATTTTTTCGATTGGTATTCTAGTTGATGACTCTATTGTCATTGTCGAGAACGTCTACCGGCGCTGGCTACTGGAAAATGGTACCTCCACCGACACCCTCATCGACGCCGTGCGCGAAGTCGGCAATCCGACCACTCTCGCTACCTTCACCGTGATTGCGGCGCTACTGCCCATGGGCTTTGTCGGCGGCATGATGGGTCCATACATGGCGCCCATTCCTGTCCTGGGATCGGTAGCGATGTTGTCCTCGCTATTCATTGCCTTTGCCCTGGCGCCTTGGCTGATTCTGCGTTTTAAACCCAGCCTGCAGGCATTGGAAAAAATGCACCATCGGGAGGCCAGACAAGCGGCATGGTTGCGCAAATTCTTCGCGCAAACCTTGATTCCACTGGTGCGGCGCAAGCTCTATGGACGGCTCTTTCTCGGCGGTATCGTGTTCGCCTTTTTTGGCAGTCTCGCCCTATTTTTGGTGGAATGGGTACCGTTCACCATGCTGCCGCACGGCAATTCGGATGCCTTCAATGTGGTAGTGAACATGCCCGCAGGAACTGCCTTGCCAGAAACCGCGAACGCCACCTACGCCATCCAGGACCGTTTGCAGGGAATGCACAACATACTCGCCCTACAAAGCTATGTTGGCACACCAGAACCGTATGATTTCAATGGCATGGTTCGGCATTACTATCTGCGCAACCAACCCTGGCAGGCAATGATTCACGTGCAGTTGGTGGAAGGTGACAAGCGGTCGGCCTCCAGTTCAAGCCTTGCCAAAGAGGCGCGCAAACGCATCGCGGCAGTAGCGGCCAATTGGGGGGCACGGATTCAGGTGGTGCAAACCCCACCTGGGCCGCCGGTGCTTGCACCCGTGGTAGCCGAGGTCTATGGGCCGTCTGCCGAAGTGCGCGACGCCGTGGCGCGGCATCTGACTACTGTATTCGAACACAGCAAAAATCTGACTGACGTCAACAACACCTTGATGGCGCCCCACGACCTGCTCGCCTTTCATGTCGATAGCACCCGTGCCGGTATGGCGGGAATCAGTAACGCGAACGTCAATCAGACCCTGGGCATGGTCATGGGTGGCCACAGCCTGGGCGATTTTCATCCATTCGGCCAGGATTTGGCGGTACCCATGCACCTGCAGGCGCCGTTGTACCTGCGCAGCAACGTGCAGAATCTCGCCAGCTTGCCTGTCCCCTCGCCCTATTATGGCTCGGTACCGCTCTATAGCCTGGGGAATTTCCAGCGCGTCGCCGCCAAGGCACCCATCTATCAGCAGGATCTGCGACCAGTGCAATACGTGATGGGTGATAGTCAAGGCCGCCTGGATGCACCCATCTATGGCATGCTGGAGGTGGAATCCGCGCTTAGTCATTATCTCGCGCCCACTGGCAAGGCTCTGGGCATCGACTGGATCAGCCAACCCAGCGGTGACAACGCCACAATCAAATGGGGCGGCGCGTGGACGGTCACCTATCGCACCTTCCGTGACATGGGCGCCGCGTTCATGGTCGCCCTGGTGTTGATCTACATGCTGGTGGTCTGGGAATTCGGCAATTTCATCATCCCGGCGATCATCATGGTACCGATCCCCCTCACCCTCATCGGCATTCTGCCCGGACACTGGCTCTTTGGCGCCAGCTTTACGGCCACCTCGATGATTGGTTTTATCGCCCTGGCTGGCATTATTGTGCGCAACTCGATCTTGCTGGTCGACTACTCACAGCAGAAGGTAGCCGAGGGCTATCCCGTCCTCGATGCCCTGATCGAGGCCTGTGCTACGCGTACCCGGCCCATCGTGATCACTGCCTTGGCGTTGATGCTGGGCTCGGCGGAAATCATCACCTCGCCGATCTTCCGCGGCATGGGAATTTCACTGCTCTTTGGGGTGATGGTGTCGACCATCCTCACCCTCCTGGTCATTCCCATGGGCTGTGTGAGCGGACGACGCGCCTTTTGCCCCGCCAGCATCGATCTGGGCGATGCCAGCCATGCCGGTCAGGCGCCCTTCCCCATGAGCCAGCGTAACTGGATTGTCGTAACCCCCGGCGAGATGCCACTGACCCGCAGTGAAGTGGCGGCCCCCAACAGTAGTCGTTCGCAGCCCGCGCGGAAAAAATCGTCCGCTGCTTCCCCCGTCACTCTCATCGCCTTGGTGTTACGGAGCTTTTGGGAAGATCTCTGTGTCTTTTTCGCGGCTTGGCGCCGTTTTCTGTCGCGCCGATTTGGCAAGTAACCATCCTGAGGAGAACATTCATGATCCAAAAAGTTTCGCCGTATCGCCTACGCGCACTCACTCTGACCTTCACCCTCTGTTGCTTTGCCAGCGGCAACGCCGTTGCAGCGCCATACTTTGCCGCAAACCTCGCACCCTCGGGTGACAATCCTGGCGTTGGCGATGGCGCAGCAAGCGGCACTGCTAACGTTGAGATGATTTCCTGGCAAGGCAGTCCTGGGCAAATAACGACTTCGGAGATGCCTACACCGAATGTCAATCCAGGACCTGCACCTGCGTGGCCCGAGGGATATGCCCCCAGGCCCGCCCCACAATTACCGTATGGCGCTTACGGGCAGATGCAACCGCCACCGCAAGCGGAGCCTGTGGCTTACGTTCCACCGCCACCGGGCCCTTATCCGGTATCACCGCAAGAATTGAGTCAGGGTGCCAGCGGTGCACCACAGGCAGAACAACACCAGGCCTACGGCGCAGCTGCGGGTCCCATGCCTTATCCCGGCTGGGGAGCGCGGCCCGGGCCCGGCATGCCGAGCGTACCAGCTGGGTACGGGCCACAAAGTCCTTATCCGCCGATGCCACAGGGCAATCCATACGGTCCCACGCCCATGCCGCATCCCGGAATGATGCCACCAGGCTATGGTCCGCAACCGGGGCCGGCAGGGTACGGACCCCTGCGGCCAGCACCCTATCCCATGCC
The DNA here is from genome assembly GCF_041146875.1 of Acidithiobacillus sp. IBUN Pt1247-S3. Taxonomy (NCBI): domain Bacteria; kingdom Pseudomonadati; phylum Pseudomonadota; class Acidithiobacillia; order Acidithiobacillales; family Acidithiobacillaceae; genus Acidithiobacillus; species Acidithiobacillus sp. IBUN Pt1247-S3. The sequence continues at coordinate 54,141 of NZ_JBFRXP010000001.1, read as the reverse complement.
CCCGCATTGGGCAGGGCCGCAGCCTTATGGTCCACCGCCAGAGGCCTATGGTCCGCCACCGCGCGGTCCTTATCCGCCCATACCAGAGATGAACGGTCCAGCTCCGTATCCTGCCGGAATGCCACCAGCACCTGGTTATGGACCCATGCCTGAGCAGTACGGGCCACCCCCCGAAGGTCCCTATCCACCGGTACCCGAAATGCGTGGAAACCCTGGCGGCGGCTGGTCAGGACCAGTTGCGGCCACACCTCCGCCCGTGCCTTACGGGCCCCCAGCTACGTATGGGCCGGGGCCTGTCTACGGACCACCGCCCGCCTATGGACCAGGACCGGCGCAGCCAATGCCCTATCCACCTAGCCCCCCCATGGCCAGCGGACCGTATGGACCACCCCCTTGGGTAAATGGTCCCTGGGGACCGAGATAGAAGCACAGCAATGCAAAAATGCATTACTGGCCTGAACACGAAGAGGTGAATGATCATGAAGAAGACAAGAGTAGTCGTAGCAATCGCTGGTGCTTTGACTTTGGCTTTGCCCCTGAGCGCCCTGGCCTGGGGACCCTGGGGCGGCGGCGGAATGCCCTGGTCTGGAGGTGCTCCGTGGGGCGGTGGCGGATACAGCAATCCCTGGGATAGCGAGTCTGGACCCTGGAGCGGCTATGGTGGACCGGGCAATGGCAGCTTTGGCCCTTGGAGCATGGGTAGTTTCAACATGCACTTTCCGCATGGCGGACCGATGAATTTCTCTGGTGGGCCTTGGAATGGCTGGGGTCGCCCTTGGTCCGGAGAAGGCGGTTCGCCTTGGTCTAGTTGGGGTGGCGGTGGGATGCCTTGGGGTGGCGGTGGTGGAATGCCTTGGGGTGGCGGCGGGATGCCTTGGGGTGGCGGCGGGATGCCTTGGGGTGGCGGCGGGATGCCTTGGGGTGGCGGTTCACCCTGGGGCGGTAGTCCGTGGTCAGGTTGGGGTAGCCCGATGTCACCGTGGGGGGCGATGTCACCCATGGGTTGGTGGTAAGACATCCCACCCCCTTCTAGTCCTTTTCAGCCATGAAACTGACAGCCGGCGAGGAGTGCTGATATGCGAGCTTTTATTGCGCGTTTGATTTTTCTCGTGATTCTGGTGGCCATCGTACTATTTGGCATCGTCGCCATCCAGCATCCAGATACCTGGCAACACGACTGGAAGGTCGTGCGCAGCTTCTTCGTGCGTCATTGGGAGGGGCTGCAGGGTCAAGTGCCCAACCACGAAGAAGCAGTAGCGGCGAAAACGAGCACCCAGTCGAAAGTGGCTCCCCCGATCGCGGTTACCCCCACAATGCCTACAATATCGGTGGCGCCAGTCTACCTTCCGCCGCCAGCTCGCCCGCAAAGCCGACTGAATGACCGGCAACTCACCCTGCTCATGGCAGCAAGACGGGCATTTTGGATAGGCGATTTTCCTGTTGCCATCGGCGATTATCGGGCGCTGATTACAGCCGACCCGGACCAAGCGGAGCTGTATGGCGAGTTAGGGAATGTGCTCTGGCGCTCTGGACAGCGTATTGCCGCTGCCACTGCCTATGCCCACGCCGGGCATCTGTTGCTAGCGCAAGGGAATTATAGCCAGGCAGCGGCGCTCATTCCCATCCTCACGCGTCTTGACCCCGAGGCCGCCGAACATCTGCAGGAGGGCCTTGCCCGATGAGAGTACGGAGAATACACATGGCACATCCAATAGTCTTTCGCTTTACGCAGCTCGCGGTTTTGCTGAGCCTCGCGACTGGCTCAGCGACGGCGTTGGCCGCAGAGCCGGCAAAAACAACTCCGGCGAAGCCAGCTGCAGAGACCACGCCAACCGTGCATCCGGCGGCGCCAACAAAGAAACCCGTGCCCGTAAAAAAAGCAGCGCCAGTACAGAAAGTGGCTCCCGCCAAAGCCGCCCCGAAAGTAAAAAATGCCACTATCGAAGCCTTGGTGAATCAGACACGGGCGGCGTACTGGCATGGCAATATCGCGGGCGCCATTGCAGGGTATCAGAAACTGATCAAGCAACACCCACAGCCACGCTGGTATGGCGAACTGGGCAACGTTTATTTGCAAAAGGGGCGTCCGCGCCAGGCCGCTGAGAATTATTACCATGCTGCCCGCGCGCTCATCGCCGCTGGTCGGCCGCTGGAGGCTGGGGCACTGCTCCCAACCCTCCAGCGTCTCGACCCGCCCCTCGCGGCCAAGCTGCTAGCTAGCGAATCCCACCATAAGGAGCCTCACTGATGGCGCAGGAGCCACAACAAAACTCGCTGGAACATCACAATCTCGCCGGCCTTTCCGATCGTCAGCTACGCATGATCGTTTTTGCCGGCTTGACCGCGTTTCTGGTTTTGGCCGCCTATGAATTTTACCTCGCGGTAGAGATGAGCAGTGACTTACGCGCCATGACTAAGCAGGTACAGGCCCTAAGCCCCAATGTGCAACGGAATATGGACAGCATGGCGCAAAATATGCGGCAGATGACGGCCTCCACCAACTACATGGCACAAGCCACCGGGCAAATGCAGGCCGATTTCTGGAGCCTGAACAAGAACGTTTCTCCGCCATTCTCCTTCTTCTCTGGTCTGGTACCCTGGGCGGGACAGCGTAGCCCATATTCAGGACCCGCGCGTCCTTTGCCATTGCCGCCGCGGCCGGACTATGCTGGTCGGTATGGTTCGCCGTCCAACAATTATCCCAGCCCAGAATATGCGCCGTATGGCTCCTACGGTTATGGGATAAACCGTGGCGCTCCCGGCCCGGAGGGAAGATGACAGACCTCGATAGCAAAGCCTTTGAAATCGTCTGCGCGGTCATGCCGCAAATCATGGAGGGCATGACCTTTGGCATGATGGTGGCGGATCCGCAAGGTAAACTCCTGTATCACAATCCAGTAGCGGACCGCTTTCTCGGCATCAATTCCGCGGCGCAGTTGCGCGACATTCCCAACCTGCAATTACAGAAGGAAATAGTGCGTGCCGCCATTTCTGCTGGCCATGACGATGCCGTAAGCCGCCCAGCCGAGAGTTGCATCAGTTGGGATCGTGTTGTCACCGTCAACAACGAAACGCGCATCCTTGCTCTTCGCACGCGGATGGTGCGGCAACGCGACAAAAAATACCGCGTTTTTTTCCAGGAGAGTCGGCGTGCTCAGCAGGCCTTTTCGCGCGTCGTTGCGCGATCGGCCTTGCGCTGCCGACCAGATAATAGGCCCCAGCCGTCCCGGTCACCGGCGCACCGTCACGCCCTCGTTGGGGCGCAGACGGCGCACTCGTCTCCCGAATGACTTATCGGCAACCATGCGGCACAGCACGCGCCTGCACTCCCAGCTTCGCGGTCGTTTCGGCGGATGCAGTTCGCCGCGTTGCCTACTGGGGACTACTCGCCCCCGCTTCGCTCTCCAGGCTCGCAGCGATAGAAGACGTGACCACCTTGCGGCAGGCAGAACGCAGCCTGTCGGGTGAGGCGCGTGCCGGAATCCACAGCAAGGATCCACAGATGTTGCGGGCGATCGATCTGATCGAGCAGGTGGCACCCAGTGACGCCAGCGTGTTGATTCAGGGGGAGTCTGGCACAGGCAAGGGGATGCTCGCGCGGCTGTTACACGACAGTAGCCAACGCTCGCGCAAGCCGCTGGTGGAGGTGAATTGTGCTGCCATTCCGGAAAACCTCTGGGAGGCAGAATTTTTCGGTGCTGTGAAGGGTGCCTATACCGGCGCCGTGGGTGACCGCATGGGACGTTTTGCTGCCGCCGACGGCGGGACGTTATTTCTTGATGAAATCAGTGAATTATCCAAGCCGCATCAGGCCAAGCTCTTGAAGGTATTGGAAGAACAGGCCTTCGAGCCAATCGGTTCGATGAAGACTTGCAAGGTCGACGTGCGGGTGGTGGCAGCCACCAATCAGGGTCTGAAAGAGGCGGTCGAACGCGGAGACTTCCGCGCGGATCTTTTCTACCGCCTGAATGTGATTCCCGTGAATGTGCCGCCGCTACGCGAGCGTCGTACTGACATTATCCATCTAGCGGAATACTTCCTCGCCAAATTTGGCGGTCGGGACGCGCGTAAGCTGCGCTCGGAGGTTAAACACTTGTTATTGGATTATCCCTGGCCGGGGAACGTACGGGAGCTGCGCAACATCATGGAATACGCCAACATCTGTGCGAACGGGCCAGAGCTAGCAGTGGCTGATCTACCACAGGATTTTGTCGAGCGGGCGCAAAAACGGGCGCCCGCACCCGGTACCAGCGAGCAAAATGGTGAAGAAGAGCGCGACCTGCTCGTCAACCTGCTACAAAAACACAGCAATAACCGCAGTGCGGTGGCACGCGAGTTGGGCATCGATCGCGTTACCCTGTGGCGGCGCATGACTCGCTTGGGCTTGAGTAACGTCAGCGAGGTTTAACTGGATTCCTCCCTACATCCGTGCTACCCTTGGTAAGCGCATGGCCCTGGTATTAGGTATTAGGCTTGAGATTCATACGACGTGGAGGAGATAAAATGAACAGTTCGACAAAACTCGGTTTGGCTTCGCTCTTTGCTCTGAGTCTGGGGAGCTTGCCCCTGGCGGCCGACGCCACGACCGCAGCCCCCATGAACGGGCAACAACAGATGTCCGCAAACGGCATGCAAAAGAGTGAGGGAAACTGCTCGCGGAAAATGGGTGAAGGCAACTGTTCCCGCAAGATGGGTGAGGGAAATTGCTCGCGTAGTAAGGGCAAGATGGGGGAGTCGCATTGCACCAGCAAGGCACAGATTCGCGCCCACGACGGTAAGTGCGGCAAGGCGCAGATGAAGAAAATGCAACAGGGAAGCATGTAAAATTTTCCGTGACGAGCTGGGGACTGGGCCTACGGCGCGAGTTTTTGACGGAGTTTGCCGAGCGCTGCACGTCCTTACCCGTAGACTTTGTCGAGATCGCCCCGGAAAACTGGTTGGATTTTGGTGGGCGCGCGGCGACGGAACTGCAGCGCGTACTAGAGCACAAGCCTCTATTTTGCCACGGACTCTCCCTGTCGATAGCCGGCCCCGAGCCGATCAACTGGGACTTTTTGCATAGGCTACGCGGTTTTTTGCGCGAGCATCATTCCATAATGTACAGCGAGCACCTTGCGTACTGCCAAGACGCTCAAGGCTATCTGCACGATTTGCTGCCCATCCCCTTTCACGAACAAAGCCTGCGTTGGACAGTGGAGCGTATTCAACAGGTACAGGACTTTCTTGGCCAGCCTTTGGTTCTGGAAAATACCGCTTTTTACGGCAGCTTTCCCGAATCCGACCGCAGTGAGCTGGATTTCCTCTTGGCGGTGCTGCAAGAGAGCGGCTGCGAGTTGCTGCTCGACCTCAACAACCTTTTTGTCAACAGCCGCAATCATCAATATTCTGCTGCAGATTTTCTCGCGGCGCTGCCCGCCGAGCGCATCCGCTACTATCACATCGCTGGTTTCTATCAACACCCGAAGGGGTGGTTGATAGATACCCACGACAGCAGCGTCAGTCTTGAGGTAGTTTCGTTGTTGCAAAAGGCTCAGAAACGATTCGGTCCGCGCCCAACCCTGCTGGAGTGGGATAACGACATCCCGCCCCTGGATACGCTGCTCGCCGAGCTGCAACGCTTACGCCATGGACTCGAAGACTCCCACTGAGTATTCGGCGCGGCTGCGGGAGATCGCAGGCAGACTGCGGCAGTTGGAGGGATCCGCTCCGCCAGGGATGACGGCGGACATTTTCACCCTGTATCGCGAGATGTTTCGTGCCAGCTTTGCCGCAAGCCTGGTCGATGCGTTCCCCGAAAGCTGTCGTCATCTTTCTCCCGAGATCTGGGAGGCTCTAGTCGATAATTTTTTGGCCGGCGGTGAATGCCCGAACCCCAGTTTTCACGCCGTACCCGATGCCTTCTTTCGCTTCGTGATACAACACTTTGCCGACGACCCCCCGCTACCGGATTATCTGCCCGCATTATTGCATTGGGAATGGCTCACCCTGACTTTGGCGATTGCCCCCAATGATATAGAGGAATGCTGCGCAGCAGACCTAGAACAGTTACCAATGCAGTTAGCCAACACGGCGCGTCTACAGCACTATCCCTTTGCCGTTCATCTGGCCGTAGAACCCCCACAAACACCTAGCCAACGCGATTGCTATCTACTGGTCTACCGCCATCGCGACGGCGCAGTGTTCAGTCGAGAACTGGAGCTACCTGAGGCGCGCCTCGCTGCTGCCCTGGCTAATACCGCACGCACAGCAACCGACGCTCACGCCCTCGCCTTCCCCGCAGGCGAATATGCCGTGGCGTGGGCGCGCAAACGGCTACAAGAATGGTGCGCTGCAGGGATTCTTCAGACTACGACCCCGAACTCTTGTCCGCCTCCGGCTTCGCCATCTCCGCCTTAAGGCGCGCCAAGTCGGCATCGACACCACCTTGTTCGCGTAGCTGCGCCATCTCCTTATCGGTGTGACTGCGATGGTCCAGGGGGTCGTCAATGGCGCCGGAGTCCATCAGCGACTCCATCGCTTCGGCTTTGCTTTGCGACTGAGCCACGCGATCCTGAACACGCTGCATCGCCTCACCGGCATCATTCATGCCCTTGCCCAGACCCGAGAGCGAGTTTTCCGCCTGAATCTCTGCCTGCGACGCCGCCAGTTCGCCTTTCATCACCTCTTTTTGGGTGCGGAAGGATTCGATTTTGTCCTGTAACTTGGTCTCAAAATCTGTGAGTTTATCTACCTGTGCGGCAATTTTTTCGTGAGCATCCTGCAGCGACTGCAGCTTCACCAAGGCCGTCTGCTTTTGCGCCAGCTCGGCCTTGGCCAAGTCTTCGCGATTGGCCTGCAGTGCAGTACGCGCATCTGCATCTGCTTGATCGGCAGTCTTTTTTGCATCGGCCATTTGATGTTCCAAGCTGAGTTTTTCCGTGGCGACGTCAGCCAGATGGCGCTTGGTATCCTGCAGATTGCTCATCATCTTCTCATACGAGAGATCCAGTGTTTCTGACGGATTTTCTGCATTGTCGAGAAAATGATTGATGCGCGCCTGCATGATTTCTGAGGCGTGTTTGAATAATGACATGGTCACTCTCCTGCAAATTTAATCGTTGACGGGCAATACCAATTGCGGCCGCAAGGCGTCCACTCGCGTATCGGCATCATCCATGGCCTTTACCGCCGTACCCACGGCAAAAAACTCGATTACGTGCGGCTTCCAGTTATGACTGCCCTCATGCAATTGCACACCGGTAATGCCATCGGCTTGTGCATCCGCTGCTTCCTGCTGCATACGTTCCATCGCCAGCTCGCGGGCGTCATACATGGCCTGGGTGAACTGCTCTAGCTCCGTGTTGCGGCCGATGTTCCCCATGCTCCGCAGCACGCCTTGGTGCGCAACATGGTAAACGCAGGAACCCATCACCATTTCCATGGGGCGGTAGCCCGCCTCCAGCAGCATCCAGAAATCCTGCCCGGATAGGTCGCTGGTGAAGGGCTTGCCACCCACACCCTTAAAACCTGTTTGGCCAGAGCGATGGGCAATGGCGGTGCCAATCGCCATAAATTCGAGGATGTCTTGGTCCCATTCCATGCGCTTGACCTCCAGGCGCACCCCCACCACCCCATCAGCCTGCAGAATGATGGCTTCCTGCTCCATACGGCTCATCGCCAGCTCACGAGCCTGATACATCGCCTGAGACAGGACATCCATCTCCATGTTCTGATTCCAATTACCATATTGGATACCCATGTGATAGATGCAGGAGCCAACAACCAGGCCCAAGGGCTCGAATTCGGCCTTGCGCACCATGACGAATTCATTGACCGACAGGTCGGAGGTAAAGATACCTTCATGGCTGCCTTGCGAGCGCAGACCCTTGAGGCGTTCAACGGCGTGGGGGGCAATCACTTCTTCAGTCATAACAGATCCTTGCGATGGGGACGGAAAGAACGCAACGGGCCACCCAGGGAAACCGTAGGCAGCAATTCATGTTGCGGGGCAACGGCAGGCTGGTAACTGACAGCGGTACCGATGGCGATGTGGCGGCAGAGAAAGCTCTCGCCCTGCTCGGCATTGACGCGGAACAGTTGGGAATACTGGGTGTGCGCCAAGACCCCAGCGCCCAATTTGCGTCCATCCTGTTGCAGATTATAGAGGGCGCGGCGACGGACGTTTTCCTGAAAGCTAGAGAGGTCAGGAATTTCCATATTCCAGTAGCGGGCAGCAAAGGGCGCGGCCTGGTTGGCCTGATCGAGCATCGTCCCACCCCAAGGTTGGTACCAGTCATACTCGGCACCAATGGCAATGCCTACCGGCACCACCCCCTCCTCCAGCAAGCGCACAAATTCCAGGGAAGAGACCGTCGCCACGGCGGGTTCCCAGGATGCCGGCAGATCCTGAATGCGCACCGCCGTGCCCATCAGGGCATAGTCCATATCTTCACCGTCGCCATGGCGCACGCGCATGTCGACATTCAAAACGGCATTAGCACCCATGGCTACCGCTTCCAGGCGTAGGCGATCGATTGCTTGGTGCCAACCATCGTAGTGTCCCTGCGTCCAGGAAAAACCAAAGTGATACCAGCAGTTGCCACCGACCATACCCAGGGGGTGGATACCATGGCTACGCTCCATGAGCAGGGCCGCCACTGGGCCGCTTTGAATCCACGGACGTTGTCCTGCAGCCGTGGCGCGCAGGCGATCTTGCACAAAACTGGGCAAGCGTCGCTGTTGCAGGGCCGCTTGCCATTCAAAAGCACGCTGCTGCGCCGCAGCGCTAGGGGCAACATTCACTGATCCCACCTGGCTCGCAACATTGGCGACTGTTTTTTCCAGGTCTTCCGTAACTTCGTGCAGTCCTTTTTGAATCTTATCCCACAGCGACATAGGCACCTCGCTACTGCAATAAAAAGTCGTGCAGGGTCTGGCTCGCAGCCTGCATTTCCGTAGAGATCGCCGCCGCATCCTGCAACAACGACTTCAACCAATCCCCCAAAGAGAGAATGTCACGCTTCAGCACTACACCACGCACCACCCGCGCACGCAGGGTTTCCACATGGGTACCGTCAAAATTCAGGTGGTAATCGAACTCACCAGCATGCACCAAGAGATGCACCAAATGCTGATGATGGGAAAATAGCCCGTCTTTTTTACGATCTGCCTCTACAAAGCCCGGCATACCTTGTTCAAGCCGCTCGGCCAACGCCTCCAGAAATGCCTTCATATCGGTTTGCGAGCGGCGAATCCAAGCTGCGCTCTCGTCAAAGCTGATGTCCACACGGTCTCCTCGCAGATATGCGTTATAGATACAGACCACACGATTAGATTGTAGTTCGCTTACCGTTTTTCTGCCGCGCAGCAGCTTGCCAGGCGCATCCATTTTGATGAATACTCACATCAAAATGGATGCCCGGAACTGGAAATGAGAACGACCGTAACCATTGATGATGGCTTGTATAAGAAGGCGCTCGAAGTAGCCGATCCGAGCATGGACAAGGCCGACCTTTTTCGCGAGGCAGTGAAAGTATTCGTGCGGGTACAGGCGGCGAAGCGCTTGGCTGCCCTGGGAGCCACCGAGCCCCAAATGCCGGAGATTCCGCGACGTAGAACAGAATCTCGATGAACGGGGTTCTGGTGGATACCTCCGTCTGGGTGGATCATTTTCGCAACCGTAACAATGCTCTGATCGAACTGCTCGAGCTAGATCTAGCGATGATACATCCAGTAATTATTGGTGAAATCGCCTGCGGAACACCGCCATACCGCAAAAAAACGCTAGCGGACCTCCAGACCTTACAACCGTCTCAGCAGGCGAGCGTGCACGAAGTCATAGATTTTATTGAACGTGAGCAGCTGTTTGGGCAAGGTTGTGGCCTGATCGATCTGCAGCTACTCGCGTCCACACTAATGACACCAGATATCGTATTGTGGACGTTAGACAAACGCCTGAGCACCTTGGCAGAGCGCTTTGCCATCAACTACAGCCCTGTCCATCATTGAAGTGTTCCCGCATCACCGACGTGGCCACGCTGCGCCAGCGGATGACGATGGATACCCAGCCAGAGCCAGGCGCCCGGCAGGCTGGCCAGTAATACCGTCGTCCCGGAAAGCAGGGAGAGGGCAAGGGCTTGATCATGCCCCATCTGTAGTGCCCCTAGGTACAGCACCAATAGGCCCTCGCGCAACCCCCAACCCGCCAGGGAAATCGGTAACGCCAAAAACAGGCTCACCACCGGCCATACCACCCAAAGGGCAACGGCATCGGGCCGCTCGCCCAGGGAATGTGACAAGGCCCAGAACATAAAAATGGAACAAACTTGCACAAAAATCGATAGCAGCACGGTCGCAGCCAATGCCGTAGGATTACGCAACAACATTCCCATGCCCGCACGAATATCCCGTAGTTTGTTTCCCAATTTACCTAAACGATCTTCGAGAAAACCGAGACCGGGGCTCAGAATCAGGGTAATGATTACCACGTAACCCGCACTCAGGATTGCCACTGTCTCGCCCATGCCGGGTAACCGATGCAAAGCGTGACCGCTAAGCAAGTATCCCAGCAGGGCAATCCCGACGAGGGCACCCATGCCAATGAAACGGTCGGCAAACACCACCGCCAAGGCCAAGGTCGCCGAGCCGGTCTGCGGGCGGGTGTACCAGGCGCGCAATACATCCCCAGATACCGAGCCCGGCAGCACTTGGTTGAAATAGGCACCGACCCAGTTCAAACGCAGAAGCCATGCTGCAGGAGCGTGTTTTTTAGCGGCCCTAATGATCACTCCCCAGCGTATGGAAGAAACGGAAAGGTTCACCGCGTAAGCCAACACCGCCAGTAAAAACCACGGAATGCGTATCTCGAGAAAGCGTTGTTCGAGAGCCGTCCAGTTGGTCTTGTGGAACAGCCAGACAAAAATGGAAATGGTAACAACGATCTGCAGCAATAGGCTCCAGGGGATTTTTTTTCGGTGTTTTTCTGCCCTTATGGGGCTGGACTGCGGTTCAACGGGCATTGGCAAGGCGCTCCCAAATCAGCGCGTTACTCTAGCGCAGCCCAAGCCTTGCGGCAAAAATTCTTCCAGCACCGTGCGAATCATCGCGACCTTCTCCTGGCTCTCGGCATATTCACTGGCGCAATCCGAGTCGGCCACGACTGCCCCGCCACCAGAAAAGCGCAGACTACCACGCGCATCCAGCTCCAGGCTGCGGATCAGGATATTCCAGTCCATGTTTCCGGCGGCGGCCACATAACCAAAGCTGCCACAGTAAAGTCCGCGGTTGTGTGCTTCCAGTTCGGCAATGATCGCCATCGCCCGGCGCTTGGGTGCGCCGGTAATCGATCCACCCGGAAAAGCGGCGCCCAGGGCATCCCAAGCATCGAAGCCGGGGGCCAACTCTGCCACTACGCTACTGACCAGATGGTGCACCTGATCGTAGGATTCCAAGGCAAAGAGTTCGGGCACGCGCACGGAGCCAGTGCTTGCCACATGCCCAAGATCGTTGCGTAGCAGATCAACGATCATGACATTTTCTGCCTGGTCTTTCTCGCTCGCCAGCAATTCTGCTGCCAGTGCGCGATCTTGCTGCGGATCTTCACTACGTGCCCGGGTGCCCTTGATGGGACGTGCCTCCAATTGGCCATCCTGCAAACGCAACAAGCGCTCCGGCGACACACTGAGTAAGCTCCCCCAAGGATGGCGAAAAAATGCCGAGAATGGCGCTCTGCTGACGCTACGCAAGCGGGCGTAGAGTGGCCAGGGATCACCCAGCCAAGAGCTGGTAAATGTTTGCGTGAGATTGATCTGATAACAATCGCCCGCACGAATGTACTCCTGCACCTGGGCAAAAGCAGCGGCATACTCTGCGTAGCTCCAATCATTAGCGATGGGCTCTTGCAGGATAAAAGAGGACGCAGAGGGCGGAGAAGCCAAAACGGCATGCCAGGATTCCTGCGCAGGCGAATCACCGATGATCCAAGCACGCTGTTGGCGATGATCCTGCGCGAGTCCTTGGTCATAGAGAGCAAAGAGCGCCAGCGGCTGTGTTGATTCCCCTTTGCCGCCAAGTTTGTGGCGCATGCCCCACTCATAAGAAAGGTAGCCGCAAACCAGAGGGAATTGTGGTAGCTCGCCAGGGCTTACCGGTAAGGACTCGCCAAGCACCCGCCGCAAAATCGGAAAGAGCGCCTGATCCTGCAATTCGGGCAAGCCATCGGGCCTCTGGCACCAAACGCCATTTCCATCTTCCCAAACCCACAAACGCGGGTGGCGTAGAAGTAAATCGAAATGCCGCTGTGGACCGGAAGCCAGACCACTATCCAGGAAAACCGCACCCGGCTCCGCCGCAAAACGGGCGAATATCTCTGCGCCATCGCGGTGATAGGCAACTTCTTGGCGCTGCATCCGCACCCCTATTTCATCATCTGATGCAGAAGTCTTGCCTGAGCTGTTTGCTGTTGTCTACACTTTCGGGATGATTCATCTGCTACTCCCCACACCCTTGGTGTAGATTGCAGATCCATAACAGGCAAGAGGCAAGCCATGCAAATCCGCCCGGCACAAACAGACGACCTTCCCGCCATACTGCAGCTCTATGCCCAACCGGGCATGGATGATGGCAGTGTCCTCGAACTTGCGGAAGCGGAGGAAATTATCGCCCGCATAGCGCATTACCCTAATTACCGCATTTTCGTTGCGGTGGACCACGATACAGTTATCGGCAGCTATGCTCTACTGATCATGGATAATCTTGCCCACCGCGGCACGCCCTCTGCCATCGTGGAAGACGTGGTGGTCGACCCACAGCGGCAGGGTCTAGGCATCGGCAAACAGATGATGGCCCACGCCATGGAGATGGCCAGAGAAGCCGGTTGCTACAAGCTGATGCTATCCTCCAATGCCAAGCGCGAGGCTGCGCATGCCTTTTATGAGTCGATAGGGTTTTCCCGGCATGGCTACAGTTTTCGTGTCGATCTTGTAAACTGACCGGACGGTCAGTACACTAGCGCAAGATTTCGACGGAGCCAGTTGCCCATGTCTGCTTTGCGTCGCACCATCGTTCCCGGCCTTGTGCTGTTATTTGCAAGCCCTGCGATTTTCGCGGAAGACTTGCTTACGATCTATCAACAGGCGGTGCAAACAGACCCGCGCTTGGCTGAGGCCCGTGCAAACCTGCAAGCCGCTGAGCAGGACAAGCCACTGGCACGCTCTGCCTATCTTCCCCACCTCGGCTTAGGCGCCAATGTTGGCTTCAATACCGGTAGCTTTTCTGGCTTTGCGGGTCTCAACATCAGCAAGGCGTATCTCTCCAACAGCTACAGCGTTAGCCTGACGCAAGCCGTATTCAACGGTGCTGCTCTAGCAGCCATGAAAGAGGCTGGCAGTCAGATTCAGACAGCAGCAGCGGGGCTTGCCTACACCGAACAAGACCTGGCGCTACGAGTGGCCAAGGCCTACTTCGCGGCACTCGAGGCGCAGGCCCAAGAGGCCATTGTCAAGAAACAACGCAAGCTGTTGGACAGCATCTACAAACAAACTGAAGCAACCCTGCAAATCGGTACCGGAGACATCATATCCGTGCGGGAGGCGCGAGCACGACTGGATGCCGCCCAGGCCGACGAGATTCAAGCAGAGAATGCCACACAAATTGCCCGCCAGCAGCTCGAACGTCTAACGCATCAACCCATCGGCCAGCTCGCACCACTGGAACACTACCAAGCCCTTGGGCCCGAGCCAGACAATATGCAGGATTGGGTGGCGAGCACCATGAAGTCTTCGCCGCAAATCCTCCAGGCCGAGGCGCAAACCCAAACTGCACAAGAAGAAGTCGAGGTGCAACGTCGCGCCCGGTGGCCCAAGCTGGAGCTGCAAGGCATCGCGCAGCACACCCATGGCAACCCCTTCCCAGGCTTTACCGAAAACCAGGCGGGCGTCAGCCTGAATCTCTCCATGCCGCTCTTCGAGGGCGGGCAGATCTCTAGTCAGGTACAGAAGGCGCAGGCACAGAGTATGGCAACGAGCGACCATCTGGGCAGTGTACGCGATGCTGTCAAGCTCAACGTGGAGAGCGCTTTCCTCGACCTCAAAAATAGCGTCGCCCAGCTGCAAGCAGCCAAGGAGTCGGTGCAGTCAGCCAAGGTTTCGCTAGAGGGTACGCGCAAAGGCTACGAGGTCGGCACACGCTCCATTATCGACCTTCTGCAAACCGCTACCGACTACATCCGCTCCGAACAACAGTACAACGTCGCGTTCTACCGCCAGATCACTGCGCGCGTGGCCCTCAAGGCCGCTTCGGGCCAGTTGAATATTGGCGATCTTGGCGCAATCAACGCCCTCCTGCAGAAGTTCAGCCCCGCAAATCACGCCAACAACCAATAGTAAAGCGCGGTCTTCAGCAGGGTGACAAAACCATTGACCGTGCCGAGAACATCGGTGGCAAGCTGCGCTGCCATGCTGTTCGGCGTATAGTATTGGCCTGACAATACGACTTGCGAGGAGATGATAATGGCGGAATCGGCGGAACTGAGCACTCTATCCCTGGACCTGCGTGGGGTTCCCGATGCCAAGGCTGGTCCTCTGCTCTTCACTGCGGCGCAACGCCTTGGGCTAGGACAAAAAATCACTCTACAGATCGATCGCGATCCCCATACCCTGCTGCGCGCCACTGCCTTCCAGCTCCGCGATGCCATTTCCTGGACAGTAAACGGTGCAGGTCATGATTGGCAGGCCGAGGTACTCCCGCGCAAGGAGGCCGAGGCCAAGGACGTCGTCGATCTTCTTACCTGGGATCATTACCGCCTCGACCGCCAGTTTGCTGATGTCCTCGCCGCCGCCAATGGCAACCGCATTCAGGAGGCTGAGAGCATTTTTCAGGACTACTGGATTGGTCTGCGCCGTCACGTGCATATGGAAAATTATATTCTTGGCCCAGTACTTGGCGGTGGTGAGAAGAAAGGGCCGTTGGCGGACATGCTCTTCGAGCACGATAGCATCATTCACCAGTCACGGCTCGTAGACGAAACCTTTCAGGAACAGGACTACGGTATGCTACCGGCCATCTGCGCGATGCTGTCCGGCTCACTGGCCAAGCACGAAAATCGTGAGGAGAACACCCTCTTCCCCATTTGGCAGGCTGCCAACAATCAAGACAAGTTGCGGGCCGAAGAATTTTTGCTGGAGACCAAGGCCCTGCTTGCCGGCGCCGATGACGCTACCGTGAAGGAACGCTTCCCCGACTGACGGAGAAATACTGTCGCGGTTTAGTGCAGCGCCTTGCCCGACGCAAAAAGCGCGGCAACGGCAGCTGCATCGAGGCGATACACCTTCTGGCAATACTCGCAGGTGACTTCCACTTGTCCCTCGGCCGCCAGTGTTTCCTCCACTTCTAGCTCCCCCAACGCCACGAGCATGCGCTCCACTCGCTCCCGCGAACAGCTGCACTGAAAATGTAGCGCCTCCGGGTCGCGCAGGCGCACACCTACACTTGGGAAAATTTCGGGCAAGAACTGCTCGGGTCGCGCCAACAATAACGATCGGTCCGACCCCACGGCGAGGAAACTGGTGGCCGTTTCCCATTCTTCCGGGGTGAGAATGCCCGGTAGGCGTTGCAAAAAATATCCTCCGGCAAGTCCCTGTTCGCTGTCGACCACCAAACGAAACCAAGCGGGCGATTGTACCGATTCTGCGAAATATGCTTCCAAGGATTGCGTTAACGTGTTGCGCAACTGAATCAACCCCTGATAGCGGTCGCGATCCATACCCATATCCGCGGTCAGCGCCAACAAGGCCTCGGGCAAGGCAGCCAGATCAAGGCTTTCCTCTTCCCCACGCCAGCGTGCGTAGGCGCGCATGCCGCCACTAGCCATCATCTCTGCCACCAAGAGTTGCAAACTACCCTGGCTCTGGGCCTGCAGAATAAGCCGTTCAAAATGCTTCTGCGTGCTCGAAATGAGGGCCAGGCCGACCAGGATTTCTCCCAGCAGCTGCCGTAATTCGGAGGGTCCAGACAAATCCCGCACTACCCGCTGAAAAATGGTATCGACACGACAACGCGCACCCCGTAGGGGCAGGCTTTCCCAATAAAAGCTCTGCAAAAAATCCGTGTTTTCTTCGCTCACGCTGGCAGCTCCCGCGCCATGAGCGGCTGCATGGCTCGCAACAACTGTTTGAACAAACGCGGATCGCGCTCTTCTTGCGCAGCAAGCAATTCTTTCATGCGCTGACGCTCGGTTGGATGACGAAAACAGGCAGGGCAATTTTCGATAATGATGGGTAGAGCTTGGCCCTCGGCATAGGCGCTGGTCTGACGCTCGCGGCAATATACCAGCGGGCGAATTACCCGCAGATCCCCTTCGCGCACCGCGTAATGCGCCTTCATAGTGCGCAATTCTCCATTGTAAAACATAGACATAAAAAAACTTTCCGCAAAATCATCCAGGTGCTGGCCGAGAGCAATAACGTTGTAGCCCTCGCGCCGCGCGCAGGCATAGAGCACGCCGCGGCGCATACGCGCGCAAAAACTGCAATAGGACGGACGTCCTAGATGTTTCTGTGCCCGTCCAAAGATATCCTGCCGCTCCCAAAACCAGGGCAAGCCGAGGCCGTGCACGTGCGCACCCAGGGGCTCGGGATCAAAGTCCGGACTCTGGGGATCGACGGTAGCAACGCCGAGATCGAATTGCAGCGGGCTATGCCGCTGCATTTCCGCAAGCAGCGCCAACATGCTCAGGGAATCCTTGCCACCGGACAAGGCCAACAGCACCCGATCTCCAGGCCGTATCATGCGATACTCCTGAATGGCCTTGCCCATACGCCGCGCCAGCAAGCGCGGCACCGGCAAGCGATGCTCCTGCGCCTCCTCACTTACCGAGGATGCCAGCTCAGCCATTTGTACCGTCGCTGGCGGCCGCCAGTTCTTCCCGCGACACCGTCGCTGCCCCCAACTTGCCGACGACGATGCCAGCGGCGCGATTGCCCAGCTCTACCGCCCGATCCAAGGGCCAGCCCGCCGCCACCGCCGTGGCAATGGTGGCAATTACGGTATCGCCAGCGCCGGTCACGTCAAAAACCTCGCGCGCCTGGGCCGGGTGATGGTGGATGCCATCCGCCAGAAAGAGGGTCATGCCCTCCTCGCCCCGGGTCACCAACAGGGCTTCCAGTTGCCAGGTCTTGCGCCAACGCTCTCCCAGCACACGAAACTCTTCCTCCGAACGCCAGCCACCGACCACAGCCTGAAACTCGCTCTTATTGGGAGTAATCAGGGTGGCACCCGAATAGCGCTCGTAATCTCGTCCCTTCGGGTCGATCAATACCGGAATCTGGTGTTCGCGCGCCAAACGAATCCAGGTCTGCGGACTCTGGACTGCACCCTTGCCATAATCCGAGAGCAACAATGCCGCCGTACCCGCAAAAAAATCCTCCCCCGCCTGCAACAGATCGCGCACGGCCTCATCATCAGGCCGCTCTTCAAAATCCAGGCGCAGCAACTGTTGCTGATGCCCGATGACGCGCAGTTTGACGGTGGTAGGGAGCTGGTCCAACAGCAAAAAACTGGTTTCTACCCCAGCCTTCTGCAGTAGCGCAGCGAGGCTCCCACCCGCACTGTCCCGACCCACAGGTGCGCGCAGGCGACAATGGGCACCCAGCGCTGCGATATTGAGGGCAACATTGGCGGCCCCTCCGGGCCGTTCCTCTTCGCGCCCCACCTGCACCACTGGCACCGGAGCCTCGGGAGAAATGCGCTCAACGCGACCAAACCAGTAGCGGTCAAGCATCACGTCGCCGAGTACGGCAACGCGCGCCCGGGATAGGTGATCTAGAGAATCATGGACGTCCGATGGCACGATATTGCAGTCCTGCAGCTTGCGGTAAACGTGGATCGTAGAGGTTACGACCATCGATGATCAAGGGATGGCGCAAGCGCCGTCGGAGTTCGGCAAAATCCGGGCTGCGGAAGATCTGCCACTCGGTGCAGATCACCAAGGCATCCGCCCCGTCACAGGCCTCATAGGGATCGTTACAGAGTTGCAGATCGCTCGCGCTGCCATAGACACGCCGCGCCTCTTCCATAGCTACCGGATCATACGCCCGAATTTCGCCACCGCGACGACGCAGACCGTCGATCAGGGTGCGGCTGGGTGCCTCGCGCATGTCGTCGGTGTTGGGCTTGAAGGCGAGCCCCCAGATGGCAATGCGCTTGCCATGCAGATCCTCTCCGAACTCCGCTACCAGCTTACGCTCAAGCACCTGCTTTTGTGCATTGTTGACGCTTTCCACGGCACGAATCAGCGACGCATCAAAACCCAACTCCCGCGCCATGTGTTCCAAGGCGCGGACATCCTTGGGAAAACAGGAACCGCCATAGCCACAACCAGGATAAATAAAATCAAAACCAATGCGCGGATCGGAACCAATGCCGATCCGCACGTGCTCGATATCTGCCCCCAGGCGTTCCGCCAGACCCGCCAACTCGTTCATGAAAGAGATTTTGGTCGCGAGCAAGACATTGGCCGCATATTTGGTCAGCTCGGCCGAGGGAAGATCCATCACCAGGACGCGATCGTGATTACGGTTGAAGGGCGCGTAGAGATCACGCATGCGCTGCGCCACCTGTTCATCATCGGTGCCCACAATGATGCGATCCGGCTTCATGAAGTCACCGACCGCTGCCCCTTCTTTGAGAAACTCCGGGTTGGAGACCACCGAAAAGGCGAACTCCACCCCCCGTATATCCAGCTCCCGCTGAATGGCGGCGCGCACCTTTTGCGCCGTACCCACCGGGACGGTCGATTTGTTGATGATGATACGCGGCTGGTCGAGATGTTTGCCGATGTCTGCCGCCACCTGGAGCACGTAGCGCAAATCTGCAGAGCCGTCTTCATCGGGAGGCGTGCCAACGGCAATGAAGAGGAACTCGCCATGCGCCACGCCCTCGGCAATATCGGTACTGAAGTGCAGGCGCCCACCGTCGATGCCGCTGCGCACCACCTCCGGCAGATCCGGTTCATGGATCGGGATTTCTCCTGCCTGTAAACGCGCCACCTTTTCAGCATCAATATCGATGCAAAGGACCTGATTACCGACCTGAGCCAAACAAGCACCCGTGACCAGCCCAACATATCCTGTACCAACCACCGTTATTTTCATCGCTCTCTCCCCACTGCTTCGCTGACCAGCTCTTCGATGACTACCGTGGCCGTGGCGTACTGATGTTCATCACTCAAACTCAGCCACAAGCGTGGCTGCCGGGCACACTGCTCAAGGCGCGCTTGCGCCGCACCACACAAAACCAGCTCTGGGCGGCCGAGGCTATCGTGGCTTACCTGAATTTCTCCCCAGGAGATCCCGTTGCGCAAGCCGGTGCCCAGCGCCTTCAATGTTGCCTCTTTGGCAGCAAAACGACGCGCGAGAAAGGCGGCCCCCTGCGCTGATGGAAACTCCGCTTGCTCCTGCTCGCCCAAAACGCGTTGCAGGAGCCGCTCCCCCCAACGCTCCAGCAACCCCGACATGCGCTCAACAGAGACCAGATCCGTGCCTAAACCAACAATCAATGGCGTGCCTGCCGCATCAAGCGTTTCATTTCGCGTACCGCACTTTCCAGACCATGAAAGATGGCATGCGCAACAATCGCATGTCCGATATTGAGCTCCTCTATTTCCGGGATTGCCGCAATGGCTTCCACATTGGTGTAGTCGAGACCATGCCCAGCATTGACTTGCAAACCAAGACTCTGCGCCAGTCGTGCCGCCGAGCCAAGCAATTTCAATTGCGTCAGCAACTCCGCACGACTGCGCGCATTGGCGTAGCTTCCGGTGTGCAGCTCGATGACCGGCGCGCCCGTAGCTGCGGCTGCCTCAATTTGCTTGGGGTCAGGATCAATAAACAAGGAAACGCGCACCCCCGCTGCGCTCAGACGCTCGCTTGCTGCACGCACCCGCGCCTGTTGTCCGACCACGTCCAAACCACCTTCCGTAGTAAGCTCAGCGCGACGCTCGGGTACCAAACAACAGTCGCTGGGCCGCAAACGCTCGGCAATCGCCAGCACATCCTCGTTGACCGCCATTTCCAGGTTGAGGCGGGTACGCAGCGTCTGCTGCAATAACTCCACGTCGCGTTCCTGAATATGGCGGCGATCTTCCCGCAAATGTGCAGTGATGGCGTCGGCACCAGCGCGTTCTGCCACAAATGCTGCCTCTAGGGGATCGGGGTAGCGCGTACCGCGCGCCTGGCGCAAGGTGGCGACATGATCAATATTTACACCCAAGGCTATCATCTGGCTCCCGTCCCTCCATTACTGCCCCGCCGGCGCTGCAAGTATGCCGCAAGTAGGCGACGGCTCTCCAGTGGCCGTCCGGCCAGGGTCTGATCCAGCTCTCCAGCCAAATAAGCGCGCAACTCCCCCCACAAGGCTCGCTCAGGTGCCGATTGCATGTCACTGGCGAGCCAGGTCAGCGCCGCCAAAGGAAGCGGCTGCGCCAGTGCTGGCCGGTGCAGGGAGCAAAACATGCCCGCGCCAGCACTGGCATAGGATTCCGCGTCCGTGAGGGGGATGCCGCAATGGGCGCAGTACGCGAGATCCGCCGCCCAGCCCAGGGCCTCCAGCAAACGACGTTCAAAACGCCGCAAGAGCCAATATTCCTCCGTCCCCTGCGCCAAGGCGTGCAACGTACGAGAGTATTCTACAAAGATCTCTGCCTGTGGGTCGGCACGTTCGGTCAGACGTAGCAAGAGTTCATTCAGGTAGAAGAGCAAGAGTGCCGGTACAGGACAATGCGTCAATGGACTGGGAAGCTCTTCTGCGCCCTGCAAAACTGGGAGTTCACCGTGGCCAGCCCAGCGCACCCAGTAAGGGCGCCCAGCCTCCAAGCGCCCACTGCGGCGTTTCCCCCGCGCCAGGACTCCCAGACGGCCATGATGCTCCGTAAACAATTCGAGAATCAGGCTACCGTCGCCAAAAGGGTGATGATGCAGTACCCAGACCCGCTCGCCGTGATTACGCTCCATAACCCATGTCGCGCAGAATACCGGGCTGGCGATCCCAGTCTTCGCGCTCTTTTACCCACAGCCCCAGCCATACCCGCGCTCCGGTCTGCTGAGCGATGCTCTCCCGCGCCCGCGTGCCAATGTGCTTCAGGCGCTGTCCTTTTTCACCCAGGAGAATGGCCTTTTGTCCTGGTCGGCGACAATAAATGGTTGCCTCGATTTCATGACGGCCATCCGCTGCGATGCTGTACTTTTCGATGGCCACGGCAGTCTCGTACGGGAGTTCGGCACTGAGTTGGCGAAAAATCTGCTCACGCACGGCCTCAGCAGCAAGAAAACGCATCTGCCGGTCGGTTACCTCGTCTTCGGCATACTGCGCCGGACCCTCGGGCAGGAGGGGCAATATGACATCCGCCAGATGCTCGACGTCGTCCGGTCGACGGGCGCTCATGGGGATGATCTCGACAAACCTGGCCTGCTTGCCCAACTCTTGCAAATAGGGAAGCAAGCGCTCTTTTTGCGCAATCCGATCAATTTTATTAGCCACCAGAATCAGCGGCAATTCCCGCTGCTGTAACCAGCGCAGCGCCTCGGCATCGCCGGCTGTCCACAGCGGCGCCTCTACCACCAAAACGCCAAGGTCGGCGGCATCCAGGGCCGAGCGCGTAGCACGCAGAATGTGGCGGTTGAGACTACGATAGCCTTGATGCACCCCAGGGGTGTCGAGGAAGAGAATCTGGCCGTTGGGCCGGGTGTAGATGCCAAGGATCTGATCGCGGGTGGTTTGCGGGCGCGGTGCGGTAATGCTGATTTTTTGCCCGATCAGATGGTTAAGCAGAGTCGACTTGCCAACATTCGGGCGGCCAATCAGCGCGACACTGCCACAACGATGAACTACTGCGGGTTCGTCAGCCGACATGGCGTTGTGTACTCAACAGTCCTTGTAACTGATCAAGCATGAGCTGCGCCGCCTGCTGCTCTGCCTTGCGCCGACTGCTGTCTTCCGCTTCCGTAGATGCCGTGCCATCGACGCTACAGCGCGCCACGAAGCGCCGTTCGTGCGCCTGACCTTTTTCTTCGATCAATTCGTAAAAAGGCAATGCGCGCCCTTTACCTTGCAATAACTCTTGCAGACGGGTTTTCGGATCGCGCAGCTCTTCCGCCCCCAGAGCATCGGTAATCAGCGGTACAATGAGATGATCGACGATGGTTTCCGCGGCGGCAAAACCACCATCAAGATAGGCAGCGCCAAGGATGGCCTCTACTGCATCGGCACGGATGGAGACGCGGCGAGCGCCACCACTGCGCAATTCCCCGGCGCCAAGGATGAGTGCATCTGCCACACTAATGGACTCTGCCACTTGCGCCAGCGTTTCTTCACGCACCAAACGCGCCCGCATGCGCGATAAATCACCCTCGCTGACCTTAGGAAAACGTTCATATAAACGGGCAGCGACGACAAAATTCAGTGCTGCATCACCGAGAAACTCTAAACGTTCATTGTGTAGCGCCGCGGCGCTACGATGGGTCAGAGCCTGACGCAATAAAGCGAGGTCCTGAAAACGATAGGCAATGCGATCTTGCAGGCGGTCTAGCATATTCATGCGGCCAGTATACCTGTTGGTACGCAAAAACGGGAGATGGAACCCGCATAATCTCTACGAAGTATTTTTTCCTTCAATTACCACGGAACAAATCATTCCCGCCGTCAGCGGCAAATTTTTCGGTTTCTGCAGCAATCTAATACGAACCGGAATACGTGCCGGCAAACGTACCCAGTTGAAGCTGGCCCGCACGTCTGCTTGCAAGCGCTCGCCGGTTCGACTCTCGCGGTCGGCAATTGCGGGCGCAATGCCCTCTACTATCCCAGGCAAAGCATTTGTGGCGCCAAGCAGCTTTATCCGCGCGCGATCGCCGGTATGCACCCCATGCAGACGGGTCTGTTCAAAATAGGCATCCACCCAATAGCTATCCGACTCTACCAATGCCAGCAGCGGCTTGCCGGTATCCGCATAATCCCCCACCCGTAAGCGTAGATGCGTAATAATTCCCGCCACCGGCGCGCGCACCGCGGTGCGTGATAAATCATATTCTGCCAAGTTGACCCGCGCCTGGGCCGCACTCAGTTGAGCCTGCGCCACCCGCACCGCCAGTATGGCATCCGAGCGTGCCTCTGCCGAAACGATATCCGCTGGTAAACCAGTACGCCGCGCCGCCTGCTCTTTGCGCAATGCCAATTTTGCGCTGGCCTCCGCGAGCGCTGCCTGGGCGTTGGCTAGCGCCAGGCGATAGCGGCGCGCATCGACGCGGAACAGGAGCGCACCCGCATTCACCGTCTCGTTGTCCTTGACGTATAGGTCGATCACCCGGCCACTGACATCGGCATTAATCTCGGCGATCTGCGCCTGCACCACGGCATCCCGAGTCCAGGGGCGATCCATGTAGGCATGCCAAAGGCGCCAGCCCAACCATCCTGCCAGCAGCAGTACCAACAGGGTCATGAGCACGCGCAGCAAGCG
The DNA here is from genome assembly GCF_041146875.1 of Acidithiobacillus sp. IBUN Pt1247-S3. Lineage (NCBI taxonomy): Bacteria > Pseudomonadati > Pseudomonadota > Acidithiobacillia > Acidithiobacillales > Acidithiobacillaceae > Acidithiobacillus > Acidithiobacillus sp. IBUN Pt1247-S3. Next base: position 30,659 of record NZ_JBFRXP010000001.1, on the reverse strand, counting down.
ACGAATCATCCATATACTCCCAAACCCAACAGGGCAAAAACACACGCGAAAAGCGCTAGGCGAAACAGCGCTGGGTGCCATACCCAGCGATCCAGGTCCCAACGGCTCGTCAATTTATCCGCCACCAGATACAACGCGACACTGAGCGCAAAAATGGGCAAGAGCGTTGGTACCAGCGCGCCAAAAACACTGATCTCAACGGGCATCGCTGTCCTCCAGGATGGTCGAAAGGCGTCGAGAAACGCTGGCGATCACATGCACATAGACGCGAAATAGAGCATCTGGCGGCAAAATTGGATGCAAAGAGGGATCGATTTTTTCTTCCGGGAGATGTTGTACCGCATCGAGGATGGCGCGCAAACGCTTGCGGTAGTCTGCGGTCATGACAGCAGAGTGCCGTTGCTGAATGCTCTGCAAGAGCGGCTCGACATACTCGTCGGCATAGACCTGTAACGGATGCTCGCCGCCCTCCTCGCCACGCGCGTGCAGCAAAATACGCAGTTGCAGTATCCCTTCGGCCAACTCATTCAGACGCATCGCCTCGCGTAGCACTTGTGCATCCTGCGCCTGCTGCGGGGAAAGGTCAGCGGCGAGGAGACGCAGATACTCGCGACTCTCGGCGGCATAGCGACTGCGCAAATTGGGCAGCGGGGCACTCGCCACTTCGCGTACCAAGGCACGAAAACGCTCCAACAGGCGACTGCGTTCCCAGCGGTTGCCCGTAGGAAAAATTAGAAAAAACGCAAGCCCAACCAAAAACACCGCAATCAGCTCGGCAAATCCGGTATTGAACATAGTGGTGTAAGCAAACACCTCATCATTGTTGGGAATAGCCAGCTGCGGGAAGAAGATACCAAAGCCCGCCGCTGTTCCCGCCCAACGGGTTCGGGTCAGGAGCCAAGGCGAAATCAGAAAAAACGGGAGCAGGATCAGCGCGAGCATGGGAAAACCCTGCACTCTGGGCAAGAGCTCCAAGGAAAATAACAATGCCGCAAAAAACGCGAGCGAAATACCCACGCCCATCTGCCGCACGGCAGCAACCGGGTTGGGAAAAGTGGAAAAGAGCGCGCTGATGACCACGGCAATGATCAGCGCCGCAGGGCCAGAAGGCCAGCCTGTGCGCAACCAGAAAAAAGCAACCAAACCGAACACTACCATACTGCGCAAGGCGGCACCCAGCGGCTGGATGATTTCGGTTGGTGGGCGATCGAAGTTTGCCTTCCAGCGCTTGTCCCGAACTTGATCGATGGTCATGGGCAGAGGCAACAGGGCAACCTCCGCCTGCGGATATAGAAAGCGGGCATAACTCGCAAGATAACGTCGCAATTCTGCCAAATAGCGAGTGAGCAGCAAGATAAAGCTGTCCAAGGCCAAGGCCTGGAGGTCATCTAGCTGGTGACGCAAATCTCTACGCATTAGGGCAAGTTGTGCAACAACATCTTCCTGCACGTTTTGTAGTCGCAGCTGCGCGCGGGCCATATCGCTTTCCTGTATGGCATCTTGCAGGTCAAGAAATTCCTTTTGCAACTGATCCAACAGTTCTTTCGTAGCGTCTCGTACGCTAGCAAGGTTCCGCCGTCGTAGGCGCCGGACATGGCTATTGAACAGGTAGAGGGTGCCAGAGGCAAACATCATGTCGGCAATCATCTCTCCTACGCGTTCATTTTGCCGATGCCCCGCGGCACTCTCAAAGATGGAACCGGAACGATAACTATCGAGTTGCAGAGTCTCCTGGGTGGCAGCCAAATGTAGAAGAGTCCAATCGGCGCGCGGCACACCGCCATCCAACACGCGCAGGGTATTGCGTAAAAAATGCTCCAGGCGGCTTTTCGCAGTCTCTTGCAGTAGCTCGCTCAGAGGCTGGGGGAATACCACCGCACTCACCACGGACGCAATGAGGATTCCCAACATCACATCACTCAGGCGCGCAATCCCGATATAAACGGCATGACCGGGGTCAAGGGCGGCAGGCAATCCGACCAAAGCGGCAGTGTAGCCAGCCAGGACAAAGGCATAGGCCTGAAAATTACGAAAATAGCGCGCACCGGCGGTACAAAAACCTACCCAAAGGGCCAAACCGGCAAGAAAACCCATGCGCGCATCGGGAAACGCCACTACCAGGAGTATGGCGACTACAGAACCCACGACAGTACCAATCGCGCGATAAAAACTCTTGGCGAGTACCATGCCGTTACGCGACTGCATAACAATAAAAACTGTCATAACGACTGTACTGGGTGAGTCCAATTGAAAACGGTAGGCCAGCCATAATCCGAGCAACGCCGCAAAAGCGGTTTTACCCCAGAAAAACCAGGTTTGTAGGTCCTGGCGATAGAAAGTCTGCCAGACCTGGCGGCGAGCAAGGGCAAGGCTCGTCATGAGCCCGCTGCGCTGTCCGACCAGGTATTGGCCACCACCCGCCCCCCCAATGCAGCGTAAAGGTTGACCAGAGTTTGCTGTGCATGGGTATTGAGCCGTATCTGCTGCAATTGATTATCGATGACCGGCAGTTGTGCCTCCAGGACTGGCAGGGCGTTGTTCAGTCCCGCGTGGTAACGCTCCTGCTGTAGCTTTTCCGTACGCTGCAACACAGCCTCACGCTGCTTGAGGCTCGCGCGCTCCTGTTGCGCGGCTTGCAGTGCCGTCAGGGCTGCGGCCACCTGCTGCAACGCATGCAAAAGGCTTTTGCGATACTGCGCCAAGGCGATTTGATAATTGGCTTGGCTGGCATCAAAATCTCCGCGCAAACGTCCGCCGGTAAAAAGCGGCAGGCTGATGGCCGGCCCGATGCCGGCTTGCAACGAACCGGGATGCAAGAAGGTAAACAAAGCACCGGCGGCCGCTAGACCTCCGGCAAAGGCGACAATATTAATATTGGGATAATAGGCATCGCGCGCCACATGCACTGCCGCAGCGGCGGCCTCGATGGCACTGCGTCGTGCCAGAACGTCGGGCCGCTGCGCGATCCATTCAGCAAGTACTTGCCTTGGGCTTTTCCAACCCGACTGGAGCAAATTCATCTCGCCATCAGCCAGTGGCATCGGCAGGCGCGTGCCCTGCCCACAAAGTACCGCCAAGGCCTCGCGGTTGCTCTGACGTTTTTCCCTTTCCACGTCGATCTCCCGGTGCAGGCTGGACAGGCGAGCGGCGGTCCCAAGGGCCACAAGCGAGTCACTGAGACCATGCTGCTCGCGTTGCCGCTCGATATTCTCGACTTGCTGTAAAATCCGCTGCTCGCGTTGTAGCTGCGTCAGGACAGCATCATTGCCGGAAATCGCTAGCATCTGCTGCAAGGCGGCATTTTCCAACACCAGCGTTGCCGCTCGCTGTTTTTCTTCCATCACCTGCACATGCAATCGCGCTTCTTTTACGCGCTCTTTTTCTTTACCCCAAAGGTCTAAATTGTATGAAAAATCAAGCTTCAGTGAATTATTCCAAGAGGTTTCTCCCGCATAGGGAGGCAGATAAAACTGATTTTCCGTCCAGCGACTGACACCAACATGGCCCGCCGCATTGATCTGCGGCGCAAGTTCGGCACCGGCACCGCGCAACTCTGCTGTCGCCAGGCGCACCCGACCCTCGGCCACTGCCAAATCGGGATTATCGTGCAACGCTAGCTGGAGAATTTTCTGTTGCTCGGCATTGAGCAAAGGCTGCCACCAAGTTGCGGTAGCAGCGAGCGTAGATTTCTGCAAATCCAATCCGGTACTGAGCTGCAAGTCCTGCAAACTGGCCGGCGCCGCGAGCTGCGGCATCCTCGGTGCGCAGGCGGCGAGCGACAATAGTGCCAGTACCCAGCCAGCAATGTGCCAAATCTTCAAGCGTTATTCTCCCGCAATCGCTTCTGCAATTCTGCCAGAATCTGGAGCACTTGCGTGCTGTCTTCTGGATGCAGGAGCCAATCTGCGGGCTCGGCACGAAACCAGGTTTCCTGGCGCTTGGCGAGTTGCCGGGTGGCGTAGAGGGCTGACTGTTCGGCCTCGGGCAAGGAGCACTCCCCGCCCAGCCAGGCAAAGAGCTGCCGATAACCCACCGAACGACAGGCGGGATAATCGGCTGTACCGTAGCGCGGGAAGAGCGCCTCGGCTTCCTCGCGAAAACCGGCGGTAAACATCGCTTGCAGCCTTTGCGCGATACGCGCGTGTAATTCTGCGCGGGGATGTTGCAGCGTGATTTTCCAGATGGGCCCGGTCAACCCGCCGCGCCACGGGCTGCTTGTCGCGTTGCCTTGCGCGAGGAGTTCGAGGGCACGCTGAATGCGCTGCGCGTCGTGGGGATGGATAGCGGCGGCGCGTTGCGGACATTGTTCTGCCAGACGTTGGTGCAAGGCGGGCCAACCGTCGCGCTCAGCCTCCTCCTGGAGCTGCTGACGGAACATCAGATCAGCCGCAGGCAAGTCGGCAATGCCCCGTTCCAGGGCACGAAAATACAAACCCGTGCCTCCCACCAGCAGCGGAATCTGCCCGGCAGCATGGGCGGCAACGACTTCCACCGCCGCATCGCGGGCAAAATCTCCGGCAGAATACGCCTCCTCTGGCTCGCGAATGTCGATCAGGGCGTGCGGGTATCGCGCCTGCACCGCCACTTCCGGTTTGGCACTGCCGAGATCGAAGTGCCGATAGACAGCCAGGGAATCGACGCTGATCAAGCGCACCGGAAATACATCTGCTAAGCGCAAGGCTAGGCCAGTCTTGCCACTAGCCGTCGGCCCTTGCAGAAAGAGGGTGGGCAGTTCAGGAGACTGGGGAGGCATGTCCCTAACGCCCACGCAGAAAGAGGCGATCGAGCTCCGCAAGATTCCATTGCACAATGGTGGGACGACCGTGATTGCATTGGGTATAGCGCGGCGTTGCCTCGAGCTGACGCAAAAGGGCATTCATTTCCGCGAGATTCAGGGCATGATGGTCCTTGATGGCGGCATGGCAGGCCATTTCTGCCAGACGTTCGTCCCCCTGCCCCACCTGCCAGGAAGGCTCTTCGGCAAGGCAATCGGCAACCAGATCAGCGATCGCGGACTGCGGAAAATTCGCAGCACAGGCATGCACACGCAGACTCGTCGGGCCACTACGCGACCAATCCAGACCCGCTTCATCCAACAATTCGCTGCGATCTTCCAGCCGATCTGCTTGTGCCGGGCTGAGATCAATGCTCAGCGGCAACAGCAGCGTCTGCTGCTGTCCGGCCTCGCGCTGCGCCTTGAAACGTTCGTACAGAATCCGCTCGTGGGCGGCATGCTGATCGATCAGCAGCATACCCTCTACATTTTCGGCAACGATAAAACGCTGATGGATCTGGCCGATCGCGCGGCCCAGTGGATAGCCCCCCCAGCTTTTGTCTGGCGAAGGTGATGGAAGGTTGGCGGGCGTTTCTCGTTGATAGCTGGGGGCAACCAGCTTTTCCCAATAGGCATCTGCCGCGCCCTCCCGCACCTGGGGTGCGGCAAAATCTGGTAGTCCGGCTTGATAACCAGAAAAACCGGTGGCAGACGCAATCGCACTTAGCTTGCCGGTATCCGCTGGCGTAAAAGATGGCGCCCGCGGGCGCGCCTGATCGGCGATGATTTCTGCAAGGCTGTGGCGGACAAAATCGTGCATCTGCCGCGCCTCCTGAAAGCGGACTTCCGTTTTCGCCGGATGCACGTTTACATCCACCAGATCACTGGGGAGCTCCAAAAAACACACGGCCACCGGTTGGCGATCCTGAAAGAGAACATCGACGTAGGCAGACCGCAGGGCGTGGCGCAGGCTGCTATCCTGCACCGCCCGACCATTGACGAAAAAGTATTGCTCATCGGCGCGCGGGCGATTGAAGCTTGGCAAGCCCAGCCAGCCCCAGATCCGCCACGTGCCATGCTCCTGGGAGAAGCGCAGGGCATTACGGAGAAATTCATCACCGAGAATTGCGGCCACTCGGGCGTCCTGATCCAGTTCGGTTCTGGCTGCGGGATAATGGGCCAGCAGACGTTTTCCCTGCTGCAAGCGCAAATCCACCGGAAAGGCACTGAGGGCAAGCTGACGCCAGAGCTTCTGGATGCGTCCTAGCTCCGTGCTCGCTGACTTGAGGAACTTGCGCCGCGCCGGGACGTTGTAGAACAGGTCTTCCACGCGCACCGTGGTGCCCGGCGCCCGCGCTGCCGGGGCATCTTCTTCGAGGATTCCTGCCGCCAAGCGCAGACGCCGGGCGGCACTTGCCCCCGCCACCCGGCTGGTAATTTCCAGACGTGCTACCGAGGCGATGGCGGGCAGGGCCTCACCGCGAAAGCCAAAGCTGTGGATCTGTTCCAGCTCGCGGTCATCGTAGAGTTTGCTGGTAGCGTGACGGGAAAGCGCCAAGGGCAGATCTTCTGCCTCAATACCCATGCCATCATCCTGAACTTCCAGCACTTCGATGCCGGCCCCTTCCAAGAGCACATCGATGCGTTGCGCGCCAGCATCAAGACTGTTCTCGACCAGTTCCTTGAGCACCGAGGCCGGACGTTCCACCACCTCGCCCGCGGCAATACGATCCGCAAGTTGCGGACTCATCACCTGCACCCGCCGTCGTGCCTCTGTCATCTTCACCGCTCCTCTAGCACGCTGGGGAGCGCCGTCAGCCAACCCTCGCCGCGCGCGCTTTCTGCCTGCGCCTGCAAGCTGTGGGCACTAGCTTCTGCAAGAGACATCTGCACCCGTAAATCGGGCGCGGGGAGATATCCCGAGCCACGCTCAGGCCACTCCACCAGCCATAAGGCGGATTTTTCCAGATAATCGCGCAGGCCGATGTATTCCAACTCTTCTGCCTCGAGCAAACGATAGAGGTCAAAATGCAGGATCAGGCCTGCCGGGGTGTCGTATTCCTCCACCAGGGTGTAGGTGGGGCTGCGCACCACGGCCGTATAGCCCAGGGCGTGGATCAGGGCGCGCGCCAGGGCCGTCTTGCCGGCACCAAGGTCACCCTGTAGGTACACAATTCCCGGAACCGGCGTTAGCAGCGCAAACTGACCTGCCCAGGCCTCAGTGGCGGCAAGGGTGGGCAAGTCCCAGATCATGACTGGGCCAACAGCCCTCGCAGAATATCGGAGCGACTGACCATACCGAGGAGCTTGCCGTCGGCATCCACCACCGGCAGGGCATGCAGATGATGCTCGAACATACGATCCGCCACCGCATCGACGCTCTCTTCCGGGCGGGCCAATTGCAAATGGCGCTTGGTGGCCAAGCCCTGTGCGTCTACCGCCGTCACCTTGCGCAGTTCCTCGGTGTATTCATGCATACCGGAGATGGGAATGACACTGTCGAGAATGGAAATCACGGTCGGTAGATGCACCTGGCGATGGGCATCGATGAGATCGCGTTCGGTGATGATACCCGTCACCCGGCTACTACCATCAACAACCGGCAGGCTGTGATGCCCCGCCGCCAGCATCTTCTTGCCCACTTCTTCCACGCCGTCGCTCTCTTGCACGGAGACCACGTTCGTTGTCATCAGCCCACTGATATTTTTCATACTGTACATTCCTCAGCCATGCTGTTTTGCAATACTTGCAGGATAAGTTCTATTTCTGCGGCTGTCACCGCGAGGGGGGGGACGAGGACGATGCTGTCTCCCAGGGGGCGCAGGTAAACGCCTGCCTCCCGCGCGCGCCGGCAGACGGCGTATTCGCGTCGCTCGCCATAGGGGTAGACGCTCCCCGTTTGGGGATTGCGCAGGGGGACGGCCGCCATGAGACCGAACTGTCTCGGCATTGCCGAGTAGGGCAGTGAGGCAAATCTGTCTAATCCCACACGCAACTGGGCAACACGTTCGCGCACGCGGACAAGGAGGTCGTTCTCGGCAAACAATGCCAGATTCTCCAGGGCCACGGCGCAGGCAAGAGGGTTCGCCGTGTAGGTATGGCCATAGTAAAACTGCCTGGCCTCGCCAAAGGGGGCGAGAAAGGCAGCGTAGATGTGTTCCTGCGCCAGAGTGGCAGCAAGGGGCAGGTAACCGCCACTAATCCCCTTGCCTAGCGCCAGCAGGTCCGGGCTGATACCTTCCTGCTCACAGTAGAACATCGTGCCACTGCGGCCAAAACCGCTGGCCACCTCATCGACAATCAGCAATACCTCATATCGACGACAGAGATCTGCGGCTCCCGCCAGGATTCCACGGGGATACGGCAAAATTCCCGCGGCCCCCTGCACGCCGCCCTCGAGAATCAGAGCGATGATCTCTTCGGATTTCTCCCGCAGGGTCTCTTCCAACGCCTGCAACCACTGTCCACAGGCCGCGCCGGCATCGCCCTGCAACTGCCCTTGCAGCAGCCAGGGGCTGGGCAGCCTGTGTACCGGAAAATGCAAGTGGCCATAGACGCCATGAAAAAGCGGAAAGCCTCCCAACGAACTGGCACCGACGGTATCGCCATGATAGGCATCATCCAGCGAGAGGAAGATACGTTTCTTCTTGTTGCCCAGATTCTGCCAGTATTGCGCGGCAATCTTCACCGCCACTTCCACCGCTTCGGCGCCATCTTCCGAAAAAAAGACCCGCTGCAAGCCGGGCGGCGCAATCTCCGTCAGCGCCTTCGCCAGCCGAATGGCGGGCGGGTGGCTGGCGCCCAGGACCGTGCTATGCGCGACCCGCTCCAGTTGCGTGCACAGGGCGGCGTCAAGACGCGGGTGCCGATGCCCATGCACGTTGCACCAGAGGCTGGCGATGGCATCCAGGGCCTTGCGTCCGCGGATGTCGTAGACATAGTTGCCGTCGCCGCGCTCAATGATCCAAGGGTCGTCATCCCCCCAACAGGACATCTGCGTGAAAGGATGCCAAAAATGCTGCCGGTCCCAGTCGCGAAGCCGTTCTTCTTCCGTCAATGCTGTCTCCAGTTTTGCAAAATTTTTGGGATTTGCGTAATGAGATCGCGGGCAAGGAGGCTCGCTTCGCCGAGCTCGGCGGCAGCCAGATCACCGGCCCGCGCGTGGATACAGACGCCTAGGCTCGCCGCCTCGATAGCCGTGAGACCCTGCGCCCAAAGGCCAGCGATGAGTCCAGTAAGAACATCACCACTACCGCCCGTCGCCATGCCGGGATTCCCCCAGGGGCAACGGCCAAGGAATTTACCGTCACCAACCAGTGTTCCCTCGCCTTTCAGTACCCAGACCCCGCCATAACGAGCGACGAGCTGAGCGATGCTCGCCACGCGATCAGCCTGGATGGCAGAGGTATCGCTATGCAAGAGACGCGCAGCCTCCCCCGGGTGCGGGGTGAAAATACGTTCGGCTTGCCCCAGCAAAATCCCCGGCCCAAAACGGGCGAGGATGTTGAGGGCGTCGGCATCCCAGATCTGGCGTTGCGGCAGCGTTGCCGCCTCACGTACCAGGTCATGGGCCGCCAGACCTTGCCCCAAGCCCGGGCCAAGGGCAAGAACGGCATGCCCAGACAAACGATTGGCAAAGCGCGGCGGCCAATCCATCCAAGTGGCCTCGGGCAGAAGGGCGGCAAGATAGGCGCGCGCATCGGGATGACCGATCCCCGTCACCAATCCGGCACCCGCACGGTACGCAGCCAGCGCTGCAAGACTCAGGGCACCACCCATCTCCGGCCCCCCGCCTAGCACATAGACGTGGCCAAAGCTACCCTTGTGCGCAGCCAGTGGCCGTTTCGGCAGCGTGGGAAGGGTATCCGGCAGCAGATCGTGGGGCGTGGGCATGGTCCTCAGGCCTTCTGAATGTCCTCCTCAGGATAGGCGCTGACATGGTGGATCGCCAAATCCGGGCCGAGATACTCGTCTTCTTCGTCCATACGAATCCCGACAAACTTGCGCAGCAGACCATAGACGATCAAGCTGCCGAGCATGGCGATGACCAGGCCAAGAGCCGTACCCAGGATCTGCGATAGGATACTGACGCCGCTGGCACCCCCCAGGGCGCGCAGCCCAAAGATACCAACGGCAATCCCGCCCCAGGCACCACAAACGCCATGCAAGGGCCAGACGCCCAGCACATCATCTAAGCGCAGGCGGTGCTGCACGAAGGTAAAGAGATACACGAAGATGGCCCCAGCAATGGCACCAATAGCGAGGGCACCGATGGGCTGCACAACGTCGGACCCGGCGCAAATCGCCACCAGCCCCGCCAGCGCACCGTTGTGCACGAAACCCGGATCTCCCTTGCCCAGGGCCAAGGCGGCAAGCATCCCACCCACCAGCGCCATCAACGAATTGAGCGCAACCAAGCCCTGCACCGCCTGCAACTGCTGTGCACTCATTACATTAAAGCCAAACCAGCCAATAATCAGAATCCAGGAACCCAGCGCCAGGAAGGGGATGTTGGAAGGTGGCATGGGATGAATACTGCCATCGCGTCCATAGCGTCCGCGCCGCGGCCCCAGCAACCACACCGCCATCAGCCCCATCCAGCCACCAACCGCATGCACCACTACCGATCCGGCAAAATCATGAAACGGGGCGCCAAACAGAGCAGTAAACCAGGCCTGGATGCCATAATTGCCATTCCAGACAATGCCCTCGTAAAAGGGATAGACCAATCCGACCAAAAAGGCCGTCGCCAGGAGTTGTGGCACAAAGCGGGCGCGTTCGGCGATGCCGCCGGAGATAATCGCCGGTACGGCGGCAGCAAAGGTGAGCAAAAAGAAGAAACGCACCATGGCAAAGCCTTGATCCGTGCCGGTAAGCTGCTGCACATTGCCAAAGAAACTGATCCCGTAAGCGATGTGATAACCAATAAAAAAATAAACGATGGTAGAAATGCCAAAATCGCTGATGATCTTTACCAGGGCATTCACCTGACTGCGACGGCGTACGGTACCGAGTTCCAGAAAGGCAAAGCCGCCATGCATGGCAAAGACCAGAATGGCCCCCATCAGCAAAAAAAAGACATTGTCCCCGGGCAAGGGGGCAGATGGTGTGGTAATCATGGTGTATTCTTCCTCGTCGTCGTTGCGCTGGTCTTATTGCTGATCTGCTACGGATCGAGGGCACCGCGTCCGTGCACGGCACGCCCCAGGGTACTGCGATCCAGATATTCCAGTTCCCCGCCCATGGGGATACCGCGGGCAATGCGGGTCACGCGAATGCGCTCTGGCACTAATGCAGCAACAAACTGCGCCGTTGCCTCCCCCTCCAGGGTGGAATTGGTGGCAAAAATTACCTCTTGCAGCCCATCTTCCTGTAGGCGTTTTTCCAGAAGATCGAGATGTAGGGCGTCCGGGCCGATACCATCCAGGGGCGAGAGATGCCCCATGAGCACGAAATACTCGCCGCTGTAAGCACCAGAGTCTTCAATGGCGAGCAGATCCGCGGGAGATTCGACAATGCAGAGCGTGCCGCGGTCGCGTCGCGCACTACTGCACAGGACACAAAGCTCGTCCTCGCAGAGATTATTGCAGCGCGTACAATGACGGATAGCACGATGCGCCTGCTCCAAGGCCTGCGCCAACTGCGGCATCAGCTCGCGTTTGCGCAGCAGGAGGTCGAGGGCAATCCGTTGCGCCGAGCGCGGACCGATGCCAGGCAGGCGCCGCAATAATGCGACGACCTTGTCCAGGGAAGGAGTGCTACCGGCCATAGATCAGAACGGCAGATTCAATCCTGGGATATTCATGCCACCGGTGACCGTGGACAAACGCTCGGAGCTGGTCTTCTCGGCATTGCGCAGAGCGTCGTTGACCGCCGCCGCCACCAAATCTTCCAGCATCTCCTTGTCGCCATCTTCCAATAGCGAGGCGTCGATGCGTACTCGGCGCACGTCATTTCGGCAGGTCATGGTCACCTCTACCAAGTTGCCACCGGCATGACCCTGGACTTCCACATGCGCCAATTCTTCCTGCACCTGCTGCAAACGCTCCTGCATCTGCTGCGCCTGCTTCATGATATTGCCCAAGCCACCCTTCATCATTACTGTTCCTCCACTAAGAATTACTGACCCTATCAAGAATCTCTACCCGCAGCAGGCGTGCCTGCAAGGTCTCCTGAAACTCCTGCAAGCGCGGGTCGGCCATGGCCTCCGCCTCGATCGCTGCCCGTCGCGCCTGCTCGCGTGCGGATGCCTCCTGCGCCAGTGTTCCGACCGCCGAGTCCGCCTCCAATACCGTCATCTGTACTTCGGTGGCACCCTGCCAATAGGCCTGCACGGCGGCACGCAAGGTAGCCTCGTCCTTCCGCATGAGGGACTCATAGGCCGGGTCAAGAGCGAGATGGAGCGCGTCCTGATCACAACGCAGCGCCCGACTATGACGCAAGAACTCTTGCAGTGAAGGGCTCAGGGATAGTTTGGAGAGCAGTTCTTCCCAGGCTTGCTGCGGGACTGTCGCAGGCCGCGACAGACGCTCGTTCGCCTGTTCCGGTATTGGTGGCGGTAGAACCAGATCAGCTTTGGCAGTCTGTCGTGGTCGCGGTGCATCCACTTCTCGCGTAACTACGGTCTTGCCCTCCCCCTTCGGCCCCTCGGGCAGCAGAAAGGCCAAAAGGCGCAGCAATGCCATCTCAATAGCCATACGTGGATTGGGATAGAGGGCAAAATCGCGCCGCGCCGAGAGCAGAAGGTGATACCAGGATTGCAACAGCATAGGGGACTCCCGGCGCAACAACCCCTCTATTTGCGGGGTCAGCGCTCGCTGCTGCTCGGGCAACCACTGTGCCAGACTCAGGCGGTGCAGTTCCTCGATCAAGGCATCAAGTAATGCCGCCGCATCCTGCCCTAGCGCCATCTGTTCACGCAGCAATGCAAAAACCTGAGCGCTGTCACGCTGCAAAAGCGCGACGAGAAAATTTGCCGCGACATCTTGCGGGCAGAGGCCAAGCATAACGGTTACCGTATCGGCATCCACGCGCCCCGCGCCCTGGGCAATGGCCTGGTCGGTCAGGCTCAGGGCATCGCGCAGACTACCGTCCGCTGCCTGCGCCAGAGCCTCCAACCCGGCATCGGCGGCCTCCACCTCTTCCGCCGCCAGAATCTGGCGCAGGCGTTGCACGATTAACGGTGCATCAAGCCGGCGCAGATGAAACTGGATGCAACGGGAGAGGATCGTCGCCGGTATCTTTTGCGGATCGGTAGTCGCCAAAAGGAATTTCACATGCTCCGGCGGCTCTTCCAGGGTCTTCAGCAGGGCGTTGAAGCTATGGGTGGAGAGCATGTGTACTTCGTCGATGAGATAGACTTTGTAGCGCCCACTACTGGCCGCGTATTGTACGTTGTCGAGCAGCTCGCGGGTCTCATCGACGCGGGTACGACTGGCGGCGTCCACTTCCAGCAGATCAACAAAGCTACCGGCGGCAATACTCTTGCAGGCACTACACTCACCACAGGGTTCGCTGCTAACGCCGCGCTCACAATTGAGGCACTTGGCCAGCAAGCGTGCGAGGGTAGTCTTGCCTACCCCGCGCGTGCCGGTAAAGAGAAAGGCGTGGTGCAAGCGCCCGGAATCCAGGGCATGGCGCAGCGATTTCACCACCGTGTCCTGGCCGACAAAATCGGCAAAGGACTGCGGTCGCCAGCGTCGCGCCAGGGCTTGGTAGACGCCAGCCATCAGTCGATCAATAGGGAGGCGACGCCAACCAGCCGCACCCCGGCACCTGGATCAGTAACTGCCGCTGCTCCCTTCCGGGCCTGACGGGGTTCATCACCTACCACTGCGAGGGGACCGATCTTTGTCGCCATAGAGAAAATGGCATTGCAGAAACTGACGGAGAGGGTGGGCCACTCCAAATTGAACAGCACGTACTTACTTAACATGACGTTACAAAGGTGCTTTTCGCGCTTTTCGTACCACACCCTTGTACCTCACCATCCATGAATCCGCAAAGCATAGCACCTCGCCAGAACCGATCCAAGCGCAGGTCTGGAACGTATCAAAGACGACGGGTAGGAGTGGAATCTTTGGAGGAAAAAATGAGAACCGACGCATGCACAAAGTGCAGAGGCGCTGATCATACGACCTCCAGACGCGGCGGATATTTCGTCTGGCCTTCGGCTGCCGGTTCCGTGGCAAGTGCGCCATTCCCGCTCCGTTTAACCAGCGGCCCGCACCCAGTCTCGATTAAATTGCCCTTGCAACGTCGAGATGTCCGTGCCGGCCAGTAGTAGCCCCATTTCCCGGTTGTCCTCAAGACTGGTCTCGGTGAAGTTCTCCGAACCAACGAAAGCCTCACGACTTCCCACAATCATCTTGGCGTGCATGTAGATGGGCTTCTTCGGCAGTAAGCGCACCTGGCAACCATGGGAGCGCAGGTAAGCCACATCCTGCTGGTCCGTGCTGTTTACGCTCGCCGGCAGAATGAACCGCAGGTCTCGGCCCTTGGCCGCCAAGGCGTCCAGAATGGGCTTGTACGGCCCCAATTCCTCGCTTTCCACGTCAATGGGGCCGGGCTGATTGATCACTTGCAGAAGTTGCGCGGCGGACGTGCCCGGAGAGAGAACCAATACCCGATGCGCCAACGCGGGTGCGCGACGGTTGGTCCAGTCGGCGTTAAAAACAGCGTGGACCGCCTGGACCACGGCAGGATTCGAGGTGACATACAGATACTCCCGATTGCGGTGAAAAGCCGACCAATCGAAATTGGCCGTGCCAATCTCACACTCGTGCCCGTTACAAACATACTTGGCATGGTAAAAAGCGTACTGATCGCCGTGGCTCGTGAAGCGATAGGGGGCCAAGCGTAGCGTAGCCCCCGTGGCCCGGATGGCTCGCTCTTCCTTGCGGACTTGCCAGGACTTCATGCCGTAGGGTTTGCCTTCCACGATGATCCGCACGTATATGCCCCGCGCACGAGCGGCGCGGAGGGCGTTCAGGATGGGCCGATCCGACAGGTAATAGACACCCACGTCGATTTCCCGTTTGGCTTGCCGGATGACGTGAATAATAGGCACCGGACCGGCATCAGGTTCGATATACAACATGCGGCGTCTTCCTTTGGCGATCCGACAAAGACAACTGTCCAAGCGGTTCCGCCATATTCAATTCAATCGTCGCAACGACCAAGGCGGCACGATACTGCTGCACAGGGCGCTTCGTATACGGAAACGGCACCTTTACCACATCCCAGGCTTTACAATTGCCCATACGCTCGCCTGTCCGCATCACCATCCCATTCCGAGAAGATCGCGAAAGGATTCTCATCCATCCCA
Source organism: Acidithiobacillus sp. IBUN Pt1247-S3 (assembly GCF_041146875.1). NCBI lineage: Bacteria > Pseudomonadati > Pseudomonadota > Acidithiobacillia > Acidithiobacillales > Acidithiobacillaceae > Acidithiobacillus > Acidithiobacillus sp. IBUN Pt1247-S3. The sequence continues at coordinate 15,558 of NZ_JBFRXP010000001.1, read as the reverse complement.
GACCGCGCCTTCGTCGAAGATCACCCGACCGTCTTCGATATGATAGGCGATTTCATCGCGTTGCTGCCAGCAAAATCCAGCATCAGGGATTTTTAGGACACGCGGATGTTTGGCCCACCGATCGGGCGGGATTTCACTGCGCCAGTTGCTGTGCCAATGGCGTTTCTGGTCAGCTTTTTTGTATCGTAACTCACTATTTTATATGGTGGGCCCACCAGGACTCGAACCTGGGACCAAGGGATTATGAGTCCCCTGCTCTAACCGACTGAGCTATAGGCCCAAAGCTGGGCGCCTCCGTGCGGAGGAGCGCCCAAAATCATCAGGTAAGGATGGTGACTTCGCCGTCAACGAAACTCTTGAGACGATCGGAGCGCGAGGGATGACGCAGCTTACGCAGGGCCTTGGCCTCAATCTGCCGTATACGTTCACGGGTCACGTCGAATTGCTTACCCACTTCTTCCAAGGTGTGGTCGGTGTTCATGCCGATACCGAAGCGCATACGCAACACCTTTGCCTCACGCGCGGTCAGCCCGTTATCAAGAAGCTCTTCGACAACTTCGCGAATGGCCGCGTTGATTGCCGAGTCGGTAGGCGCCGCGACATTCCGATCTTCGATGAAATCCCCCAGATGCGAGTCTTCATCGTCACCAATGGGCGTCTCCATGGAGATGGGTTCCTTGGCGATCTTGAGCACCTTGCGAATCTTGTCTTCCGGCATTTCCATGCGCTCGGCAAGTTCCTCCGGGCTCGGCTCACGCCCCATCTCCTGCAGCATCTGACGACTGATCCGGTTCAGTTTATTGATCGTCTCGATCATGTGTACCGGGATGCGGATAGTACGCGCCTGATCGGCAATAGAGCGCGTAATGGCCTGGCGAATCCACCAGGTCGCATAGGTGGAGAACTTATAGCCGCGACGGTATTCAAACTTGTCCACCGCTTTCATCAAGCCAATGTTGCCTTCCTGGATCAGATCCAGGAATTGCAGACCACGATTGGTGTACTTTTTGGCGATGGAGATCACCAGACGCAGGTTGGCCTCGACCATCTCTTTTTTCGCTCGCCGCGCCTTGGCCTCGCCAATGGACATCAACCGGCTGGCTTCCTTGATCTCGGCAATCGGCAAACCGGCACGTTCCTCAATGTCGCCCATGCGCTGCATGACGGCGAGGATATCCTCACGCATTGCCTCGAACTTGTTCGCATAGGCTTTACCAGAAGCAATTTGCTCGTCCAACCAGCGCGGATCACTCTCGCGCCCAGGGAAACTGCGCACAAAGTCCTTGCGTGGATACGCCGCACGTTCTATGCACAGATGCATGATACGTCGTTCTGCTTGCCGCACCTCTTCGGTGAGCGCACGCAGAGCATCGGCCATATGATCGATCTGGCGGACATTGAGCTTGATTTCCAGAAAGCGGCCAGCAAGCACCTGGCGTTGCTCCTGGTACGACGCGCTGCGCCCCTCACCGCGCGCGCGCAGCGCCATCAATACTTCATAATCGGCGCGAATCGCGGCAAACCGTTCCAAGGCTTCTTCCATCTGCGGGCCTTTGTCGGCTGCAGACAATGCTCCCCCCTCGCCGTCTTCCTCTTCGTCCCCATCATCCGTCGCTTCGTCACCCGCCTCCAGACTCATTTCTTCGTCTTCGGCTTCCGCGCTTTCTTCGATGGCATTGGGGTCGATGAAGGAATCAACAATTTCGTCGAGGCGCAACTCACCGCGCTCCACCCGTTCCGCCGCTTCCAAAAGCAGGGAGATCGTGGTTGGGCAAGTAGATACCGCACGCAGCACTTGCAAAAGACCGTCTTCAATACGGCGCGCGATCTCGATTTCCCCTTCGCGAGTGAGGAGCTCTACACTGCCCATTTCGCGCATGTACATGCGCACTGGGTCGCTGGTACGGCCAATGTCCGCTTCAACAACGGCGAGGGCTTCTTCCGCCGCTTCTTCTACTTCTTGCGACGCAATGACCGCCCCTCCCTCGTTATCACCGAGGAGAAGACCGTCGTCTTCCGGGGCCTCTTCGTAGACCTCAATCCCCATGTCGTTGATCATGGAGATGACGTTTTCCATTTGTTCAGGATCAAAGATCTCTTCAGGCAAGAGGTCATTGATCTCGCGATAGGTCAGGTATCCCTGCTCTTTACCCCGTGCAATCAGGGCCTTGAGCTCAGAACGCTGGGATTCTGCATCCAAAGAAGTTTCGTTGTCTGTCATAGGGGATCCAACGGCACGCATAGCCGCCCATTATATAAAAAAACTAACGCTTGTGAAAAGATGCCAGACATTTTTTTCTAGCTCCTCGCGGCCTTTGCGCCGCGCTTACGTTGTAAGTTCCGCAGCAGCTCCGTTCGCTCTTCCGCGCTCAGAGCACCGACTCCCGCACGGTCGCCCAGCTTGCCTAATGACAGGCTACGCAAGCGCCGTAATTCTGCATTGGCACGTTCTACGGCTATGTCGATCTGCAGTTCCTGCGTCACATCCTCCACGCTATCACTTGCCATCACCAATGCCAGATAGCGATCGCCATCCGGCTCTGCTGCCAGCGCCAAACATAGGGCCTGACTGCTTAGATGGGTAATCTTGGCAGAAATTTCAAGGGCACGCCGCAGCGCGTCCAACTCCGCGCGCTCGCCGGCGAAACGCTGCAATAGCTCTTGGTCGAGAGCTGCCCAGGCAGGGTCAGCAGGGAAACGCAAAAAGAGGGCGAGATGACGGGCCAGTTCTCCGCGCCAACTTACCGTTTTTCGCATGATTGCGGGAACGTTACTTGTCGGCGAAACAGAGCTTGGGTGCGATTGCAGTTGCAAACGTTGTTGATAGACCGCGCGCAGATCTGGATCTGCCAGCTTGTCGAGAAACTCACGCGCCAGGCGCCGGTATTGTGCCAACTCGTCCGCCCGCTGCAGATCGTACTCCGTAGCAAGGAAATCCAGATAGACATCAACCGCCGGTTGCGCGCTGGCCAGCAAATTTGTAAAGACCTCAGCACTTTGATTACGCACCAGGGAATCCGGGTCTTCTCCATCTGGCAGGAAGAGTACGCGCAGCAACCGGCCTGGACGCAGATGTGCCGGACTCAGCGCTACCACTCGCTGTGCCGCGCCACGACCGGCACGATCACCATCGAAACAGAGGATTACCTCTTGGCTCGCACGAAAGAGGGTTTCCAGTTGGGTTTCGCCAAGCGCAGTGCCACTCGCGGCCACCACATTATCAACTCCCGCCTGATGCAAGGTAATGACATCCAGATAGCCTTCCACCAATACGACCTTCTCCGCGCGCCGAATACCCGCACGCGCGCGATCCAGACCGAACAATACCTGTGCCTTGTGGTATAGGGGGGTTTCGGGAGAATTAAGATATTTGGGCTCACGACCATCAATACTACGCCCCGCCAAACCGCTCAGACGACCGCGCCCATCGCGAATGGCAAAGATGATCCGGCCACGAAAACGCTCATAGAAACGGCCGTCGGCGCTCTTGCCAAGAACTCCAGCGTCCACCAGCAACTCCCGATCGTGCGCGGTTTTTCCCAATTGCGCGAGAATGCGCTGTCCTTCCGGCGCGTAGCCAAGGTCGAAGTGCTCGATGCTTTGGGCAGTTACACCGCGCGACTGCCAGTACTGCTGCGCTTGCGCAGAGTCGGAAAGTGCCTGACGATACACTTCGAGACTTCGCTCCAACATTTCTCGCAGAGCGGGAAAACGCTGGTCGGGAACTGCTGCATCCTGATCCTTGGGTAGCTCCACGCCGGCCTGATCGGCAAGCATCTCCAGGGCTTCCACAAAGCCGAGACGCTCATAGGCGATAAGAAAATCCAGGGCATTACCATGTACGTGACAACCAAAGCAGTAGTAAATCTGCTTGTCGGCACTCACCGAAAACGACGCGGTCTTCTCGTGATGGAAGGGACAGCAGGCCCAATAGTCCTTCCCCTTTTTCTTGAGGGTGACGCGCGCGTCAATCAAACGTACCAGATCAGTACGCTCCAAAACGCTGTCGATGACTTGTCGGGAATAGCGGGCCATGTTTCAGCGTAGTTCCAATTCGGAAACGCCGCCACCCCCTTGCTCGGGGCGCGCCATTCGCCAGGAGGCCACCCGCGGGTCCTGCTCGGCAAATTCGCGCACCAGTTCCGCCAGTACGCCATTACCCTTGCCATGCAACACCTCAATTTGATTGCGTCCAGCCGCCACTGCCGCGTCCAGATGGCGAAGCAATGCCGCTTCGGCAACGTCTCGTCGTTGCCCGCGCAGGTCTAGCTGCCAGGGATGCTCCTCCGGCGCCACATACTGACTACGGCCCTCTTCCCTGGGCAAGGCAAGCCCGGCATCGGCTTGAAATTGACCCAGCGGAATCCATAGCTGCTTGCCGCGCAGATCGACCTGCAGACGTTGGCCGGCCACGTCGACACGCCGTACCTCTACTGGCTGCCGCAGAGGCAGGAAGAGCCCGCGGCTTCCGGGCGTGGGCAGCTCCGGTTCTGCGGCAGACGTAGCACCCAGGTGCTGATCGAGACGATCGAGGGTCTCGGTTGCCGCTTGCGTATTCCGCCCTTGCTTGAGTCCGGCAATCGCTGTACGCACTTGGACACGCGCGTCAGCAAGCATCTTCTGCCATTCCTTGCGCGCCTCCTCTTCCGCGCGCAAGCGCAGTGCGGCAGCTTTATCCAACTCTTTTTGTACTTGAACGCGCAGGCGAATCTGCTCTTCGGCGGCGGCCTGGGCGCTTGCCGCTTGTTCTTCCGCATTTCGCAATAGCGAATCCCGACGATCTTCCCAGCTCTCCCAATTTTCCTGCTCGCCCGCATGAATGGCGTGAGCCAGGGCAAGCACTTTGTCGGGCAACCCGATCTTGCGCGCTATCACCAACCCTTGACTCGCGCCAGCGCGGCCAAGCTGGAGCTGGTAAGTCGGTTGCAAGCGCTCCAGGTCAAAGCCCATTCCCCCCAGGAGCACGCCGTCTTCGCGCAGGGCGTAGCGCTTGAGCACCGCCATGTGACTGGTGAGAATGGTTACCACCCCGCACTCACGCAAATCCGCAGCCACCGCCTGCGCCAGAGCGGCACCCTCGCGTGGGTCAGTGCCATTTCCCAACTCGTCGAGAAGCACCAGCGTGTCGTTGCGCACCTGCGCAAGGATGTCACGCACCTGCCGCATTTGCCCCGAAAAACTGGAGAGATCAGCCTGCAGGTCTTGCGCATCCCCAATCACCGCGTAGATCGATGGAAAATAACCCAACTCCCCTTCCGCCGGGATCGGTAATCCCAGATAGGCCGCCAGATGTAACAGGCCCACGGCCTTGAGCAAGGCACTTTTGCCGCCGGTATTGGGTCCGGTGATCAATAACTGTTTCGCTTCCTCACCCAGCGCGAGATCGTTACCAACGATGTCGTCAAAGTGCCGCAGTACCAGGAGCGGGTGGCGCAAAGCGCGCAGGTTAAACGAGGCCGATTCGCGTACTGCCGGGATACTACCGCCCCAAACGGCGGCGAGTTCCAGGCCAGCGCGGATCGCTTCGAGCCGGCCCATGCGTTCGAGGGTAAGCAGCAGCCGCTCGGTCTCGCTACCCAGAAGGGTGGTGAGGCCGCGCAGAATGCGTTCTTCTTCCTGACGCTGCGCCGCTTCCAGCTCAACCAGGAGGTTGTTTTGTTCCACCACGCCGAGAGGCTCAATGAACAAAGTCTCACCGCTGGCAGAGCGATCGTGCACAATGCCGCGCAGGCGCCCCTTGAAGTTGGCCTTCACCGGCAAAAGAAAGCGCCCACGGCGCTGCACGACATGAGGATCCTGCCAAATTTCCCGCCGCTCGCGTTCGCGCAATAACCCTTGTAACTGCTGCTGCACCTGCGCGCGCTGTACCCGCAGCTGCTGGCGCAGTCGCGCAAGCTCCGGGCTAGCCTGATCAAGCAATACGCCGTCGAGATCCAAGCTATCCCGGAGTCGGCCGAGGAGGATGGGATTGGGCGTGAGGATTTCCGCGTCGCCGAAGAGGAAGTCGTCTATCGGTTGCAGAAAGCGGGCATATCCTGCCGCCATCTCCAGAACCCGCCGCACCCGTAGTAGCTCTATCCCGCTCAGGAGGGCGCCGGGCCGACTCGCGAGAGTGAGAATCTCAACAATATCCGGGAGTTCTGTGCTGGGCAGCCCGGGGCCATCGGCGAGACGCCGTTGCAAAGCGGCGCTGCGCGCTAGGCGCTGCTTAATCTCGACGACCGGGATCCAGGGATCTAGGGAGAGGACATGGCGTTTGGCATAGACATGCACGCAGCGATCTAGCCAATATTGGCACAGGAGAGGTAATTCGAGGGCAGTTTGCGCTGCCAGTCGCAGCGCATCAGGGGCCTCGTGCGCGGCGATCCCTGCATCCATGCTTAGGTGTTCAGGCGTGTTTTGACCTTTTCGGAAAGCACCGCCATGTCGACGCGACCCTGCACTTGCGGGCGCAATAGGCCCAGCACCTTGCCCATATCGCGCGGGCCTTGCGCTGCACTGTCCGAAATGGCGCTGCCGATGAGCGCGTCAATTTCGGCCTCACTGAGGGCGGCAGGGAGGTAGGGTTGGAGAAAAACAATCTCGGCGTCTTCCTTGTCTGCCAGCTCAGGCCGACCGCCATCACGGAATTGCCTTGCCGACTCCTTGCGCTGTTTGATCAGTTTTTCGACCACCGCCAGAACGTCCGTATCCGACTGTTCCCGACGCTCGTCCACTTCTCTTTGCTTAATGGCGGCGAGTAACATACGAATGGTACCGAGGCGCTCGGTTTCCCGAGCACGCATCGCCGCCTTCATATCTTCTTGGATCTGCTCGCGCAGGGACATCAGTACATCCGCACCAAACGCATCTGCTGCCGGCGCATCCGCTTGAGAGACCGCTTCCGCGCTGCCGCAGCCTTGCGCTTGCGCTCTTCCGTTGGCTTTTCATAAAACTCGCGACGACGGACTTCCGTCAGCACACCGGCTTTCTCGCAGGAGCGCTTGAATCGGCGCAGGGCAACTTCGAAGGGTTCATTTTCTTTGACGCGAATGGTTGGCATGAAAAGCGTTTCCTCTCCAAAAAAGGTCTGGTCTTGAGGCGCAAGAGGATACTCGTTACCAGATGACGAGTCAAAATTTTATACCTGCAAACAGGAGATTTTCCCAAATTGCAACGGTCGCCGTTACACCTGCAACAGCTTCTTGACATAATATCGCCAGAGGTTCCTAATACAGTTGGAAAGAAACTTTGTTGAATTAGGATATTAGAGGGCAATGTTGAACTCGGTTCTGAAAACCGGTAATCGCCACCTATTACGGAGTTAGGTATGCCAAAAACACATAGTTCGAAGAAAGCCGCATCGAACCCGGGCACTGAGATACCTGATTTGCCCCAAGCTCCAGCGCCAGATATCCCTGTAGAAGCTATTGCGGAATCCGGCCCTTTCCTCAGTGCCAAACAAGAAGCGAATCTGATCCAACGACTGCGTCAAGGCGATGAAAGTGCACGGGCGTCTCTGGTCTCGGCACACATGCCGCTGGTCCGATCCATCGCTCGCGCATACCGAAATAAAGGACTGAGCCAGGAGGATTTGATCCAAGAAGGCTACATGGGCCTGATGCGGGCGGCCGAGCGCTTCCGCGAAGGTCTTGGTACACGCTTTTCGAGTTACGCCACCTGGTGGATTCGGGAAGCCATGCAACGCGCATTGATTCGTTCGCGTTTTATTCGTTTGCCCGATTATCTTGCGAAGTCTCTGCATGCCCATACGCAGCGAGAGGACGAGAGCGCCTTAAGCAACAACGACGAGATTCGACAGAAGCGCGTCGAAGCGCTCGGCGTTCGTGAAAGCACTGTACGCGCTCTCGAATTTGCCGACATCCGTGTTTCATCACTCGACGAAGAAATCCAAGAGGGCTTTAGCCGGATTGATCAAATCATGGGGGTAATGGCTTCGCCATGCCAGGAATATGACCGCGAATCCTGTGCCCGAGCCCTGCGTGGGTTCCTGTCGGAGCTCAATGCCAAACAGCGAGAAGTGATGATCTACCGCTTTGGCCTGCACGGTGACAGCCCCATGACCCTTGAGGCGGTCGCCGAACGGCTGGGTGTCAGCCGCGAAGCGGTACGCCAGTTGCAAGTTCGCGCCCTGGGGAAGCTTCGCCAACTGCTCGTCGATGGAGGCTGGGAAGACAAAACGCCCTAGGCCGCATCTTGCTGTATCTCTGATAGTAGCTTCCGTAGCGCTTGCGCCCGATGGCTGCAGTCCTGTTTTTCTTTCAATGACAATTCCGCGGCGCTGCGTTCGCCCATGGCATAGGGAAGAAAGACTGGATCATATCCAAATCCACCAGCCCCTTTCGCTTCTTCGGCAATTTTTCCTTGCCAAACGCCGCGTGCAAAGCGTGGATCGGGATCCTCCGGGCCGCGCAGAAGCACCATCACACAAACAAAATATGCTTCTCGTTGCGCCCCAGTCAGGTGGCGCATACGTTGCAACAGTAGCTCATTGTTTTCCTGATCGAGTGCATCATCTCCGGCGTACCGGGCAGAGTACACCCCTGGCGCTCCGCCCAACGAGGGAACAGATAGCCCGGAATCCTCCGCCAGCACCCATTGCTGACAGCGTTCTGCGGCGTGTCTCGCCTTGAGTAGGGCATTTTCCAGGAAGGAAAAAGCCGTCTCTTCTGGGCTAGCAATATTCAAGGCGTCAAGACTGAGCAGCGTCCAACCAAGCTCGGCAAAGACAGGTTCCAACTCCCGCCGCTTGCCCGCATTACGTGATGCCAGCATTAGCTCGCGGGCTGCGACCAAGCGGGAAGTTCCTGTTGTTGGAAGGCAATGAGTTCATTGATTCCCTTGCGCCCGAGAACGAGCATGTCCGCCATTTGCGTGGCAGAAAAAGGGTCTCCCTCGGCTGTACCCTGTAGTTCGACAAAGTGCCCGGTATCGGTCATGACCAGATTCATGTCGACCTCGGCAGTGCTGTCCTCGGCATAATCGAGATCCAAAACGGCGTCTCCCCCCACGATGCCCACTGATACTGCAGCCACCCAATGACGCCAGGGGTTAGTCGTAAGTGCTTCGCGCCGGAGAAGCCCATCGATGGCATCAGCTAAGGCAATGCAGGCGCCGGTGATGCTTGCGGTACGGGTGCCACCATCGGCCTGTAGCACATCACAGTCCAGCCAAATGGTGCGTTCACCTAAAGCCTTCAGATCAATGGCGGCGCGCAGACTGCGGCCAATCAATCGCTGAATTTCATGGGTACGCCCGCCGATCTTGCCCTTCGCTGCCTCGCGCGGGATACGGGTCTGCGTCGCGCGCGGAAGCATACTGTATTCCGCAGTGATCCAACACTGCCCTGAACCGCGCAAGAACGGTGCAGTTTTCTCTTCCACACTTGCCGTACAGAGCACGCGAGTGTCGCCAAAGCTGATAAGAACCGAGCCCTCCGCATGTTTCGTGTAGCTCCGCTCTACACGCAGAATGCGGAGCTCATCCGCTGCGCGGCCAGACTGTCGCATACCTTCCCCCTTAAAAATGATAAACGAGATTTACCGCAGTCAGCGTATTGACTTGCTTATATCCCACTGGTACCCGGCTATTGTATGTCGCCAGAAAAGAAAACCGCATCCCCAGAGAACCAAGCAGGGGCGTATCCAGTGCCAACAGTGATTGGTAGTTGTTGGCACCACTTTCTACTAGGACTGCATCCACATCCTCGGTTAATCGCGCCCCCTTACTGATCTGCCAACGATATTTGGCAGAAAGCAGAGCTGTGGGATTGATGGCTGCGGCATACCCAATTCGGTGCGATTCCTGGGCACCCACGCCGGCCTCCAGTGCTAAGCGCATATTGTCGGATGGATACAGATAATGACCCACACCGGCAGACTCGTTTACACGGTAAAAATAACCATCGAAATGGTTGCGCACATAGTCCAGCAAACCGAAGGCATAGGTATTTTTTTCAAACAAATACTTTGTGCTGTTACCCAGCGCTAGACGATCCGCAGAAACCACGCCACTATTTTGCGCGTAGTTGTACGCCAAGGTCGAATCGTTAGACCACGGCCCACGCAGCCAATGCAGGGCACCTTCGGTGTTGAGACTTAGGGCCTGACTGGTGCCAGTGCTATTACTGAACCCCAAACCGAGATTCCCGCTAAACCCCTGCGGCTGAGACGCCGCTGCCATGCACAGAGCCGGGGCACACAAGGCCGAGACGAACAGCGTTGATAGCGTAATCTTCCTCAACATTTTTTCCCTCAAGGCGAAACGAGGAATGACCCTAGCATGATTGGAGAAAGATGCCAAAAAGGGTCCGGAACCATGGGGAAATGAGGGATAGCGCTTCCAAGGGTACGCAAATAGACAGCTAACGAACGCTCAGCCTTTTAGGGAATAGTCCCACCCCAAACGGACAATGGCGACCAGCGCGTTGGCCAGCCGGCTGCCAGGGACGTTGGCACCGGGGTTAATGATGTACTGCAGGTCCGGGGAGATATAGAGACCGTGGGAGAGGGGCTGGCGCCAGTTGATTTCCAGGCTGGTCTCCGCCCCCTGTTGCCGCTGCCAGGCCCGTGCCATGCCCAAACTCAGGGTGGCTTTGGGCACGGCGGGCAGAAAGTGCCGCAAACGCAGACCCGCGCCCAGATAGGCATTGATGGGGGAAACCGCCGCCACGTTGGGGGCAGCGCTCCCCTGGAGGAAGGCCCCCCACTGCATCCCCGAGCTTCGCCAACGATATTCGCCAGTGCCATAGAATCCACCTTGGCTGGGCGCAGGGCCAATACCAATATTCTGCGTAAGATATGAGCCGCTTACCTGACTATAGTATCCCCCAGCCTTGAGCATCATCTGCCCTGGTCCGAGCTTCAGACTCTGGTCGATCTCCCCGTACCAAATCGACCCATCCGCACCCCAGGGGCGACGGTAGGGGTGGACGCCATCGGCGCCAAACACGCCCGTCTGGATGGTGGTTCCACCCCATTGTCCAGCGGCCATGACGCCCAGACTGGAATAGGGATAGGTGGGGGTATAGGGAATATTGGCGGTGATGGTGGGATAGATACCAAAGGAGGCGTTGAAAAGGTCCCCCGCCACCCCCGTGACATTGAAATAATCATTGCGATTGATCAGGCCGATGCGCAAGGTATTCGGCCCCAAGTTTTGGCGATAATACGCCTTGTACAGGCGGGCGATATGGACATAGGGAGTGGTCAGGTTGGATACCCCTTGCAGGTCTCCCACATAGAGGCTGTTGGGTGCACCACTATTGGCGACCAAACCTTCCACCAAAAACAATCCACCAGACCACCAGCCGGCCCTGCCGGTGTGCAGACCCAGCCCCCCTTTCCACAAACCCGCAGCGGTGGTGCCCTGAGCCAACCCACCGCGCAAATTAGAAACGCTCTCAATGTCCAAGTGGTTGACCAGGGAAAGACCATTTTCCCAAGGTTGATGGGTCGTTTCGGGGATACTTTGGACCTTGCTGGAAGCCAGCACCGGCAGGCTACACAGCGCCGAAGCCAGGGCGGCGGCGGAAAGGATAGCGATACGCTGAGTCGATACAGGCATTGGGAGGCTCAGATCAATGGCAGATGAGGTTACCAGGGATCCGGTGACCGGCGCGTTTCCAGGCCCAAGGGCTGGGTGCTGAGGGCATGGCCACCATGTCGCAGCTGGCGGCTATGCCCGAAATACTCCGACAGACGAGTTCCCAGAAACTGAAGCCATTTCTTTGCAAAGCATTGTGTTGGTCCACAGCGGCTCTCTCTTATATTGCAACCATGTTGCATTTTATGGTGCAAGCTTTCCCTCAGGCTGTCAATGGTCCCAACCTGTTTCTCCAAGTTCATAACGCAAAAAAGAAAAATGGCGTACTCATTTTGGCATTATTTGGGTGCTTCGCATTAGGGTATTTCAAGGGATAGTCTCAATACCACTCTGGTTTTCCACCATAACAGCCGGCGGTATTCACGTGGAAAAACCGCAAAATATCATAATTTTGTCATCCAATGTTCATCAAGCTGTAACATTACTTTGTTACTCTCTCCCAACAATTTGGTAAAACCGCTACATGTTGAGGAGTACACGATGAATAAGCTGAACCCCTTGTTGGCTGCGCTGCTGTTGGCCCTCGCGCAAAGCAGCTTCGCCTATGCCCAGAGTGAACCGAGCGCGACAGATGCGATCCCCGCAGCAAGCAGCACAGGTAAACAGCCCGTCACCATTGGCGAGGTGGAAAAGACCGCACCCCCCGAGCGCGGCACCGGCTCTCTGACCAAGGAACTGGTCAAACACGCCAGCCCCAATGAGAACTTCCAGTCCATTTTGCGCAACATTCCGGGCTTTACCGTCATCAGCACTGGGCCGGGCAACCTTACCAGCTCCGACAGCACTTTTTCCTATCAGGGCTTTAACAGTGATCAGATGGGCGTAGAGTTTGATGGCGTGCCCCTGATCAATACCTTCCGCGGCGGCATTACCGGACAGGGCGATGATCATGCCCTGACGCCCATCGGGATGGGCCAGTTTTCGGGCGTCAAAGTCTATAGTGGCGCCAACACGCCCTCGGAAACCGGTATCAACGCCCTCGGCGGACCCTGGACTACACACCTACCCAGCCCAGCGAGAACTTCAGCGTCCAGGTGGCGGGCGGTGGCGGGGTCTATACCGGCGGTACCGGTGACAGTGGTTTTGGTGCCTTCACCATCAATTCTGGCGTTTTGCCTGATGTGAGCACCAGGATGGTGGCTTCCTACAATTATCAGCCGTATCAGAGCTATCTGAACTACGTCCATTCCATCAATAACAACTACTACTTTGCGGCGATACAGCCCTACGATCACGGGATGTCTCAGCTTTCTCTGTACATGATCTACAACCACGAGTTGGCCCAGTTTCCCGAGCGCGCACCCGTAGCCCTGATCAATAAATACGGGCGGGATTTCCAGTGGAATCCCAATGTCTACGCCAACTGGAACAACACCAGTTCCTTTACCACGGTGTTGGGTTGGAAATCCATCATCAACCAGTATCTCTTGGCCAAAGCCAAATTCTTCATCACCCACAACACCAATGATCGCACGGCCTACAGCAATGCGGCCTACAAAGGGATCTATGACGGCTATTTGCTGCCGACCTCTACCAAATCCTATGCCAACCCTTCAAAAACGGGGCGGCCAAGCAACACTTATGATCCCACTGCGCTCTTTGGTAACAGCTATAACGGGACCCAGTATCAGCGCTACATCGACAATTTTGGCAATGTCGGTTTCAATCCCATGCTGGATTTCCTGCTGCCGAATAATGTCGTGACCCTGGGTGGTGAATATATCGCCAGCGTTGACCACTCTGCCGAGTATTGGTACGGCAGCTACAATGTGCCCATGACTGATGGTTACAACGATGCCTGGGATGAGCATGACCAACGCCAAATTGCTGATGTCTATCTGCAAGACCGCCTGAGCCTCCTCAACCGGCATCTGACCATCACTCCCGGCGTGAAGTACTATATGGTGCACACCACCTGCAATGATATCGAAGGATATTATTACAATTATGGTGGCTCCGTGGGGAATAGCTTCTACTTTTGGGAGCCGTCCTTCGGGGTCAGCTATCTGATCAACAAAGATCTGGATGCCTATTTCCACTATGGACGGGTGTACAAGGTACCAAATATCAGTGCGTATTATGCCGTGATTGGTAACAGTGCGGTACCAGGTCAAATCCTTATCAAGCCGGAATATGTGGATAGTTTTGATACGGGTGTCCGTTACAACACTGGCCCATTGCACACCTCATTATCCTATTTCCTGCGCATGTTTCACAAAAAGTTTGGCTACTACTACGATGGTTTAACGGGCAAGACTTATCAGTACAACGTCGGTAGCGCCCTATATCAAGGCTTCACCGCCTCGGCGGATTTGCAGCTACCGGATCGTTTCAATGCCTTTGCCAACTACACCCTCACCGCTGCTCATTTCACCTCCAACTTTGACGCTGGCAAGGGGATCGCGGTGACGGCCGGGGAGAGCGTTGCGCGGGTACCCACCTACAATCTGAACTTTGGGCTGGGATACCATCAGGCGGGCTTCAGTGCCAGAGTTACGGACCATGTGGTAGGCGCGCAGTACATCAACACGAACAAAGGCGTGAACTCGCACCTCAGCTTACACCCCTACAACGTTACCGACCTGAATCTGGGCTACACCTGGCGTCCCATGGACATGGGTTTGAAGAAGGTCTATTTCAATTTGTACGTGGACAACCTCTTCAACGCCCAGTACTACAGTTCCGCCGATCTGTACCTGGGTAGCGCCGATCAAGGCGGCCATTTCGTGGAAGCTCAAGTCGGCGCCCCTACCTTCGTCGGTGCCGATGTGAAAGCCACCTTCTGATCTTGTATCCTCTTAGGGGCGGGCCTTTGGACCTGCCCCGGTACCCAGGAGCCGAAAATGCCTAAGCTTTTTGCAGGACTGGTCCTTTTTGTTGCCTTAACCGGTGTTGCCCAAGCGGCGCCAGTGATTGCCATGAGCAACACCGCCAACCCGGGCGCCGTTGCTGATGCCTATCTAACCCACGCCAAGGCGATTCGCCAGGCCGATGCCCCCATCGTCGCCCTGCTCAACCACAATGCCTACGCCCAGGCGCTGCCTCTGCTGAAAAAGGCGGCCGCAGACCCTGAAGACTTTTGGGCCGCCGATACCCTGGGGCACCTGTACCAGGCCGGCCTGGGGGTTAGGTCCAACCCGCAACTGGCCTTTCACTGGTATCAGCAGGCTGCCGAGGCGGGGGACCGCTTTGCCCAGCGCCAGCTTGCCAATGCCTACCTCAATGGCTGGGGCACCCCACGCAGCCCGGCAAAGGCAGCCTTCTGGTTTCGCCAGGGGCTGATGGTACCCCAGGTAGCCAATGCCGATTTTTGGCTGGGCAAGACCTATGCCGAGGGCAAACTCATGCCCCGCAATCTGCAAAAAGCGGCCTGGTACCAAGGCCGCAGCCGCCTGTTATTGCAGCAGCTCTACGCGGAAAAAGTGGGTGCCGCTGCCTATGATCTCGGTATTGCCGCACTGCATGGCTACGGGGTGCCCAAGGACATCGTCCAGGCAGAGCAGTATTTCCGTAGCGCCTTGGCCTGGCATTATCCGCCGGCAGCGGGCGCCCTCCAGCATCTGCAACAGGAGAAGCCTTCATGAGACGTCGTGAGTTTTTGCAAAGTATTGGGGCGGGCGCCAGTTTGACCGCCTTTTTGGGCAGTTCCGTCGCCCGTGCCGCCATGTTGCCCGCCAACTCCCGCTCGGGCAGCATTGAAGACGTCGAGCATATTGTGGTCTTCATGCAGGAAAACCGGTCTTTTGACCATTACTTTGGCCACCTCAGTGGGGTGCGCGGCTACAACGACCGCTTCCCCCTGCGCCTGCCCAATGGCAAGCCGCTGTGGTTTCAGGGGCGCATGGAAGACCCCAGCCGCCCCATCCTGCCCTTTCACCTCAACACCCAAAAGACCTCCGCCCAATTCATCCAGGACTTAGACCACAGCTGGCAATCCCAACATGGGGCGATTGC